>NZ_CP034562.1:1575000-1890000 GCF_003970675.1 Flammeovirga pectinis
AGACATTGCATCAGTTGCCATATCTAAGTTCATTCCCTTATGCTTTCTTAATTCGTAAAGAGTATTTACATACTCATTAAATTTAGAATATTTTACAGGGTCGATAATTTCTACTTGAGAGAAGTCGATATTAACGTGGTTGTTACGCGCAACGTCAATTATTTCTTCTTCTTTACCCAATAAGATAATATCTACAATATTTTGAGTTGCTAAGATAGCAGAAGCTTCTAAGATTCTTGGATCGTTTCCTTCTGGAAGAACAATTCTTGATCTTTTCTGTTTCGCTCTCTGTGTAAGCATGTATTGGAACATCTTAGGTGTCATTCCTTCCACCTTAACTGTACTTAGCAAGTTATCTAATAACTTGTTATCTACATGCTTCGCAAATAACTCTTTTGCATAAGAAATACGCGTTAAATCATTTGCACGCATAGATGCTGTTACTTCGTTAGCATCATTTGCAGTAACATATGTGTTATGATCTACTGAAAGTACAGGGATCATGTCTTGCATACCTTCAATTACACGTTTAATCGACTCATCTGGCGCTAAACCTGTAGTCAATAAAATACCTGCAATGTTTGGGTAACTTTGAGAACGGTGAGCTGAAATTGTTCCTAAAACAATATCACCTCTATCACCTGGTGTGATAACTAAAGAATTAGGTTTTACTTTAGGTAAGAAGTTTTGCATTTGCATTGCAGCAATAGTGATATTGTCTACAAGTACATCTAAATTATCTTCTCCGTATAAAACTTTAGCTTTTAAATGTTCTGCTATATCTCTAATAGTAGGGCTAGAGATTCTTTCGTCGCCAGGAATAGTTGCTAACAGCATTTCTTCCTGAGCAAAATTATCTGCAAGAACTACATTTAATTCATTTATGATATCTGCTTCAACACGGTTAACTACAGCACCAATAACCTTACAGTCATTAGAACTAAAGTCATCAATAGATACTCTAAGAGCATCAGTACACTCGTGAACAGATTTATTATTTGCATTGGTTAATACCAACACTGGAGATGCTAAGTTTTTAGCAAACTCAATATTAAGGCTATGTTCTAATGTAATTGAATTTTTGTAATCGCTACTTTCAATTAAAATAAAATCAAAACGCTCTTCTAATTTCTTATACTTAGAGATAACAATCTCTAGCATTTCGTCTTTTTTACCTTGTGATATTAGCTCGTTAGCCTTTTTTAAAGTTAAACCGTAAGCTTCTTCGTGAGTTAGGTTTAATCCAAAATGTTCGATGACCAAAGAAATATGTTCATCTCCTTTTCCTGATTGATAGTCCCCGATAACTGGTTTAAAGAATCCTACTTTAGAACTTTTTCTTAGTGAATTCTCTAAAATACCTAAAGCAACTAAAGCTTTACCACTATTGGGCTCAGCTGTGCTAATGTAAATCGAATTTGTCATTTGATTTTAATGGTGGTTTTATAATTTCTCGTTTATTTTTTTATCACAGGTCAAAATAAATAGATGACCTGTGATAAATGCTAATATTTATATGTAATAAACCGTAATTACTTTACGGCTATACATGATATTTCTATACCCACATCTTTTGGTAAGCGAGCAACTTGTACAGTTTCTCTTGCAGGGGCTGTTTCTTCTTTAAAGTAGGTAGCGTATACAGAGTTGATTTTAGCAAAATCATCCATATCACGTACAAAAATGCTACATTTTACAACTTCCTCGAAAGTCATATTTGCAGCAGCCAAGACATGGCCTAAGTTTTTCATTACTTGGTGTGTTTCATTTTCAATAGAATCGTTAATGAAATTACCTGTAGACTGATCAATACCTATTTGACCAGATACGTAAAGAGTGTCTTTTGATAAAGTAGCTTGAGAATAAGGACCTAGCGGAGATGGTGCTAAATCACTGAAAATTATTTTTTTCATGAGAGTGGTATAATTATTAAACGATCTACAAAAATATATAGATAGTTTTACCCTCATAGTGACACATGTCAGTTTTTACATTATTTATGTAAAATTTGCTGTGTTTGTATTAACAAAGTTCTACAATTTTCAAGAAAAGCATCAGTTTTCTCAATCAAACTGTTCTCATTAAAATTTTCTGTTTTGTAGTCATTCTCTAAAGAACAGATTAAATCTTTAAGTGAATTGACACCAAGAATTTGCATTGAGGGCTTTAACTTATGGACTTGCTTAGACAAGTTTTCCCAATCATTATATTTCTTTGCTTCGTTAATACCAGAAATGCCTTCTTTTAGTGTAGAATTAAAAGAATCGAGCATTTTAGTAATAAATGAGTCGTCTCCTCTAGATAATAATTCTAACTGAGACAGGTCGTACATCTTATTATTTTGTGGGGTACTCATAGTAATTAGGCTGATGTTAATATTTGGATAATTTCTTTTCTTGAATCAATTTATAAATTTTAGACTTACTCATCTCAAGTTTGTCTGATACAAAGTTCACCTTTCCTTTGTACTTTTTCAAAAAATATTCAATAATCTCTATGTTATATTCTTCTAAAGTACGCTCTTTTTTGAGTGAAATATCTTCAATTTCTTCATTTTCTATCAACAAATCACTTGCTCTTATGGTCTTGAAATCAGAAATTATAACAGAAAGCTCTATTAAAGATTTCAACTGACGGACATTACCAGGGAAATGATACGTTACTAATTTTCTTTGTGCATCGGCATGTAATTTTTTAATAGGAGTAATCTTGTTATAAATACAAGCTTCCTCTATAAATAGCTCTGCTAAATTTAAAATATCACCTTTACGCTCTCTTAAAGGAGGTATATTTAAAGGCAAACCTAGTAATCTATAATAAAGGTCTTCTCTAAATTTATTTTCGAAGACTTCATTTCTAAGGTTTTTATGTGTAGCAGTAACTAACCGAATATCTGTTTTTATAACTTCATTACTACCAATCCGTGTTACTTCGTTTTCTTGTAAAACTCGAAGTAACTTAGTCTGTAAATCAAGAGATAGCTCACCAATTTCATCTAGAAAGAGAGTCCCATTCTTGGCTTCTTCAAATTTACCCAACCTACGTTTTGTGGCACCAGTAAAAGCACCTTCTTCATGGCCAAATAATTCGCTTTCTATCAAATCTTTGGGTATTGCAGCAATATTAACGGCAATAAAAGGGTTCTGATTTCTAGTAGACTGTTTATGTATGGCTTGTGCAACAAGTTCTTTACCTGTTCCTGTTTCTCCAGTAATATTTACATTAATTTTTGTCGTTGAAGCCTTCTTAATTACTTCAAAAACTTTCTTAATTTCTTCAGAATCACCCTTAATTATATCACTTATTTCTGTAGAGGCATGTAACTGAAAAAAGTTGTGTCTCACTGAATTTAAGCATTTTTGCAATCTTTTAAAAAAGAAATCATTATTAAGCAGATAAAAATCAAAACCACAATCTATAAGTGCATCAGCATAATCTATATCATTCGCATTAGAAATAGCAACGAGTTGCACCTCAGAAGATTTCTTTTTAACCTGTCTAATTTCCTTTTTTATCGAATCGAAATTGATTAAAGTATCGTCAATAAATAAGACGTTGGGTATAACTTCAGAACTAAAGAAATCTTTAAAAGAGCTGTAATATTTAATTACATCTTCTTCAGAATTATTATTTTCTAAAATGATTTGTGATAAATGATATGTTCGAGATAGAACGCCTAATTGCATATAGTTGTACTAAAAATTCTAGTAGTTTAAGATATAAATTTAAAATTTTTAATGTGATAAGAAAATTTTAAACAAAAAAAGAGACCGAATTTAATATTCAGCCTCTTGATATAATATTTAGATAAAGATTACTTAGTTATCTTACTGAAGAAACTAATAAATCTTCTTTTTCTACATGTCTTCCTTTTAATGCTTGAATATGTCTAGCATTGTTTCCTTCAATCTTATTAATTATTTGAATTTGCTCCGCAGAAGCTTCAAAAATTATTTGATTGATGTGCCAAGATACAGTTTCTGTATATGGAGGAGTAGTTAAAGAACCATTATAATGGTAATAATGCTTCATTTCTTCACAACCATATTTCCCAAAAAGGTCTTCTAAATTAACTTCATTCTTATTAACGCTAACAATACCAGTATGGTCTTTAGGAATACGATTAATAAACTCATTCAAGAATTTATTTTCTTTTCCCATTTTAAATAAAACGCCAATAACTAAATAATGTGGTTTATCAGAAGAATCATTTTGAAGTACGTTTACCATATGCATTTCCATAGGGTAAGTAATACCATCAATCTGATGTTCCGATGGAGTATGAAAATGTAGTTGTTTAAAATTGTAACTAACATCATCATAAACTAGTTGAGAAGTACTGTCAAAGTCAAGTTGTACAGAGTGTCCTGTATTTTCTACAGCATTACAGTGTACATCCAAATTTAATTTCGATTTCTTAACTCCTTCAACAGAAGTAGATAAAATATTAATTGGAGATTGAATGTCTCCAAATTCTCCAGTAGGGACTGCGTACGCAATATTTTCTGATGAAGTAGTATGCGTAGAATCACAAGAAGTGAATGACAATCCTATAAAAGTGAAAATTATGAGTAAGTTTTTCATATTGAAAGTGATAATACAATTAGCTCTTTAAATAACACATCACAAAAGTCTTTAAAAAAAATATTGGCTATGGTGATTATCGATTACAAATTTAGGTAATATTCATCACTATAATTAAAAATGGTTATTTATAACGATTTGTTTGGAATGTGTGTAGAAAGTTGTTGATTGTTTTATTTATAACAGATTGTGTTATTTAGGTATTTTAAACGTTATTATTTCTTCTAGAGGCAAGTACCTATCATATTTGTATTATTAATTAGATAACAATACAGAAAAATATAAAGTGTTAGTGCGATGTTAGTTTACAAATTCGGAGGAACTTCAGTAGGGTCAGCAGAAAGAATGATCCAAGTAGCAAGTCTAGTAAAAGGTGGCGAGTCTAAGATTGTTGTTTTATCAGCAGTTTCTGGAACTACAAACTCTTTAGTTGGTATTTGTGATGCTTATTATGCAGGAGACAAGACTTTAGTTGCGTCGCTTGTAGAGGAGTTTCGTCCTAAATATGATAAACACATTTATGAGCTTCTTCAAAACGAAAATTCTATTGCTGAGGCAAATGAATTAATGGAAGGAAAATACGCTTTATTAAGATCTTATGATGTTGCTTCTTTTTCTGGAGTTCAAGAAAGAGAAATTCATGCTCAAGGTGAATTGATTTCTACAAAATTAATGCACATGTATTTAGCTGAACAAGGCTTAAATGCAGCTTTAATTCCTGCTTTAGATTTTATGCGTACAGAAAATGGGGAACCAATGTACGATGAAATTGAATCTAGAATTAAAGAGGTTCTTGCAACTTACCCAGCAACTGATCTATTTATTACACAAGGTTATATCTGTACTAATGAATTTGGTCAGGTTGATAACTTACAAAGAGGAGGGAGTGATTATACAGCATCCATTATTGGTGCATGTATTGAAGCAACTGAAGTTCAAATATGGACTGATATTGACGGAATGCATAACAATGATCCTCGTTTTGTTGAAGGTACAAAAGCAGTTGAACGCTTAACGTATGATGAAGCTGCTGAATTAGCATATTTTGGTGCTAAAATTCTTCATCCTTTAGCAGTATTACCTGCACAAAAGAAAGATATTCCTGTTCGTCTAAAAAATACCATGCAGCCTGAAGCATTTGGAACTCTTATCGGACCAACTTCTGATGAATCAATTCCAGTGAAATCTGTTGCGGCAAAAAATGGAATCGTTGCAATTAAAATACGTTCAAGTAGAATGTTAATGGCGTACGGTTTCTTAAAGAATGTTTTTGAGGTTTTCGAAACATACAAAACGCCAATTGATATGATTACTACTTCTGAAGTAGCCGTATCACTTACAATTGATAATGATGAAAATCTTGAAGCAATAGTAAAAGATTTAGAGGCTTTTGGTTGTGTTGAGGTTGACACTGATCAAACAATTGTATGTGTTGTTGGTCAACTTTTAGTTGAAGATTCTAAAGTGGTATCTTCTGTAGTAGATGCATTGGAATCTTTACCAATTCGTATGATATCATATGGTGGAAGTAAGAGTAATATTTCTGTATTGATTCCAACTCAATATAAGAATCAAGCACTTAATTTATTGCACCAAAAATTATATTCTGTGGAATTAGTATAACTACTAATCATCCTCAAATAAAAGAGAAGTCATCTATTTTAAAGGAATAGGTGACTTTTTTATGTTTAAAATTGACGATTCATTACAGTAGGTTTTACTGACAATTAAAGTATACAGTAAAGTTTATCAACTAGTTAACAATAAATAATAAATTGATTTAGTATCTATTTTGATTGAAATTTCACTTTTTATCAAAAAAATAAGTGGTACCTATGCAGATTATATAAGTTTTATCGTTTATATCTTGATAATACTATAGATTATTCAACATAAAGTGATGAGATTTTATATATTATATCATTAACTTTTTTCTTATACCTATATTTACAGGTTTAAAAAATAATTCACATCTCAGACAAATACTTTTACTCCCATAAATGAAGTTAAAATTTGGACATATCATGCTTACTTTCTTACTTAGTTTTTTACTAAGTGGAGTGGCTTCTTATGCTCAAATGAACTCTCAATTAGCACAATACTATAAACGTAGAGCAAAAAAGTATTTAGTTAAAAGTCCTCACCTTTACGAGTATTTTTCTATTACGAATAGGGGGATTACAATATATCCATCACCTCAACATAGAAAGCAGGGTATTGCAGAATTTTATGTTGGGTGGAACGAACTAAGTACTTTAAAAGATGTTTTTGAATATGGTGATAGATCATTTCAGTATGAAGTGTATCAATCAAAAGGAGTAAAGCCATTTACACAAGAATTTAAACAAACGGTAAACATATTAAAAAGCATTACAACGTTTGTTCCTACCTCAATCATGAAACCACTTTCGGGAATTCGTATAGCAATAGACCCTGGTCATATTGCTGCAGATATGGATATGGCAAAAATTGAAGGAAGGTTTTTGGAAATGAAGTTAGAAGATGGATCAAAAGTTAACCTTAAAGAGGGAGACCTTACTCTGACAACGGCTTATATTTTAAGAGATTCATTAATCAAATACGGTGCAGAAGTTTACCTTACTAGAGATATAGCAGGAAATACTGGAGCCTCAAAAGTTCCTTATCAATCTTGGAAAAAAAGATATTTACGTTCAAAACTACATGAACAGAAGCTAACTAAAAAGCAGATGTTACATGTTATAAATCATGCTCCTGAATCAAGAATTTACCGCCAATATTATTTACAAGATGACCTTGAAATAAGGGCAGAAAATATAAATTATTTTAAACCTGATGTAACGGTTGTTCTTCATTATAATGCTGATGAATTAAATGTAGGTTGGAAG
This sequence comes from Flammeovirga pectinis, assembly GCF_003970675.1. Taxonomy (GTDB): domain Bacteria; phylum Bacteroidota; class Bacteroidia; order Cytophagales; family Flammeovirgaceae; genus Flammeovirga; species Flammeovirga pectinis. The sequence goes on from NZ_CP034562.1 coordinate 1,582,452, forward strand.
AAGCCCACAGAAAGAAATTTTAGTATGGTGTTTGTGCCAGGTTCTTTTATGAAAAATGAACTTGCATCTAAAAGAGATAGGTATGATTTTCTTCGTATTTTGGTAAGTGATTATACAAAAGATTCTTACTACCTAAGTAAGTTTATAATGGATGAATTTGTCGATTATTTAAAAGTGCCAGCTGTAGATCCTATTACTGAACCAAAATATTTAAAGGTGGTAGGTCTTCCGTTAGGTACGGGTATCTATGCTAGAAATTTACGACTCTGTAGGTTGTTAAATAGTCCTATGTGCTATGGAGAACCGCTATTACAAGATAATGTTGACGAGCTCAAGGGCTTGAATAATAATAATTATGCTGAAGGAAAAATTGCTCCACGTGTTATAGAAGTGGCAAATAGTTATTTTTATGGCATTTTGAATTATATAAACTATCAAAAAAGCAAAAATACACCTTAGTAGTTTTATAGTGTTTAAGTATTGTATTACCAATCTGTCCGAAATTTTAGTTGGTCAAATTCGTATAAAACAAAATATTATAATAAATTGCACCTAACATAATAACAACACATATATATTTAAATAACAAACAATCAAAAATGTCAACGTTAAAGAAAGCAGTTTTAAGACTCGATCAGACCGATCGAAGAATCTTAGATATACTACAAAAACAAGCCAAGATAACTAACGCTCAGTTATCTAAAGAGATTGACTTGTCTCCAGCGCCTACGTTAGAGCGTGTAAAAAAACTTGAAAATTCAGGTATTATTGAGAGTTATCACGCAAAATTAAATACAAAAGCATTAGGCTTAGGTGTTACAACTTTCGTGAACGTCAAAATTGAGAAGCATAATCAAGAAAATCATACTTCTTTTTTAAAACAAGTTGATCAAATTTCTGAAGTAATAGAATGTCATCATGTTACTGGTAATAGTCATTATTTATTAAAAGTAATCACTACAGATATAGAAGAATATCAGAGAGTTCTTTTAAATAAATTAAGTGAAATTAAAGAGGTAGATGATCTACAATCAATGATTGTTTTATCATCTCCTAAAGATGCTCACACTATTCCAGTTCCTTAACGGAAATACTAGCTACTTTCTACTACAATTTACATTTAAACCTCTTATACCGTTCAATTTTTAATGAAAAAAAACTTCTTAATCACCGCTGCCTTAACAATGGCAATGTCTTCATTGAATGCACAAGACATTCAACTCTCATCAGATAAAGCTGATGTAGAGAAATACATGAATACAATTACTCAAGAAGATCTTAAAAGTCACCTTTCAATCTTAGCTTCGGACGAATACGAAGGAAGAGAAACAGGAGAAAGAGGACAAAAAATGGCTGCAGATTATATTGCAAAATATTTTATGCAACAAGGGTTAGTTGGTCCAGTTAAAGATGTACCTAATCCTTATTTCCAACAATTTGATTTATACCAACAAAAATATTCTCATTTTTATTTAAAAACGAATGGATATACTTTAAATCTATTCGAAGATATTTTCCCCTATGGTAAATTCTCAATTGAAGAAAACGCTGAAGTAGTTTTTGTAGGTTATGGAGAAATTACTGATGAGGTAAACGATTACAAAGGCCTTGATGTAAAAGATAAAGGCGTAATCTTTTTTGAAAAAACACCAGAAGAATATGGTGCTTCTAATAAAATGAATGGCCTAAGAAGAAAAGCAAAATTAGCAGCAGAACAAGGTGCGGCATTTGCTATTATTCTTCCTAATTCTGACGAGGATTTTAATACACAAATTCAACGTTACGGTAGTTACATAAAGAAAGGTAGTTTATCTTTTAAAAAACCAACAGAAACTGATAATGCGAAAAGCTTTGGTTTAATGCTCGGTAAGCCTTCTTCTTTTTACGAAGCATTTGAAATAGATACTAAGAAATTAAATAAGACAATTGCTAAAGCCTTAAAATCGGCTAAATCTGCAGCAACAGGTCGTGTATTTAATGTATCCATAGATGCAAAATATCAATCTAGAGTAATGCCTACAGAAAATGTATTAGGCTTTATGGAAGGAACAGATTTAAAAGAAGAAATTTTAGTAGTGACTTCTCATTATGACCATGTTGGTATTATTGATGGTAAAATCCACAATGGTGCAGATGATGATGGTTCTGGTACTACGGGTCTAATAGAAATAGTAGATGCTTTTGTACAAGCAAAAAAAGATGGAAAAGGACCGAGACGTTCTATTCTATTTATGACAGTTACAGGTGAAGAAAAAGGACTTTTAGGTTCTGAATATTATTCTGAAAACCCTGTTTTCCCGTTAGAGAATACAATTACAGATTTAAATATCGATATGATTGGCAGGGGAGATGATGCACATAAAGAGCAAGAAAACTTTGTGTATGTTATTGGATCTGACATGTTATCAAGTGATCTTGATAAAATTAGTAAAGAAGTTGCAAAAACATATCTTCCTGATTTTACTTTAGATTACAAGTACAATGCTAAAGACGATCCGAACAGATATTACTACCGTTCAGACCATTATAACTTTGCAAAACATGGTATTCCTGTAATTTTCTATTTTAATGGAACGCACGAAGATTACCACCAACCAACAGATACAGTAGATAAAATTACTTTTGGACCTATGGCAAAAAGAGCTCAGCTAGTTTTTGCAACAGCATGGGAGTTGGCTAACAGAGATCAAAGACCTGTTGTTGATAAAAAACCAAACGATCAGTAATTGATCTCAAAAAGGAAAGGCCAACGAAGTAAAATCGTTGGCCTTTTTTTATTGTCCCATTTTCATAATGTACTCTTCTAAACTGTCATCACTTTCTAATTCTAGCCTTTTCCGTAACCTCTTTCTAGCTACTTTTACACTATTAGAAGAAATTCCCATTATAGAAGCAATATCTTTACTCGACATGTTCAATTTTATCAAATAACACATTCTAATGTTACCTTCTGTAAGTGTAGGGTGTGTTTTAGTTAGGGTCTCAATAAAAGGTTTATGTACTTCTGCAAAAAGAGAGTTTAAAACTTTCCAATCTTTTTCAAGGTCATCAACTTCTTTAATTTCCCTTCGAATACTATTTATTTTTGATGGGGAAAATTCTTCTGGAGTTTTTTGGATTGACTCTAATTTTTTATCAATATGATCAATTAAAGTGTTGAGGTGAACGAGGCGTAATGCATGTGTGGTTAATTCTTTTTCTCGCATTGCTAAAGCCTCTTTTATTAATTCAGCTTTTTGATTATTCATTTCAAGAATGTCCATTTCTTTTGCCAATAATGCCTGAGAACGTTCTTTTACCATCTGATCAAGCATTTCTTTCTGCTTTTTCAAATTCCTCACATAGATATAGTAAATACCTACGAGCGCAAGTGCGATTAATAAAGCAATTGAAAGTTTAAAGTAAAGTGTTTCCCAATAATTGGCCTGTAACAGTACTTCAATTTTTGTTAGTTCACCCCATTTTTGTCCTTTATATCTACATTGAACTTCGAAAGAGTAATTTCCATACAAAAGATTTGAATAAATAACTGTTTTGGTTGATTTACTTTTATGCCAATGTTCTTCAAAACCCTTTAATCGATATCTGTATTCTATATTGTGATGATAATTATAATCGAGTCCTACAAATCCCAAACTAAAAGTTCTATGGTGCGGAGGTAATTGCAAGGATTCTTGGTTCGATATATCCATAGTATTTGCATTCTGAAACTCATTATAGAGCGTTAAAGAAGTAACTTTTACATTTGGATTTTCTTGCAAGAAGTGCATAGCTTTTACACCATTAAAAACATTGAGGCCTTCTGTTCCTCCAAAAGCTAAATTGCCATTGTTTAATAAAAAAGACGCACCAACATTAAATTGTTTTCCTTGTAATCCATCTTCAGCACTAAAACACCTAATAGTGTTTTCTAGAGAGTTAAATGCAACTAACCCTTTGTTTGTAGAAAGCCATAAAATACCATCAAGATCATTTTCTATTGAATATATTACTTGATTAGGCAATTGTTGATTAATCGCAGCAGGAGAGAAGGTATCCGTTTGGCGATCTAATTTCCAAAGGCCATTTCCAAAAGTACCAATCCATAAATTAAAGTTATTATCCTCGCAAATAGAGATTATTGCATTATTTGTATTCAGACTATCGTTCTTTGTTTGGTTAAGATACAATTGTTCAAAGTTGTCATTTGCCTTGTTGTATTTATTTAAGCCGTTAAAAGAACCAATCCAGATATCCCCCTTAATATCTAAATATACTTTTCGGGTATCATTATTAGAGAGAGTGTTTTTTATATTATTCTGATGAAGGTAACGTGTAACGCTTTCAGTATTTTGATTGTATTTTATGACCCCAACCGTAGTAGCGAGCCACATATTGTTTTCTAAATCAAATTGAATATCCCAAATGTTATCAGTTGATAAAGATTTCCCGAATTGGTCTTTTAGAGTAAACTGATGTATTTTATCGTTTTTATCAAAATAGGAAAGACCATCATGGTATTTACCTACCCATACTTTATCATCATTTTTTTCAAGTGAAATCACAAATTTATTAGACAAGACATTCTCTATCTTTCCATTTTTAAGGTTCACTTTATCAACCCCACCACCATCAGTACCTACAAATAATTGATTGTCTTTTACCTCAGTAATTGATGTGACTGAATTGTGTGATAATCCTAAACTGTATGTTTTTTCTTCCGTGAAAAGAAAGAAAGGGTCACTTTCGTTATACAATTGCAAGCCATCTCCAAATGTTCCAATCCATATATTATTCTCAACACCTTTGTAGATATAATTAATTGTTTTGCCATTACTTTTGTGGTGTAAAAGTGTAAACGATTTGTATTGCTTGGCTTTTTCTAACAAAATAATTCCATTTCCTTCTGTGCCAATCCATATATTTTGCTTATGATCGAGAGAAACGGTTTTAATTTTATTTTTTCCTGAATATAGTTTTTGAGGCTTTAACTGATTATCAATTGAATATAGACTTCCATCTTTAGTACCTACAAAAAGTTGGTTATTAATTCTCTTTAAAATAAATATATTTTGTTTTTTAAATTGGTGAAGGGTTGGGATTGATATTTCCGAAAAAGTTCTATTTGATATTGTTATTAACCCTTTGTCAGAAGCTAAAAAGAGCGTATTTTTAAAAGCCGCTATACTCTGAATTGCACCTTCTGTACCTTCAATTTTTTGATAGTTTTCAAGGCCTTTATCTTTTACAAATAACCCAATATGATTTATACCGACCCACTGTTTATTATTACACCAAGTGATGCCTTTTATATCTTCTACGGTATGTTTGTTTTGAACTTTAACTTTAGTGAAAATTTTAGTTTCAAAGTCATAAACTTCTAAACTACCATTGGTGCCAATCCATAATTTATCCTCAAGAGGATCATTTTTTAAACATCGGATTGAGCTAAAAGATAATCCATTTATGGAATTGGAGGTGAATTTCTGAAAGGAATGCCCATCAAATTTATTTAAACCATCATCTGTTCCTATCCATAAAAAGCCATACTTATCATACAGAATATCGTTAACGTTATTCTGTGATAACCCATTTTTAGTGGAAAAAGAGGATAATTTAATAGGCTTGAGATCTGTTGCTTTTGTCGTTAACGCAATTACATTTAGAAACAAAAATCCCAAGGCAAATTTAGTTAGTAGAGTTGCTTTCATTTAATAAAATAAGCTGTAGTAGATATATTAAAATGTCGTATTTACACGTAATATGATTCATTAATATTTTTAAATCAAGTATTTCTATTGAAATTCTAAGGTAACAGAAGTGAATAGCTAAAAATAATAAGAGAGTAGTTAAAGTACGTTAGTGGTTGATAAATCGGAGTGCTTATCTCATGAATTGATATCACCTGTTGATGTATTGGGATACATTATGCAGATAACATTAAGCTACTTTTAGATTGATAATTAGCTCATCAGACAACAACTTAGAACTGCTTATAATAGTCGCGTTGTAATACATACAATAGTAAATAGTTTGAAAATGATAGTTTTAATGCACACATTAGCATTTTTAAAATGCTAAAAACAAAAGTATAACGATATGGATTTTTATGAAATACCTAAAAAGAGGGATTTACATAGAAAAGCGCTTATCAATAAAAATAATTTAAATGAGTAATAAGAAAATTGAAATTCCATCAGATGTAAAAGGACTTATTTTTGATATGGATGGAACGCTTGCAGACACAATGCCTACACATTATTTAGCTTGGAAAGCAACATTCGCAAAAGTAGGTTACCATTTTTCAGAAGAAGAATTTTATTCGTTGGCAGGAATGTCTACAGAAAGAATTGTGCTGAAAATTGCTGCTGAGAATAATATGCAATTAGAAGTACAAAAAATGTCTGATGATAAAGAACAAGAATATTTAAATTTAACAAGGGCTGTAAAACCAATAGATATAGTATTTGATATCGCAAAAAAATATAAAGGGAAACTACCAATGGCAATTGGTACTGGAAATATAAAATTACTTATAGATCATACATTAGAAGCAATTGATGCTGTTGGTATGTTTGATGCTTTGGTAGGAGCAGATGATGTGTCAGAACCTAAACCTTCTCCAGAAACTTTTCTTAAATGTGCCGACCTCATAAACGTTTTACCTAAAGATTGTATAGTATTTGAAGATGGTCAGCCGGGTATTGATGCTGCTTTAGCAGCTGGTATGAAAGTAGTTGATGTAAGAGAATATTTGTAAAAAAGAGATCTATATTATTGATTATTAATATGTTGAAATTACACTTATAATAATTAAAGATTAAATAAATGTTAATTTATTACTTTTTGTATGTCTTTAAACATTGTCGTAAAAGGTGTGTAAATTGGTCATAAACAAAGGATTATTAAAGAAACATTTAGAAACTTATTAAGGTCTTTGTTATAGACTGACAATAGTCATGTTTTAAGACGTTTCTGTTCCCTAATATTGAACTGTTTTTAAAAATCATTAATAAAAAAATTACGAGACCATGAGTTTAATCGTAGACGTTCACGCAAGACAAATTCTTGATTCAAGAGGTAATCCTACAATTGAAGTTGATGTAACAACAGAAACAGGTACAGTTGGCCGTGCTGCAGTTCCTTCAGGAGCTTCAACAGGTGAGCACGAAGCTGTTGAGTTACGTGACGGTGGATCAGAATACCTTGGAAAAGGAGTTTTGAAAGCAGTTGAAAACGTTAATGAAATTATTGCAGAAGAGTTAATCGGTGCTTCAGTATTTGAACAAAATGCTATCGATAACGCTATGATCGATTTAGATGGTACGCCAAACAAATCGAAATTAGGTGCAAATGCAATTTTAGGTGTATCTCTTGCAGTTGCTCATGCAGCAGCAGCAGAACTAGGTCTTCCTTTATATAGATACGTAGGTGGTGTTTCTGCAAACACTTTACCTGTTCCAATGATGAACATCATCAACGGTGGTTCTCACTCAGATGCTCCAATCGCATTCCAAGAGTTCATGATCCAACCAGTATCAGCTAAAGATTTTACTACTGCTATCCGTATGGGTGCTGAAGTATTCCATTCTTTAAAGAAAGTTATTCACGACCGTGAACTTTCTACTGCAGTAGGTGACGAAGGTGGATTTGCTCCAGCTTTTGATTCAACTGAAGATGCTTTAGATGCTGTTCAATTAGCAGTTAAAAATGCAGGTTACGAGTTCGGTAAAGATATTACTATCGCTCTTGACTGTGCATCAGCTGAATTCTATGTAGACGGTAAATACGACTACACTAAATTCAAAGATATGAAAGGTGGTGTAAAAACTTCACAAGAGCAAGCTGAGTATTTAGCTGAATTGTGTGGAAAATACCCTATCACATCTATCGAAGATGGTATGGACGAAAACGACTGGGATGGTTGGAAAGTTCTTACTGAATTAGTAGGTGATAAAGTTCAGTTAGTTGGTGACGATTTGTTTGTTACTAATGTTGAGCGTTTAGGTCAAGGTATCGATAACGATATTGCGAACTCTATCCTTATCAAAGTAAACCAAATTGGTTCTTTAACTGAAACAATTGCTGCAGTAGAAATGGCTCACAGAGCTGGTTATACTTCAGTAATGTCTCACCGTTCTGGTGAAACTGAAGATAACACTATTGCTGATTTAGCAGTAGCGTTGAACTGTGGTCAAATTAAGACTGGTTCAGCTTCTCGTTCTGACCGTATGGCTAAGTATAACCAATTACTTCGTATTGAAGAAAAATTAGGTTCTACTGCTAAGTACTTAGGTCTTGACGCATTCAAGCAAAAATTCAACTTCTAATTAGAAGTTAGAAAATATTCTGAGTAATCAGGTGGGGCATTCCTTTATAGGAATGCCCTTTTTTTTGTATGTAAGGGTAGTTTTTTTACCTTATTTAAAATTAGTTTAAATAAATTAACTTATTATTTGTAATTAATCTTAATAAGATCTAAGTTTGTTCCTGTATAAAAATAACAAACATTTTTTTTCATTATGACAATTTCTTCGTCACTTAAAAAGACAATTATCGCATCTACTTTGATTGCAACTTCTTTATTTTCATGTTCAGAAGTGGAGGATGCTATCAACGATATAATCACTCCTGAAATTCCAACTACTTACACATTCGAGCACGTAAATTATTCTGGTCAAACTGCTCGTATTCAAATGTTGGATTCTCTAGAAAGATATATTAAATCTGGAAATGATGGCGTAACAAAGTTATCAACATCTGATATGAATGCTATCTATACAAATGAATCAGGTGATTTGTTTGGATCTTCAAAAGATGTAGAAAGCAAAACCGCTAATGATACAGATTTAAAAGTAAATGTTTATGGTAAAATTCCAACTTATTTTATTTCTGCTGCTGATGCTTCTGGAAACCAAGATAATATCAATGGAGGACGTTTATTTAATGTAAATGGTCATGAGCCAGCACAAATGGTTGCTAAAGGTTTAATGGGTGCTACTTTGTATTACCAATCAGTATCTAATTACTTAACAAACGAGAAATTGGATGGTGCTGATAACGAAACTGTTGAGGAAGGTGAAGGAACTGCAATGGAACATTACTGGGACGAAGGTTTCGGTTATTTTGGTGCAGCAACAGATTATGCTGACAATACTGAAGCAAAAAATTGGTATTGGGCAAAATATGCAAAATCAAGAGCTGATGTATATGATGTTTCAGGAGATATATTTAATGCATTTATTGCAGGTCGTGTAGCGATTGCTTCTAAAGATTATGAAGAAAGAAATAAGCAAAGAGATATTATTATAGCAAAATGGGAAGAATTAGTAGCTATTAATGTAATCCATTATTTAAATTCATTAGCAACAGATACAGAAGTTGGAGATCAAATGCACCATTGGTCTGAAGCACTTGCTTTTGCATGGTGTTTACAATACAATAGTTCTAAAGTGATTTCATCATCTGAAATTAGTAACATAATTGATTTGTTAGGAGATAGCGTTAATGACGTTTCTTCAGACGATATAACTGCAGTGAAAGCAGCATTAAAATCTACATACGGTTTTTCTGATGAAGTAGTGAATAATTTATAGTATTTACTATTTTTGCAAAATATTAATAGATCACGGTAACATTTTGTTATCGTGATTTATCTATATAATCCCTAATTACAATTTTTGATAAATGAAAAAGGTCAACCTAATAGTATTTATTGCTTTTATAGCAGCATTCTTCTCTTGTGAATCGGAATCAAATGTAAGTGTAGACTTCTCACAAGATGAGATGTTGACGAATTATGCAAATAATTTAATTGTACCTTCATTTGAATCATATAAAAACGCTACTAACGCATTAAAAGAGAAAACAGCCGTCTTTACTGCTACTCCAAGCGAAGAGACTTTGAATTCTTTAAAAGAGGCATTAAAAGATAGCTATAATGCTTGGTCTAAAGTGAATGCTTACCAATTTGGCCCAGCTATGGAGGCATCATTATTATCTAATTCAAATACATTTCCTACTAAATATCTTGAGGTAGAAAGTAGTATTGTATCAAATAATTGGAATTTAGGGAGCATTACTTCAAATAATAAAAAAGGGCTACCAGCAGTTGATTATTTAATCTTTAATCAAGATGCTGCAGAAACTGTAACTGCCTTTGCTGATGATAATCGTAAAAGGTATTTAACGGAGTGCGTAGCTGATTTAGATAACAGAGCAAGTTCAGTTTATGAGTTATGGGTAAATGGTTATGCAGCTGAATTTAGTGCCAATACAGGAAATGACCCAAGTAGTGCATTGTCATTTTTAGTGAATGAATATAACAAAGCTTACGAAAGATGTAAAAATCAAAGAGTAGGTTATCCATTGGCAAAATTTAGTAGTGACCTTACACCTCAAGTATCGCCAAAATCTGTTGAAGCATATTATAGTCAAGAAACATTAGCACTATTAGTTTCTAATATTGAAAGCTTAGAGAATATTTTCTTAGGTAAAGGAGAAACTGACGGAGAAGGTTTAGCAGATTATTTGGATGCATATTATAAATCAGGTGCTTCTGAAAAAGACTTAACTGCTGAAATTTTAAATCAGTTTGATATGATTAAAGCTAAGCTTGATGCTTGTAATGATCCCTTTTCAGAGCATATATCAAATAATGACCAAGTAGTAAATGATTTATATGATGAATTGACTAAATTAGTAGTACTGATTAAATCAGATATGTCTTCTGTTTTATCAGTTAAAATTACTTATCAAGATTCAGACGGTGATTAACCATGAAAATTAAGGATTACATTAACAAACAAGTCTCTATTGCTCCTTTAGTTGTATTCAGAATAATATTCGGTATAATGATGGCCAGTAGTGCAATAAGATTTTGGGCAAACGGTTGGATTGATACTCAATTTATCCAACCGACCCACTTTTTTCATTATTATGGTTTCTCATGGATAACTCCATTGGATAGCACTGGAATGTATGTTATTTTCTCAGTTATGATACTGAGTGCGATAGCAATAGCATTTGGTGCTTTTTATCGTTTTTCAGCATTAGTTTACTTTTTAACTTTTACTTATGTTGAATTATTAGATGTAACCAATTATCTAAATCATTATTATTTTGTGAGCTTAATGGCTTTTATAATGATTTTTTTACCTGCACATCGTCGTTTTTCTTATGATGTATACAGGAATCCAGAAACATTTAGATCAACAGTTTCTGCATGGACAGTCGATGCCATAAAGTTACAACTGAGCATTGTTTATTTTTATGCAGGAATAGCAAAATTAAATACAGATTGGTTATTTAATGCACAACCATTACGCTTGTGGTTAGCTTCTAGAACAGATTTGTTTTTAATAGGACCACTTTTAAAATATACATGGGTTGCGTTTGTTTTTAGTTGGGTAGGATGTATTTATGATTTAGTAATTCCATTTTTCTTAGTAAATAAGAGAACTAGAGTATATGCTTACATAGCTGTTGTTGTATTCCATGTAGCGACATCTATTTTGTTCCCTATTGGAATGTTCCCTTATATCATGATTTTAAGTACTTTAATATTCTTTTCTTCTGATTTTCATGAGAAAATTATTATTGCTTTAGGTCGATTCTTTAGCTCCGAAAATTTAGCTATTGAAGTGAAAAGAGGGAGAATAAATTCTATTCCACAGCAATTGATTCGTTTGGGTTTTGCTCTGTTCTTTATTTTTCAATTGATATTCCCTTTTAGATATGCTTTTTATAAGGATAATTTATTTTGGACTGAGCAAGGTTTTAGATTCTCTTGGAGAGTAATGCTCATTGAAAAATCAGGTAGTGCTACTTTTTATGTACTCAATCCAGATACAAACCGAAAAATTGAAATAAATAACAGCGATTACTTAACGCCTTTGCAAGAAAAAATGATGGCAACTCAGCCAGATTTAATCTTACAATATGCACAAATAATCAAACAAGCATTCGAAGAAAAAGGATTTAAAGATCCAGCTGTTTATGTTGATGCTTATGTAACCTTAAACGGTAGAAGTAGCCAACAATATATTGATCCTTCAGTTGATCTAACAAAATTAAAAGATACATTCGCTTCAAAAAATTGGGTACTCCCGTTTAAAGGGTAATCAAACTTATGAAATCAACGATACTAACAAACTTACTTCTATTCATCTTTACTTTTAGTGCTTATGCTCAACAGGTTGCAATTACTGGAAAGGTAATTCAGTATGATACGCAAAAGGGTATTTCTGGTGCGGATGTATATATTAAAGGAACGTCAACTAAAGTAAAAACAAATAAAGATGGCGTTTATTCTGTTACAGGTTTAACTGTGGGTAAAACCTATTCTATAGGTGTTTTTAAGCATGGTCTTACACCAATGGAAAAAGATATTTCTCCTAAACAAGGAGGGAATAGTTTAAACTTTACATTAAGAGTAATAGAAAAAATTTTAGAAGAAGTAGCTGTTATAGAGACTGATGAAACAAATGAAATTACTAGGTTAGAAGCGATAGAAGGCACTTCAATTTATGAAGGCAAAAAAAGTGAAGTAATTCAGATTGATAATCTTACAGCAAACTTAGCAACTAATAATTCTCGTCAGGTATACAATAGAGTACCTGGTTTAAATATTTGGGAAAGTGATGGAGCTGGTATTCAATTAGGTATTGGTGGTAGAGGATTGAGTCCAGATAGAACATCAAATTTCAATACACGCCAGAATGGATATGATATTGCTGCAGATGCCCTTGGTTATCCAGAAAGTTATTATACACCTCCTTTAGAAGCTGTAGATGAAGTACAGATTGTTAGAGGAGCAGCTTCTTTACAATATGGAACTCAGTTTGGAGGGTTATTAAACTTTAAAATGAAAAAAGGGAACCCTTCAAAACCATTTGAGCTTGTTTCTAGACAAACAGGAGGTTCTTTTGGTTTATTTAATTCATTTAATAGTATTGGCGGTCAAAAAGGAGATGTAAACTATTATGCGCTTTACCAATACAAAAGAGGTGATGGTTGGAGACCAAATTCTGGATTTAATGTAAACACCTTTTTTACGGCAGTTAATTACGATGTTTCTGATAAGTTTAAGATAGGCGTGGAGTTTACACACATGAATTATCTTGCACAACAACCGGGAGGTTTAACAGACGATGAATTTTATTCTGATCCAAGAGCATCTTATACAGATCAGAATTGGTTTAAAGTGAATTGGAATGTTGCATCTGTAAAATTGGAATATAAAATATCATCAAGTGCTAAAATTGAAATGCGTAATTTTGGGCTTTTAGCATCAAGAGATGCTTTAGGTTTAAATTTAAATAAGCAAGATCCTTACAATGAACCTCGTTTATTAGTGGCAGATCAGTTTAGAAATTATGGTACAGAAATAAGGTATTTAAAACGTTATAAAATAAAAGGTAAACCTTCTGCTCTTGTTGTGGGAACACGTCTTTACCATGGTAATGATGATAAGAAACAAGGAGATGCCTCTGATGGTAACGATGCTGATTTTACATTTTCACATCCAGATAGCTTACTTTCAGATCATGATTTTACGATTCAGAATTATGCATTCTTTGCAGAAAATATTTTCCAAGTAACCGATAAATTTAGTGTTACTCCAGGTGTACGTTACGAATTAATAGGAACAAAAGGTGAGGGGTACTATCAAAAGGTATTTTACGAAGTTGGTGACGATGGCTTGATAGAAGAAATTACTCGAGCTGAACCAGATTCTATCGTTAATAATAGATCTATCTTTATTGCAGGTGTAGGTTTTAGTTACAAAGTGAATCCAGATTTGGAGGTTTATGCTAATATCTCGCAAAACTATAGAGCAATTACATATTCGGACCTTCGCTCATTGAATTCAAATGTACGTATAGACCCAGATATGAAAGATGAAAAAGGCTATTCTGCTGATTTAGGAATGAGAGGGAAACTTAAATTTTTAAATTACGATATTAGTGCTTTTTACTTAAGATATAATGATAAAATTGGTTTAGCCAATCCTGCAAACCCAATACGTACAAATATTGCAGATGCATATACAGTTGGTGTAGAATCTTATGCGGAGTTAAATTTTATGCATTTTATCAATCCTTTGTCTAATTATCATTTTAATCTATTCGGTAATGTGTCCTTTATTCTAGGTAAATATATTTCCGATGACAAAGTATACGATGGTAATGATGTAGAACTTGTACCTCCTTTCAATATAAAAACGGGTATTAATACAGGGTATAAGGCATTTAATTTATCATTACAATATACCCACGTAGACAAGCAGTATACTGATGCTGCAAACACAGAGGTGCCACTTTCAGATGCTGTATATGGCCCAATTCCATCGTATTATGTAATGGATTTATCTATGAAATATCATTACAATTGGTTTGGAATAGAGACTGGAATAAACAATTTGACGGATAATATGTACTTTACTAGAAGAGCAACTGGTTATCCTGGTCCTGGTATTATCCCTTCTGATGGAAGAAATTATTATTTCACATTTCAATTTAAGATCTAGGAATTGTTTTGTGAATTACTGATTTGTCTTGAAAATAGATCAAAACATACTGTGTTAAGCAATAAAATTTACTAGGAAGATGTTATGTTTGTGATTAATTTGTATAATTGAGTAATGAAAACTTGTTCATTCACTTTATTTGTGTGTACAGAAATTACAAAAAAACAGGATAATGGCAAAGAGTATAGACGAAACTAAACTACAACGAATTAAAGAAGCAACTATAGAAATGGTTGTAAGTAAAGGATATGGAGGAGCGTCAGTTTCGTCGATTGCAAAAAAAGCACAAGTTGCAGATGGATATTTATATAGACATTATCCAAGTAAAGCAGCTTTAGTACAAGCTCTTTATTCATCAAACATAGAATATTACAGAAATATTATATTCAAAAACATGGAAGATAAAGAATCACTGGAAGAGGTGATCTATCATTTCTGTGTAGAAATATTCAATCTAGCAAACGATAATCCTTCTAGAGCAAAATTTATTAATATGCTTATGAACGATTATACTTTCTTAATGTCGAAAGAAATGACATTAAAAATACCTGAATCTTTAAAAGCAATGGTAGAAAGAGGCCATAAATCTGGTGAAGTGGGAAGCGAAATTAATGTAGAAATGTTTACAGCTGTATTTCCAGCAATTCCTATTCAATATGCATCTTCTAGAGCAACGTCTGTTTTTAGTTCTGAACGATTAACGGAAGATGATGCCAAAATTGTAACAAAATTATGTATCAAAGCATTAGCTTAAAGTATACATTTTATATAAAATAATAGAAGAGCAACTGTAATGGTTGCTTTTTTTGTACGTCAAAATATAATGATTTAAAGAACATATTCGCTACAATCGGTAGTTATTTGTAATAATTTTAGATTGTGTGTATTTATTTAAACTTTCTTTTAACTTTGGCTTTAGAATAGATTGTTTACAGTCTATTAGAAGTCTATGTTTAAACATAGTTTGGACTAGACTTTGCTATCATATAGAAAATGTCGTGTAAAAGGGGTAGTAGCCTTTTACATTTATATTACTGAAGGTTAGAGGGAACTGGTTCTACTAGGTTCCTCTTTTTTTATACACAAAATTTATTTTTTTAGAGAATTATTTAATCATTTATCAAAATGATTAAATTACGTTCCAGTTCATTTTTTAGTATTTACATTTCCCCTCACAATGTTTAAACAGATTTTTTTAATAGTACTGATTTTTTCATTCATACCAACAATCACTTCTGCTCAATCAATTAAAGATGTTAAATCTAAATTCGATGAGTATATATTACATGCAAAGTTAGGTGAATTCACTTATCAGCCAGATTCTACGGCTAGATTAGATACTGTATCGATCAATAAAAAAACAAAAAAAGTATATTTATTTTTAGGTAAACAATGGGAATATAAACCTGTTAGAAGGGAAGATGTTGAAGATGTATATACCCAAACAAGAAAATTTTTAGGTGATAAATATGCTAAATATGATTTTGTCTTTTTTGTCGGAAAAACAGATGATAAAAATCAAAAGAAAATTGCGAAGAAGAATAAATGGCCACAGACACCAAAATGTAAGTTTGCAGATCTAGTTCCAAACATATATCGATATAAACATCATTTTGATCATAAAAGAAATACAGTACATAAACACAAAGGTATTCCTCATGTGCAAAAAATTAGTAAAGAAAAATCGCCTACAAAAGGATTATATAATAACCATTTAGCTATTTGGAACAGCCATGGATGGTATTATGAGAAATCTTTAAACAGATGGGAATGGCAGAGGGCAAGGTTATTTCAGACAGTTGAAGATTTATTGCCTACAGCGTTTGTATTGCCCTATTTAGTACCAATGTTAGAAAATGCTGGTGCGAATGTTTACTTACCCAGAGAAAGAGATATACAATCTAAAATGTTGATTGTAGATAATGATGGTGATAGAAGGGGCTACACAGAAAAAGAAGGTGTATTTGCGGGTGGAAAAGGTTTTAAATACAAAGAAGAGTATTCTGAAGAAAAACCATTCTCTATTGGGACTTACAGAAAAGTGAAGTCAACTAAAAAAGAGAATGTTGTTTTTGAATGGCAAACTGAAGGTGAAATAAAAGGGGAGTTTGGAGTTTATATTTCTTACGCAACATTACCAATTTCTATTGATGATGCTCATTATGTTATTAAACATCAAAAACAAGAAACTGCTTACCTTGTAAATCAAAAAATAGCAGGAGGAACATGGGTTTATCTAGGTACTTTTAAATTTGATGGGAGTCCAGAGGAAGGAGTATATCTATCATCAAAATCAAAACATAAAGATAAAATTATTACTGCCGATGCTGTAAGGTTTGGTGGTGGTTCAGGTAATATTAAAAGAGGGAATACAACGAGTGGTAGACCAAGGTTTATGGAAGGTGCTCGTTATCATTTACAATTCTCTGGGGCACCAACAGAAGTGTATGCTCCAAAGAATGAAGGGAATGATTATAAAGATGATTACCAATCAAGAGGTGAATGGGTGAACTGGCTAACAGGAGCTCCTTTTGCAATAAACCCTGATGTAGCGAATAGTGGTTTAAATGTACCTATTGATTTAGCACTGGCTTTACATACCGATTCTGGAGTTTCGGATTCAGATACTACAAAAGGTACTCTATTAATCTATAGTACTACCGATATGAAAAAGAATACAACTTTCCCTAATGGACAATCGAGGTATACAAATAGAGATTTAGCAGATATTATACAAACCCAAATTGTAGCAGATTTAAGAGTATTACACGACTCTATTTGGAACAGAAGAGAACTATGGGACCGTAGATATAGCGAAGCTGTTTACCCAAATGTACCTACTATATTGATTGAGTTGCTTTCTCATCAAAATTTTAAAGACATGAGATTTGCATTAGATCCTCAATTTAGATTTGATGTAAGTAGAGCTATTTATAAAGGAATTGTAAAATACCTGTCGTATCAAGAAAATAGACCTTTTGTTATCCAACCCCTTAAACCAAAAGAATTTGCGGTCACTCTACAAAATCAGAAAGCTTTTTTACAGTGGAAAGTTCAATTAGATTCATTAGAAAAAACAGCAGTACCAAGCTACTATAAATTATATACCAATAAAGATAACCAAGGTTGGGATGCCGGTAGCATCGTTTACGGCAACAATTTAGAAGTAGCAATTGAAAAGGCTCATTTTTATAGATTTAAAATAGCGGCTGTAAATGAGGGTGGTGAGAGCTTTACCACAGAAGAGTTGAGTATTGCTGACTTTGGAAACAAACCTGCGCTTATAGTAAATGGGTTTGATAGAATAGGAGCTCCATCTGTTATAGATACACCATCTTATAAAGGTTTTACAACTTCTGATGATGGAGTCGCAGATGGTGTAGATATATCGTTCACTGGCAATCAATATGATTATAATCCTAAGTCGGATTGGCTAGATGATGATGCTCCAGGACATGGTGCTAGTTATGCTGATGCAGAAACAATATTGATTAGAGGTAATACACATGATTTTACACGTGTTCATGGAGAGGCTTTTTACTATTTAAAACAATCTTTTGTATCTGTAAGCATTGAAGCTATAGAAAATGGTTTGATTAAGTTAGAAGATTATGAAGTAGTAGATGTTTTATTTGGGGAACAAAAATCTACTGAACCTGTGCAAGAAGGTAAGGGGAAAGTCTACTCTTGTTTTAGTAGTTCTTTTAAAAAGAAACTATCTGTATTTTTGGAACAACCATCTTCAAAATTATTTATATCTGGAGCGTATATAGGCACAGATTTATTTGAAAAGCCTAATGGTTTAAGAAAAGGGAGAAAGCATACAGATGTTTTATATGCAAAGAAGAAGTTACATTTTATAGGCAGAACTAACTACGCAGATAAAGTAGGTACAGTATTTAGCGTCAATTCAAACTTTAAGAGCTTGAACAATCTTTCTTATGCTAACACCATAGATACAAAATTATATAGAGTAGAAGCACCAGATGCTTTAGATCCTGCTGATAAAGCTACAAAAGTGATTGGTAGATATACAGGTAATAATAAAAGTATAGGTATAGCTTATTCAGATGATGAAAATAAAATTGTAGCTCTTGGTTTTCCTTTTGAGACAATTACAAGTGAACAGAAAAGAATAGAATTTATGGAGGAAGTGATCGTGTTTTTCCAATCCATTAACTGATTGATTTTTAGAGATTAAACTCTTTTTTAAGGCTTTTACCTAAATAAAAGTGAATTAATAGTCACTTATTCCTTAAAATCTCATAAACATGTTAAGGATGATTAATTTTTGACACAAAAAATCGTTTGCCTACGTCTAATAAAACAGACAAAGACAAATAGATATGAAAAGTCAAAGAGCGACAAGGTTCTTTTCACTTGATAAACTATACTAACAATACAAAAGGTCACCATTATGGTGGCCTTTTTGTTTTTATAAAAATATCCGTTTAAAAAGTATATATAATTAGTTGTTCATATTATCTTCGTGCAACATATTCAACGAACTAATATTATGACGAAGCTTCTGATCAAAAACGCTCAAATTGTAAACGAGGGTAAAGTTTTTAAAGGTGATGTGCGTGTTGTGGATGGAAAGATTGATAGTGTATCAGCATCCATTGCAGTACAAGACGAAAAAGTAATTGATGCTGAAGGAAAGTATCTATTACCTGGTTTAATAGACGACCAAGTTCATTTTAGAGAGCCAGGGTTAACTGAAAAAGCAAATATTGAAACAGAAGCAAGAGCAGCTGTATCTGGAGGTATTACATCTTTTATGGAAATGCCAAATACAAAGCCACCTACAGTTACTATGGAGGCGCTAGAAGATAAATATGCAATAGCAAATAAAACTTCTTTGGCAAACTACTCTTTCTATATTGGTGCAACAAACGATAACCTAGAAGAAGTATTAAAAGCTGATCCTAAAAATGTTTGTGGAATAAAGGTATTTATGGGTTCTTCTACGGGTAATATGCTTGTAGATAATGAAGTAACATTAGGAAATTTATTTGCAAAAGCACAGATGATTATTGCATCGCATTGCGAAGATGATCCTATGATTGCAGAGAATTTAGAAAAATACAAAGAAAAGTATGGAGAGGATATTCCTATGGAGTGCCATCCAGAAATTAGAAGTGCAGAAGCTTGTTATTCATCATCTTCTAAAGCAGTAGCTTTAGCAAAGAAACATGGGGCAAGATTGCATATTCTACATATATCTACAGCTAAGGAGTTAGAGTTATTCCAAAATGATATTCCTTTAAAAGAGAAGAAAATAACATCAGAAGCATGTGTACACCATATGTGGTTCTCTGATGAAGATTATAAAGAAAAAGGGGCATTTATTAAATGGAACCCTGCTGTTAAAACTAAAGAGGATGGAGCAGGTATTCTTGCAGGTGTGTTAAGTGATAAGATTGATGTTATAGCAACAGATCATGCACCACACACACTTCAAGAAAAATCAAATACTTATTTGACAGCACCTTCTGGAGGACCATTAGTACAACATTCATTACAAGTACTCTTGGATTTTTATAAGCAAGGTAAAATCTCTTTAGAGAAAATTGTAGAAAAAGCTTGTCATAATCCTGCAATACTTTTTGAAGTAGAAAATAGAGGTTATATCAAAGAAGGCTACTGGGCAGATTTAGTTTTAGTAGATTTGGATGCACCACAGAAGGTAGAGAAATCTAACTTAAATTATAAATGTGGATGGTCTCCATTTGAAGGACATACTTTCTCTTCTTCAATTACACATACCATAGTTTCAGGGCATCTAGCTTATGAAAACGGTAAATTCAATGAAGATGTAAAAGGAAAGCGTCTGACTTTCAATAGATAATAAAGAATTTAATTTTGTTTACGAATTTATATTTGGAAAATCGTTCTGTGATTTCCTATATTTGCATTACAAAATGGCGATCGTAGCTCAGTCGGTTAGAGCACTGGTTTGTGGTTCCAGGGGTCGTGGGTTCGATTCCCATCGTTCGCCCAACTTGTAAAAGACTTTTCAAGCAATTGAAAGGTCTTTTTTTATGTTTAATTTTTCAAGGTTGCTTATTCATTAAATGAGAGTGACTAACTTTAGTCAGCTTATAAAGTTAGTTTCATCATTAAAAATCTATCTTAAAAGTATTTTAAACTCTTATAATTTTAGAGTATTTTACTTAATTACGAGTAGTAATACTATTTTTTGTTGTTGAAGATCAATCTTTTATTGAATATTATTCTTCATTAATAAAATATTTGTTGGATAAGATCAGATCAATCTATTATATTTGCACTGCAATAAAAAATGGCGATCGTAGCTCAGTCGGTTAGAGCACTGGTTTGTGGTTCCAGGGGTCGTGGGTTCGATTCCCATCGTTCGCCCAAATTGTAAAAGACTTTTCAAGTAATTGGAAGGTCTTTTTTTTTATGTGCTTTTTCTGATGATTCAGTCAGTGTTCTGATAATCAACACCTTGTATTAATGGTGTTAAGAGTTGAGCTATTAAGAAAAAAATAATGGTAAGGAATAATAAATAGACACTATTAAAGTAATTTTTGATTCAAATTAGGAAATCAGGTGACGCAAAAGACACGTTTTAGTTACTATCATCAAAAAGTAATTAAAAATGAAAAAAATAATTCTACTCATTAGTTTATTCTCAACACTTACTGTTGCCTCATTCGCAGAAAGTTATTCTCCAGTTCCTGTAAAAAAAGAACAAAAAAGAGTATTAAAACAAAAGAAGAAAAAGAAAAAGGCGCATACTAAATTTTTAAATAGTTATTACGGGAAATCTCAAAGAGGAACAAAACGAAAATAACTTATTTTTAATAAATACGCTAAAGAGTTGCTGATTTCATAACAGTGACTCTTTTTTGTTGAAAATAGTTTAATAAAAAAAGATATACTTTTCGAAGTGTATAATGTTAAATATTAATTTCTATTAAAAATAAGTAAATGATAGTTATCCGAGTAAAATAATGTTAATTCATTGTAACCTTCTCATAACATTCTATTATTCTTGTGGAAGATATAGCTAATCAACCAATTAATTAAAGGAAGATTTACTTCCCATTTTGTATTATAAACCAATTTAATATTGAATAAATTTTACTACTAAACACCAATTTTTGTGCTATAAACTATAGCACTTTTAAGTATAATCATTGAGTTTATGGGCAATTTCGCTCACTTTATATTTTGTAAGTGATACCTTATATTCTCATTTTTTAATGTCAATACACTGTTACTAAAACCAATAACAGTGCTAAGACCAACCAATTTTATTAATCAACTTTATCTTATTTTATGATGAAAAGAGTATTATTCTTACTCTCTTTTATCTTGTGTAGCATTTCTATGTCATTTGCACAAGAGAGAAGAGTAGAAGGTGTAATTTCTGATGCCAATGGCGATACAATGCCGGGCGCAACTGTACTTGTTGTAGGAACTACAATCGGTGCTGTTACAGATTTTAATGGACACTTCTCTATCAATGTTCCAGAAAGTGGAACACAACTACAAGCTAGACTTATCGGCTACACTACTCAAATTGTAGAAATAGGTACACAATCAGTTATCAATCTTGTTATGCAAGAAGACGCCCAAGAACTTGATGAAGTTGTTGTTACGGCGTTAGGCATGGAGAAAGATAAAAAATCATTAGGTTACTCTGTTACAGAGGTAAAAGGAGATGATTTAAAAACAGCTGATAACAATATTCTAAGCTCTTTAAACGGTCAAGTTGCTGGTGTTCAAGTAACATCTTCTTCAGGTGCTGTTGGATCTTCTTCTCGTGTAGTAATTCGTGGTAACTCATCTTTAACAGGTGATAACCAACCGTTATATGTAGTAGACGGTGTACCCGTGGATAACACATATAATTCAGGCAACACTTCTTCTGGAGGTGCAGATTTTGGTTCTCCTATCTCAGATATTAACCCTGATGATATTGAGGCTATGACAGTATTGAAAGGACCAAACGCAGCTGCTTTGTACGGTTCTCGTGCGGTAAACGGTGCAATTATCATCACTACAAAAAAAGGTAAAGGTTCTAAAGGATTAGGTGTTTCTTTATCGAATACAACTACATTCCAAACACCTTTAATTTTACCAGATTACCAAAACACATACGGGCAAGGTTTAGGAGGTCAATTCTCTTTTGTAGATGGTAAAGGTGGTGGTACATTTGATGGTGTGGACGAATCTTGGGGTCCTAAAATGGATGTAGGCTTAATGGTGCCTCAATTCCATTCAAATGGAGAAGCAGTCCCATTTAATTCTAACCCAAATAATGTTAGAGATTTCTTCGAAACGGGTCACGTTTCTACATCGAACTTATCTATTGCACATAGTAATGATGACACAAACGTACGTTTTAGCTTAATGTATTCAGATCAAAAAGGGATGTCACCTAATACAGGTCTTAATACATATAGTGCTTCAATGGCATTTGGTCATAAGATAAATGAAAAATTGAGATTTGATGCAAAAGCAACCTATTCTCATAGAGGAGCAGACAACCTACCTTCTCAAGGATATGGTGCAAATAACGTAATGCAACAATTTGTATGGTTTGGTAGACAAGTTGATACAAACGAATTGAAGAACTATAAAAAGGCAGACGGTACGCCATATAACTGGAACTACAACTACCACGATAACCCGTATTGGATTTCTTATGAAAATACGAATTCTCAACGCCGTGATCGTGTAAATGGTTATGCTTCTATGAAATATAACTTTACAGATTATTTGAGTCTTCAAGTTAAAGGTGGTACAGATTTCTATTCTGAAAACCGTATGGCTAGAACTGCAAAATATTCTATCAACAACCCAACAGGTGGTTTTACAGAAGAAAATTATTTTGTAAGTGAATCTAACTTCGATTTCCTTTTATCTTTCTCTAAAGATTTTGGTAACGATTGGAATGTATCTGCAAACGCAGGTGGTAACAATATGTACAGAAATTATAAGAGAGACGGTATGATTGTTACAGGTCTTGCTACTCCAGGTATTTATACACCTGCCAATGCAGTAGGACAAGTAGATGCATCAACTTACTTTGAAGAGCAAGTGATTAACTCGCTTTATGCAACTGCTTCTGTTGGTTTTAGAGATTACTTATTCATGGATGTTTCTGTGCGTAATGACTGGTCTTCTACATTACCTGCAGCAAACGATAGTTTCTTATATCCTGCAATCAACTTATCTTATGTATTTTCTGAGCATCTCGAAATGCCTGATTTTATTTCACAAGGTAAAGTTCGTGGTGGTTGGGCACAAGTGGGTGCATCTGCAAACCCTTATATGTTAAGTAATGTATACATGTCGCCATTACCATGGGATGGAAATCCTATGTTTAAATACGATAATGTTCAAGCTAACCCTAATTTAAAACCTGAAACTACCAATGCGTGGGAGACTGGTTTAGAAATGGGCTTCTTAAATAACCGTTTAGGATTTGAAGCTGTTTACTATAAGAAAAATACTTTTGATCAAATTGTTCAAGCAGATGTATCTTCTACATCTGGATTTAGATATTCTGCAATTAATGCTGGTGAAATTGAAAATAAAGGATTTGAATTCCTTTTATACGGTACGCCAATACAAACAGTAGATTTCCAATGGGATGTTTCATTCAACTTTACAAGAAACATCAACACTGTTGTGTCTTTAGCTGATGGAGTAGACTCGTTTATTTTAGGTGATTATTGGGGTTTAACTACTGAAGCTCGTCCTGGTGAACAATTAGGTACTTTCTATGGTATTGCTTATCAAAGATCTCCTGAAGGTGATATTATAGTGGATGAAAGTGGTATTCCATTAAGAACAGATGAAAAAGAAGCATTAGGTTCTATCAACCCAGATTGGAGAGGTGGTATTCGTAACTCGATTACTTACAAAGGTTTCACACTATCTGCATTAATTGATATTCAAAAAGGCGGTAGCATCTTCTCTGTAACAAATATGTTCGGTGAGTATGCTGGTGTTCTTGAGTCTACTGCTGTAGATCGTGAAGCAGGTAGAAAAGTTGGTGTTGTACCTGATGGAAATGGTGGTTATAAACCAAACGAAGTTTCTGCGGATGCAATGGATTATTACTGGGGCTTATACGGTATTCATGAAGAGTATATTTATGATGCTACATATGTAAAACTTGCTCAGTTATCTATTGGTTATAACGTTCCTCAAAAATGGTTAGGCAATACTGGTATCAAAGGTTTATATGTTGCTGCTGTAGGTAATGACCTTTGGATGATGTATAAAAATGCACCTAACATTGATCCTCAAGCAGGTTTCGGTGCAGGAATGTCTGGTCAAGGTTTCGAATTTGGTCAGTTACCAACTGCAAGAAGCTTTGGTTTTGATATCAAAATGAAATTCTAGGACACTATATATAAAGTATAGTAACTGATAATCATTAATTAAGAATTCAAAATGAAAAAATTCATTAAATATATATTTGCAGTAGTTGTGTTAATCAACATGACCTCTTGCTTCAAAAATTTCGATGAACTTCGTGAGAATCCAAACTACCCAAGCACAGTAGAGCCGGAAAGTTTGTTTGCGAACGTTCTTTATACAAACACAGGTAGTTTTTATGGTGCACAAGGTCAGTATTTTAATTTGACTGGAGCAGGACTATGGGGACAACAGTTTGCTAAAATTCAATACATAGACGAAGATTGGTACCAATACCGTGCGTCTGTAATGGATGAAAAATGGAAAAGAATGTACTCTGGTATTTCGGGTACATCTAATTTAGCAGGCCTTTACGATTTAGAATTAGCAATTGCTGAAGTAAGAAATCGTAAAGCAGCTTATGAGTCAGATGGCAATAGCCAAGGTGTTGCAGATGCTGAAGCACTAGAAGGAGCAATGCTTGTAGCTAAAGTTTATTTCTTCTCTGTAACTACAGATGTATGGGGTGATATACCTTATTCTGAAGCTTTTCAAACAATTGATTTAGGATTTGATCAAACAAACTTTCAGCCTACATACGATGCTCAAAAAGAAATTTATGATAATTTCTTTGAGGTATTAGAAGAGGCAAACACATTATTATCTAATAATGGGTCAATAGCGGCTGGATCAGATATTATTTACAGAGGTAATACAAGTAGATGGAGAATGTTAGCCAATTCTTTAGCCGCTAGATTGTATACAAGAATCTCAAAAGTTGATGCTACAAAATCTAGAGAAGGATTAGGTAAATTATTTACTGATAAGGGAACTTATCCAATGTTTTCGGGCAATGAAGATGATGCGGAGTTAATCTATCTAGGTTCTCAACCTTATATGCAACCAATTTACTACAATGCATATATTGATAACAGAAATGATTTTGCAATTTCTGCAACTTTAATTGAGCTGTTAAAAGAGAATAATGATAAACGTTTATATGTTTATGCTCAACCTACGCAAGCTTCAATGACTAAACCTGATGATGCCGCTGATGATTGGAAGGCGAGCCCTGAATATGTAGGTCAAGAAAATGGTGTTCCAGCTTCAGAAGCTCCTGGTTTTACAGCAGTTTCTATGATTGGTAATCTTTATAGAGAACAACCAGCAGGTAAATCTTT
Organism: Flammeovirga pectinis; assembly: GCF_003970675.1. GTDB lineage: Bacteria > Bacteroidota > Bacteroidia > Cytophagales > Flammeovirgaceae > Flammeovirga > Flammeovirga pectinis. Next base: position 1,608,546 of record NZ_CP034562.1, read on the forward strand.
CTGGATGACGTATTCTGAATTGAAGTTTATAGAAGCAGAAGCAGCTTTAAATGGTATTGCAGGTGTTTCTGGAACTGTAGAAAGCTTAGTTAACGAAGGTATAGAAGCTTCATTTACAAAACAATATGCAGATGTAGAAGCTTATTCAGCTCCAATTATACCTGTAGATGGAGATGTTGTTTCTGATCCTTTTACAGATGCTGCAATTGTAATTAATAATTTAGATTGGAGTAAAAATGGAGGAAAAGAAAGAGTAATTGCAGAGCAAAAGTACCTTTCTAACTTTACGAACGGACCAGAAGTATTTGCAGAGTTAAGAAGAACTGGATGGCCAGCAATCTCTGAGATTAGAGGGGGTACGGTGTACCAAGGAAAAGGTTTACCAAATAGATTCCCTTATCCGTTCTCAGAACAAACTACTAATTCAGCCAATTGGTCAGCTGCCTCTCAAGGTATTAATGATACAATGTATGGTAAGAAAGTTTGGTTTGCTGAAAATTCTGAAGTGAATTATAAGTAGCCCTAGATACTGTTTCATCTAAATATACCTCAAGAGTATTTTTTAGATTGATATAGAATGATTAGTAATAAAGAGGAGCCTTTTTAGGCCCCTCTTTTTTTTGTTTCAATAATTTATACTTGTTATAATTTTTAACCTAAATGTTAATTTATGATAAAATAACAATTGACTTAACTTTCTTTTTAATTTGTATTTTTTGAAAAAACTTGATGTATCAACGTAATATATAACTAACTATAAATTAACAGTATACACTACGTTGATTTTTAAAATTTAATTTCATTAAGAATAATAAATAACAAAGCACATGAGTTGTTTATAAGTGTAAATAGATTGATTGTCAATTGTTTGAGTTGCTAAAAATGTTAGAGACACTTTTCTTTACTTCTGTTAAAAAATTTTTGATTTATGATTGACTTCATTACAATTGTGAAGTGAACAATGTTAAAAGTAGATAGAGATTATCTATTTATAGGGTTCTTTTCATTAGAATCCGACCTAATTTAAGAGACAAAATACCTAATAGAATTTATCTAGCAAACAGATTTTATTACAACCTAATTTTTATAATTCTCAATAGTATAGCTGTTGATTTTTAAACTTTATAAGTAGATAACTATAAATAACAGCGTATTTTTTAACTGACCATATTGTGGTTGCAGCCACGTGAAATACTACGTCCTAGCTTTTGCTATGTGATGTAATATTAAACGAAGAGCAAATTCATAACAGGCATTTTAAAATCACTGAAATTTATTGATAACTACTTAAGGATATTCGTGAGAGTATTCATTTTTTCCAATCAATTATTTATTAACAAATTATCATGAAGAAAAGAGTACTTCAACTTCTCTTAATCTTTTTGGGACTGGCTTTTACAGCCTTAGCTCAGGAGAGAAAGATTGATGGCGTTGTAAAAGACGCAAATGGTGAGACACTTCCTGGTGCCACTGTAATGATCGAAGGTACAACAATCGGTGCTGTTACAGACTTTAACGGTACCTTTGCAATTCAAGCTCCAGAAAGTGCTGTGAATATTGTTGTTCGTCTAATCGGTTACACAACACAAAACGTAGCTATCGGAACTCAAGCAAAATTTGAGTTTGTAATGCAAGAAGACGTTGAACAACTCGATGAAGTTGTTGTAACAGCTTTAGGTATCGAAAAAGATAAAAAATCACTTGGTTACTCTGTTACAGAAGTAAAAGGTGATGATTTAAAAGGTTCAGATTCTGGTGTTTTAAATAGTCTTAATGGTAAAGTTGCAGGTGTAATGGTAAATACTTCTTCGGGAGCTCCAGGTGCATCTTCTCGTATTACTATTCGTGGTAATTCATCTTTAACAGGTAATAATCAACCGTTATTTGTAATTGATGGTGTACCTGTAGACAATACATACAACTCTGGTAATACATCTAGTGGAGGAACTGACTTCGGTTCGCCTATTAATGATATTAACCCAGATGATATTGAGTCAATGACTGTTTTGAAAGGACCAAACGCAGCCGCTTTATATGGTTCTCGTGCACAAAATGGTGCTATTGTAATTACAACAAAATCAGGTAAAGGTTCTGAAGGTTTAGGGGTTTCGTTGTCAAATAAAACAACTTTCCAAAATCCATTGATCTTACCAAATTACCAAAACGAATATGGACAAGGTCTTAATGGTCAGTTCTCTTTTGTAGATGGTAAAAATGGTGGTGTTAATGATGGTGTTGATGAATCTTGGGGTCCTAAATTGGATGCTGGATTAATGATTCCTCAGTTTTATTCTAATGGTGAAGCTGCTCCTTGGGTTTCTTCTCCTAACAATGTAGAAGACTTTTTTGAAACTGGATACGTTTCTACTACAAACTTATCTATTCAAAATTCAACAGATAAGTCGAATGTACGTTTCTCTATGATGTATTCTGATCAAGAAGGTATGGTTCCAAACACTGGGTTAGAAAATTATTCTGCTTCTTTAAACTTTGGTCATAAGATTTCGGATAATTTACAATTAGACTCTAAAATTACATATTCTAGAAGACAATCAGATAACTTACCTCAACAGGGTTACGGTGCAAATAACGTAATGCAACAATTTGTATGGGGTGGACGTCAGGTAGATTATAACTTATTAAAAGATTATAAGAAAGCAGATGGTACTCCTTATAACTGGAACTACAACTACCACGATAACCCTTATTGGATCTTAAACGAGAATACTAACTCACAATTAAGAGATCGTGTAAATGGTTTTGCTTCTTTAAAATGGAACATCACAGACTACTTAAACTTTAAGGTGAAAGGTGGTACTGATTTATATACTGAAAACCGTTTGTCTAAGTCAGCAATGTATTCAATTAATGACCCTGATGGTGGTTTTTATGAATCAAATTACTTTGTAAACGAAACAAACTTTGATTTCCTATTCTCGTTCTCTAAAGACTTTGGTGAAGATTGGAATGTTAACGCAAATGTGGGTGGTAACAACATGTACCGTGTAACAAAAACATCTTCTATGGAAGCATTTGGTTTAGCATCTCCGGGGGTGTATACACCTGCTAATGCTACTGGACAAATTGATGCTTACAGTGAGTTTACTGAAAAAATTATTAACTCATTATATGCTACTGCTTCGGTAGGTTTCAGAGATTACTTATTTGCTGATGTATCTGTTCGTAACGATTGGACATCAACATTACCTGTACAGAATAATTCATTCATGTATCCATCAGTGAACTTATCTTATGTATTCTCTGAGCACATGGATCTTCCAGAGTGGATTTCTAATGGTAAAATTAGAGGTGGATGGGCTGAAGTTGGTAATGATACAGACCCTTACAATACTACAAACGTTTATACAAGTGGATTGCCTTATAATGGCTACCCAATGTTTAAATACGAAACTACTCAAGCTAATCCTGATTTAAGATCTGAAAGAACTCAATCTTGGGAAATTGGTTTAGATATGGGCTTCTTCAATAACCGTTTAGGATTTGAAGCTGCTTATTATGAGAAATCTACTTATGATCAAATTGTACCTGCTGACATTTCTGCAGCTTCTGGATATAGGTATTCTTATATCAATGCAGGTCAGATTGATAACAATGGTTTTGAATTGATGATTTTTGCTACTCCTGTTCAAACAGAAGCAGTGACTTGGGATATTTCATTAAACTTTGCAAAAAACAAAAACAAAGTAGTGGAATTAGCAGAAGGTGTTGATTCATTTGTTTTAGGTGAATACTGGGGTTTAACTACAGAAGCTCGTCCTGGTGAAGAACTTGGTACTTTCTATGGTTATGCTTACCAGAGAGACGAACAAGGTAACGTAATGGTAGATGATAACGGTTATGCAATGAAAACTGATGAGAAACAAAAGTTAGGTTCTATCAACCCAGATTGGAGAGGTGGTATCCGTAACTCGGTAACTTATAAAGGGTTCACATTATCTGCATTAATTGATATTTCTAAAGGTGGTGATATTTTCTCTGTAACAAACATGTTTGGTGAATATGCAGGTGTATTAGATGTAACTGCTGTTAACCGTGAAGCTGGTAGAGTTACAAATGGTGTTGGTGTAGACGGTACTCCAAATAACATTGTAGTACCAACTCAAGATTACTACCAATCATTATATGGTATTCATGAAGAATACATCTATGATGCTACTTATGTAAAATTAGCAGAATTGTCTCTTGCGTATAACATCCCTTCTACTTTTACCAAAAAGTATGGAATCCAAGGAATGAGTGTTGCATTTGTAGGTAATAACTTATGGATGATTCATAGTAATGCTCCAAACATTGATCCTCAAGCTGGTTTTGGTACTGGTTTAGATGGTCAAGGATTCGAATTCGGTCAATTACCATCGCCTAGAAGCTTTGGATTTGATATCAAAATGAGATTCTAAGAGTGTTATCACTCATCAGATATAAATAGTTAAATGGTGTTGGAGAGGAGCAATCTTCTCCAACAAGAAAAACTGAAGGAATAATGAAAAAATCAATAATATATATAGCATTAATCATCATGGCTTTTGGAACAACATCTTGTTTCAAAAACTTTGAAGATATGCAAGTAAACCCTAACTACCCAACAGATGTAGATCCGGGTAGTTTATTTGCCAACGCAACATTCTCTAGAATTGGTGGTATTTATGGTGTTCAAGCAGAAGACTTTAATTTAACTGGTGCAGGTTTATGGGCACAACAGTTTGCTAAAATTCAATATATCGATGAAGATTGGTACGAATACAGATCTAATGTAGTGGACGGCTACTGGAAGTACATGTATTCTGGTTCTTCATCAAATGGTTCTGGTTCATTATACGAATTAGAATTAGCCTTAAAAAAGACGCAAGATTTGAAAGAAGCGTTAATGGCTGAAGCTAATCGTGATGAAAAAGCAATTGCAGATGCAGAGGCAATGGAAGGTGCTATGTTAGTAGTTCGTTCTTATTTATTCTCGGTAATGACAGATGTTTGGGGTGATATTCCTTATTCTGAAGCATTGAAAACCGTTGCTTTAGGTTATGAGTCTACAATTACTCAACCTAAATATGATGCACAAAAAGACATTTATACTGATTTGTTTAACCGTTTATCAGAAGCAAACGAGTTATTATCACACGGTGGTAATGTAGACACGCAAGCGGATATGATTTATGGTGGTGACACTCAGAAATGGCAAAAATTTGCGAACTCTTTAGCAGCTAGATTATATATCCATATTTCTAAGGTAGATCAAGCAACAGCTCAAAGTGGTTTAGAATTGATTTTTGCAAACCCAGCTAAATACCCTGTATTTACTTCTATTGAAGATGATGCAATGTTAACTTATGCGGGTACGCAACCTTATGAGCACCCATTCTTTGAAAACTACGTACGTGATGCACGTGATGATCATGCAATGTCTTATACTATGGTAAACATGATGAAAGACCGTAAAGATGCACGTATGTATATCTATGCAACGCCAACACCTGCTTCGATTGCATTATTTGATTCAACTGGAAATACAGCTGATATCTCTTATACAGGAATTGAAAACGGAGTACCTAAAAGCGAAAGTTTCCAATTGTCAGCAATTTCTAGAGTAGGGGTAATGTACAGAGTTACTCCAAATGGTGTTTCTCATATCATGTCTTACTCAGAATTAGAGTTTATCAAAGCAGAGGCAGCAGCAATCTTAGGTGTTAGTGCTGCAGGAGATGCTAAAGTAGCTTACGAAAATGGTATTCATGCTTCTTTCGAAAGACAATATCGCTTAGCAGATCAATACGGTATTAAAACTGCCGCTTTTGCAGATCAAACAGGTGCGGTTACTTTCTCAGAAAGTGTTGTAACTGAAGAAGATGGTACTGCTATTGAAATTTCTTTAGCGAATATGGAATCACATTACAGCAGAACATTAGCTACTGCTGATGTTGCTTGGGATGCTTCTAAAGCAGCTCAGTTAATTGCAGAACAAAAGTTTATTTCAATCTTTACAAACGGACCTGAGGCATTTACTGAAGTACGTCGTACTAACTTCCCTCAGTTAACTTTTGTAAGAGGAGGTACTCAATATAAAGGTTTAGGTTTACCATTACGTTTCCCGTATGCTATTTCAGAGCAAACAACTAACGGTGCAAACTGGTCGCAAGCAGCAACAGGAATCACTAATACAATGTATGGTGTGAAAGTTTGGTGGAATACTAAAACGTTTGATAATTACGTAGAATTATAATCTACAGAACTATCAAATAGTAATCTTTTTAAGATTACTATTAAGGTCACTCAATTTATTTTGGGTGACCTTTTTCTATATTGTTATTCTTGAATAATAAGCAGGTGATTTTTTTCTGAAAACTTGGGTAGTAGTAATACCACTTTCAAAATAGAATATCTTACGATCCCATCTCATTACTTCTAAATGATTGCCTTCTTCATTTATTCCATTGATGTAAAAACGAAGCCAAAAAATCTAGGCTGTGAATGCAAAAGCTAAATTTGATTCCTTCAGCCTACATGATTTTAAACTCGCTAAGGCTCAAACTTAACGGCTTCATCCATAAAATTATTAACGCTTTTCCCTTCGATGCAACAAAGGGAATAGTCATTGCTACCAAATGAAATTCTACCAATGGGTAGGTTAATAAAGAAAGGCTAAAACTTCTTATTTTAATTGTACAACTGCTTAATGAACATTAAAAAAGGCATATTACTATTTAGTAATATGCCTAATTTGTTACTCAATGATTGAGTGTATAAAATTATTTCTTCTTCTTAAATACTAACGCAGAACGGTTAGTATTATAAATCGAAATGTTATTGTCTTCATCAGTAAAATACTCATCAGCTACATCAACACGATCAAAACCACCAAAGTTTTCATCATCAGATGATAAAACGATTTCATATGTACCCGCTTCCTTCACATTAAATTTATAATTAGGAAGAGAATGGTTAGGGTGGAAGTTAAATACGAATATTAACTCACCTTTTTTGAAACAGATCGTTTTATTATCACTATCCATGTTTAATAAATCGACAGGCGTACCCTCGTCTAAAATATCAAACTTACGTACAAGATGAATCATTGCACGGTCAAAATTATTTAGTTTTTGATAGCGTAAGAATCCATTTTCTACAAGCGACCATTGACGTCTTGCATATTTGAAGCTCCAATCGTTTCCTTCACGAGGGAAATCAATCCACTCTGGATGACCGAACTCGTTACCCATAAAGTTTAAGTAACCTTCGCCACCAAGAACACAAGTTAAGAAACGAATAATTTTATGCATTGCAATACCACGGTCAACAACCAAGTTATTACTATCATTATTCATTTCTGTATACATTTCTGCATTCATTAGCCACATGGCAACAGTCTTATCACCAACCAATGCTTGGTCATGTGATTCTGAGTAGGCAATTGCTTTTTCGTGTGCTCTACGGTTAAGCATAACACTCCAAAGATCCCAGATGTTCCAATCTTCGTCTTGTTGTTCTTCCAATAATTTCACCCAGAAATCTGGAATACCCATACTTAAACGGTAATCGAAACCAACGCCACCACCTGCAACATCACGACTTAAACCAGGCATACCCGAAACATCTTCTGCAATAGAAAGAACATCAGGCTTAATTTCATGAGCAATGTCGTTTGCAAGTTGTAAATAACGTACAGCATCTACGTCAACACCCATGTTAAAGTAATCGTCATAACTACCAAAACCAGCATGTCCATGATGATGATACATCATAGAAGTTACACCGTCAAAACGGAAACCATCAAAATGGAATTCTTCTAACCAATATCTTACGTTAGACGCAAGGAATTGAATAACTTCCCACTTACTATAATCAAATATTTTTGAGTCCCAATCTGGATGATCACCTTGTTCTCCAGCATGGAAATATTGGTATACTGTACCATCAAACTCATTAATACCTTCGTTATGGTTTTTCACTGCATGAGAGTGAACGATATCCATAATTACAGCAATGCCCATTGAGTGAGCAGTTTTAATAAGTTTTTTTAATTCTTCAGGCGTTCCAAATTTAGAAGTAGCCGCAAAGAAATTACTTACATGGTACCCAAAAGAGCCATAATAAGGATGTTCTTGCACAGCCATTAATTGAATACAATTGTATCCTAAATCTTTAACACGAGGAAGTACATTATCAATAAATTCTTGATACGTACCCATTTTCTCCTCTTCCTGAGACATCCCTACGTGTGCCTCATAAATTAATGGAGACTTGATAGAAGAAGTGACAAATTCATCTCCTTTCCAATCGAAGTTAGTTTCTTCAGAAAACCATAATTGCCCTTTAAAGTTAGGAGAATTAGGTTCTTGCATTACTCTAGTAATATATGCTGGTATACGGTCTTGATCTCCAGCTTGAGATAAGACACGTACTTTTACATAACTACCATGAATAAAAGTATCTTTATACTCGTCTTTAGGAAGGAAAATTTCCCATACACCGTTCCATTCATTAGAACCCTCAATTCTTTTTAAAGGATGAGCGTCTCTATTCCAATCATTGAAATCACCAATTAAAAACAAAGCATGCGCAGCAGGTGCCCACTCACGGTACCACCAGCCATTGTTTGTTTCATCAAAATTAAATCCTAAGAATTTATGTGCACCAGCAAATTCATAAATACTTCCATACTTATCAGATAAGTCATTTTTAAGTTGGGAATAGGAATTAATTCTTGCGTTGATTTGGTCGGTTTGTGGCTCTAACCACGGGTCATCCTTTACTAATTCAGGTAATTTTTTACTCATTGTATTATTTATATAGAAAATAAATATATAATAGGGACGAAAACACTAACATAAATAAGTTTTTCTTAATAAACATTTAAGTGTAGGTTGTACGTGTAGGAATTTTTCAGTGTAATATTAGAAAAGTGATAAATAATGCAGTCTTTTAAGAAATGTTATCTATCAATAATCTAACTTTTTATAAAAAAAAGAGAAAATATATTTCGTGGTTAAGTAGTTGATAGCTAACAATTAAATTTCAATTATCTTGTTTTTTGAAGAATATTTATCATTATAATTTTTGTATGGTAGATGGCGTTGGGTCTTTTTGTAATACAATTTTCGATTTTTAAAAAAACTAACAATAATTCAACCTTCTAAATAAGGGTTTTCTATAGTGATTTTTTAATGATAAAAATGCCTGAAGACTAAATAGGAGAATAAGAAATGGAAACAACCATAAACTTTTCTATAATTCTTAGCAATTCTATTCCTAAAAAATAATTTTCTGTTAAATTTGAGCGATTTTCAATATTGACAATATGTGTGTCAATAATAAAATTGAAAATAAATTATTTAAAAGAGTTTCTTCCGAGACATGAAAACAATAATCGCACCCTCAGTTTTAGCAGCTGATTTTGCTAACCTGCAAAGAGACGCTGAACTTATTAATGAAAGCAAGGCAGATTGGTTCCACATTGATATTATGGACGGTATGTTTGTACCGAATATCTCTTTTGGTCTTCCGGTTTGTGCAGCAATTAAAAGGCACGCAAAAAAGCCAATGGATGTACACTTAATGATCGAACAGCCAGATCGTTATTTGGAGGCTTTTAAAAATGCGGGTGCAGACATGATCTCTGTTCATGCAGAAGCTTGTCCTCACTTACATAGGTCTATTCAGAATATCAAAGAGTTAGGTTTAAAAGCAGGTGTTGCCTTAAATCCTCATACCTCTTTAGATTGTCTTGAGTATTTATTAAATGATATTGACTATGTATGTTTAATGTCGGTAAACCCAGGATTTGGTGGTCAGAAATTTATTCCTTCTACTTATCAAAAAGTAAGGGATTTAAAAGCAATGATCGACAAAGCAGGTGCTGATGTTTTAATACAGATTGATGGTGGTGTTGACGCATCTAATGCAGAAAAACTTGCTGAAGCTGGAGCTACTGTTCTTGTTGCAGGTAGTTATGTTTTTGGTGCTGAAGATCCAAAAGCAGCGATCGAAAAAATTAAATTCTAATCTTGAATTAATTTTTCTTCTAAGTACTCCTCAAAGATAACATGAATTAGTGTTATATAATTTTGTCTTAGTACTTACATAGATTTAATGCTCACTTTTGAGTGTTTCTTTATAGGAAAGTCCTTAAATTACAGCAAAGAGATTGGCAATTAGACCATGTTCTTTGCTGTAATTTTATTTTACTCAGAACCAGTTAATAATGCAGGTATTTAAATTTGGTGGGGCTTCTGTTAAAGATGCAGAAGCTGTTCGAAATGTGAAAAATATTATTAAGGATTTTTCAGATCAGAAAGAGTTAGTTGTTGTGGTATCTGCAATGGGTAAGACAACCAACTTAATGGAGAAAATAGTTGTCGACTTTTTAAAGGGTGAAGACCCTAAGAAACATTTAGAAGAACTAAAAAGATTTCATACTGTTATTGCAAAAGACCTTTTTGATAATGAGAAGGCAACTATCTTTACTCAAATAGAAAAATTAGTCTACGATTTAGAAATTAGACTGTCTTTAAGAGTAACATCTGAAGATGAATTGTATGATCAAGTAGTATGTTATGGAGAGCTACTTTCTACACATATCATCTCAGCCTATCTTAATCAAGAAAAAATTGATACTCATTTCTTAGATGCCCGTATTTACATTCAAACCGACGATAATTTTAGAGAAGGTAATGTAGATTGGAACTGGACGGGTAGGTTAATAAACTCAGACGTAAAAGAACTAATACAAAATAATGTTGTAGTAACTCAAGGTTTTATAGGGGGGACAATTAATAATAAAACAACAACTTTAGGCAGGGAAGGATCTGATTTTACAGCTGCAATTTTTGGTTACTGCTTAGATGCTGAGAAAGTAAGCATTTGGAAAGATGTACCCGGCATAATGAGTAGCGACCCAAGAAGAGTAGAAGAGGTGTCGTTATTCAAAAAATTACCGTATAAATATGCCGCAGAGTTAACTTATTATGGTGCTTCTGTAATTCATCCTAAAACAATTAGACCTCTGGCTTTAAAAAATATTCCTCTTTATGTCAATTCTTTTATCAACCCTTCTGATGAGGGTACAGTGATAGGAGATTTTGAAGAATATCCGTCTAAATCATCCATTATTTTTAAAACGAACCAAGCAATTATTCGTTTTGCCGAAAAAGACTTTTTAAATGTAAGTAAAGGTGATTTAGGACTTGTTTTTAGTGCGTTATCTCGCTTAAATATCAAAATTAATTTGATGAAAAATAGTGCCTTGTCTTTATCAATTTGTACCAATAATGATGTGGCAAAAATTGAAAAGGTAAAAAAACTATTTGATGATAAATTCAAAATAGAAGTGATTGATGATTTGGAATTAATCACTATAAAAAATCATAGAGAAGAAACCATAAAAGAAGTAGGTATTGATTTAACAAAGGTATATATGAGGCAAATTTCTTTAGATACGTACCAATTAGTAATCAAAAACTAAATTCAAAAAGGTATAAACTTGAGAGGTATTGATTGAAGTACTCCAAGATATTTATAATTTATTCTTAACAACATTGATGATAACACGAGAAGAGTAAATTCACCTTTTAAAATTCAATGTCAATACTTATATTTATTGTTCAAAAATAGCGGGAAAAGCTACTGTAATTAGAATCAGACAATTAACCCGAGGATTCCTCGATAATTTAAAATATGGATACAACAGCAATCGACAAAGCACTTATTTCTATTATTGAAAAAAGAATTCAGTTAAATGGATTAACATACGAAGACGAGTCTTATGATGATATCGAAGATGAATTACACGAGCTTGAAGATGATTTTATTGACGAGCACGGTGAGGCACTTGAAGATATTATTGGCGATGTACACGAAGAATTTTCTGTAGACACAGATGTACTTTCACCATTAAGCTACATTGCACAAGAATATGTAAAAATTGGTGACAATGAGTTGGGAGCACAGTTTGATGCAAACCATGCTCAAGGTGTACCAGTAGAGGTAGATGATTTAGAAAAGAAACCTACGCGTTTAGTGATTATTCCTAATCCATTAAGAATAATATTAAACTTAGATAGTAAGAATAGAAAGATTGTTTGGCAACAAAAATAATCTATCGATACAAAAAAAAGAGGTTAAACTAACAACAGTTTAACCTCTTTTTTTGGCTTAAAACTTTTAAACCTAATTATTTTTTAAGGATGTCTCTAATACCCATCATTAATAACCCTCCTGAAGATGGATTAGTAGCTAAAGGCACATCATATAAATCACAAACACGCATAAGCATCTGAACGTCTGGTTCGTGTGGGTGTTTTCCTAGTGGATCTCTGAAGAAAAATACTGCATCAACATCACCTTCAGCAACAAGAGCAGCAATTTGAGCATCACCACCTTTTGGTCCTGATAACTTGCAATCTACATCTAAACCTGCTTTTTGTAAGTGACTTCCTGTAGTACCTGTAGCAACAATTGCCATGTTTTCTAAAACATCCATGTGGTCTTTAAAGAAACCGACCATATCTGCTTTTTTGCCATCATGGGCAATCATTGCTACTTTTTTAAATTCAGTGTGCATAGTTCAATATTAGTTTTAAATTTTTTCAATTTACCATTAAGATCATTTACAAATGAATGATAAACATTACTTTTTATAAATTATGCAATGTTTTCTTCTTTTGCCTCTTTCTCTAACTCTTCCTTTTCTTTGTCTTCTAACCAACCTTTATAAAACAATAACCCTTGTTCTAAGGCATACATGTAGAACGACAGAATTAATACAGTTAAATGTATATTGAAAGTGAGGTACGAAACGATCGACATTACACCAAAGTACACTAGATAAAAGACGGAATCTTGAATAAGTTCTACAATAAAGTGATCAGAATCGAAGAACTTATTGATAAATACAGTCACAGGGTCTCTAAATGTAAGTGCCTTATGAGAGATATAAGTAAAACAGATAAATATGAAAAGGAAGAATCCCCATGTGATTTTATTATAACCTCTTTCCAACGTAATAAACGCATTGGTAAGAATTAACGGACCTGGCATAAAACCATAAATTGTCTTATGGATATCTCGGTCCTCAAAATCACCTAATACAATAATTTTATCTTTAGTAAATTTCTTAATTAAGAACGGAGGCATGGTTATTAACTCATGCATTTGTAAGTAAGGGTAGGTGTTCTTTACAAACAAGTCGTAGGTACGGATAGGGTAATCGAGAATATAGCTATTCAGCATATAATTACCTCTAAACTTATTGAAGAGGAAACCCTTTTCTATTTTTTCACCATAAATATTTTCCGCCATAATTAAAGGAGTAGACTTTAATGAATCTCCTTGTATAAGGTGGTATTTTAGCGTAACAGTCTCTTCGTGATTAAGCTCTTGTACTTGTAAATCTGATAAGCCCAAAGGTACTTTTACAACAGGGTATTTTGGTGCATTATCTGCCCCTTTATGATAGGAGACAATAGTATTTTTAGAATTTGCAAAAGCAGCTTCCATTAAGCTATCATCATCAGATTTATCATAGAAACGAATATCGACAAGTAAGTACTCGTGGTTATCAGGATCTTGGTTTAAGGTATTTACAAATTTTGTAATTGATTTTCTGTTTGTAATATCAACATTACCAATTACAAAACCATTGGTATCTACTTTAGCCGTTAAGTCTTTTTCCCAAGAACAGTTTACAAAAAGAAAACGATCTGATTTAGGTTTTATTTCTGCCTTAAATAATGCGTTTCTTGTAACCGAAAGTAGCTCAATTAACATTATTTCATCGGGCATTACATAAACAATTGACATATAAAACATTAAGCCAACCATCATTATTAATGCATGAATAGAAGAAATACCCCACATTAATGGTTTATTCTTCTGCATTCTAAATATTAGGCGATCCTTCAGTTTATTTGAAGCCATGTGTAGTATACGTTTAAAAAGTTGAGAGTAGTTGACGACACAGTAAGTTGTTTGCTTTTTGAACTAAGACAAAGTGTCTATCAAATAATACCTTCTTGTGCTACCCAATTTTTAAAGATTCGGTAATCTGTTTTTCCGTAGATATCTAAAATGTATTGATACAATTCCTTTTCAACCTCTTGTTGAGGTGTCTTTGTATTATTATTTAGGAAAGTCTTTAAAGAAAGTAATTCCTCTTTTAATTTATTTTGATTGATAAAAACAGGAATAAAACTACCAATAGGTTTTACATCTCTAGTAGCTTTAACAACATAGTATAAATCTACAACTTCAACTTTATCAATAGCAGCACCTTTAAATAAAGAATCAGGCATTACAATAATCTGATTATTCCCATAGTTAGGAATCCATCTATTGTAGACATTATCACCGTCACTAAAACGGATTGCCATCATTTTTTCATCGTTTAACTTATACTTAATAGAATCTATTTCTAAAATGATAGAGTCTGCAATAAAAACATAAGGAGCACCATTAAAATAATCTGAAACATGGTGGATAGTATCAAACGTTACGCTACGCGTACTCATTTGTTTGTTAGAATTTACAGGGAATAGCACATCGGTAACTAAACTCATAAATTCACCATCTGGAGAAGCAGTAATTTTACTTCCATCTAATAACATTTTACCAGATTCTGTACCAATAACAATAGCTTTAGAATTGTTCGATTCAAAATTAAGAGAAGTACTCTTACTAATGACATCGCCAACGGCTAAATTTGTATTATTTGTAGTGTTTACAATATTTCCATTTACATGGAGAACATACAATTCTTGTGCATTAGCACCTGTTGATGTTAAAACAATAAGAAGAAATAATATATGCTGTATGTTTCGCTTCAATTTCATGGTATTAAAAAAATGAGAAGTTCTAAAAGAAGTTTGCGATGATCCCTTGTAGTCAAAAAGATTATTACAATTACTTTATGCTGATTACCCTATAAATATATGTAATAATGCTGAAAACGACTTTATCACTAGCTTCTTTTTAACCTTTAACTACCCATAGAAGGGATAATTAAGCAGTTGTACAATTAAAATCGGAAGTTTTAACCTTTCTTTTTTAGTCTACTCTTCGTTAGAATTTCATCACGTAACTATGCGCTTCAATGCTGTCTTGATGAGACTAAAAAATAATCACCTAAATTTTCCTAGTTTCAAATGTTCACTTGCTCAATAGAAAAGTAATAGAGAACCATAAGATAAAGTCGTTTGAGAAGTATTTTTAGTAGTTCACTGTAAGAATAGTGAAGTTCTTTTTACCTGCAGGAGTGATGACGTCTACACTATCACCAATTTTGTTGTTTAGAAGTGCTTTCCCAATAGGAGAGGCAATACTGATCGTTTGCTTCTTAATATCTGCTTCATCTGGACCAACAAGACGCAAAGACATCGTATTTCCATTTTGATCTTTAAAAGAAACATAAGCACTAAACATTGCTATATTTTTATCTATCTTTTGATCAAAAACTTTAACCTCAGCAATTCTACGGCGCAAATAAGTTAAACGTCCATCAATTTCACGTAATTTCTTTTTACCGTAAATATATTCAGCATTTTCAGAACGATCACCCATTGCAGCAGCATCACTAACAGCCTGCGTAACAATTTTACGTTCTTCCCAAAGCTCCAACACATCTTGTTGTAAGCCTTCCATGCCTTCTTTTGTTATATATGTAGATTTATTCATTTTTCTATTTTGTATTGTCTGCAAATTTAAAGCATATACTTGAGAGATGAAAGTGGTACTATTTAATAAGTACTTTAGTTTTTGATAATCAATTCAATAGTGAAATAGATCTTAATCTCAAAAATATACTTTAACTAAAAATTAGTGTATTATTGATTTAATCACTTAACTTTCACTTTTAAAAAAATAGTGAATGTTAATAAAAAATTTACTTTGGGAAGCAACCTCTAAGATTGTTGTACAAGGCATAGCTTTTCTTTTTTCTATCTTTTTAACCCGACAATTAACGCCTGAAATATATGGAGAGTTTGGGGTAATAATGGCATTTGTAATCATATTTCATGCATTGATGGATTTTTCTTTAGTCGAAAGTTTTGTACAAAAACATGATGCTAACCAAAAAGAATTGTCTAGCGGTTATTGGGGTATTGTGTTTATGGGGGGAGTAACCACATTAGTATTCTTTGTTTTTATTCCGATTATCTGTAAATACCTTGGATATTCTAATCTAGGAATTCCTTTGAGATGGATGAGTTTGGTATTTATTATTAGTGTTATAGGTGATGGAATAGGAATGACAGTCACTAGGGCAATGAACTTTAAAGTGCATTCTAAAATTAGTATGATTGCAAACTTTAGTTCCAGTTGTATTGGTTTAATAAGTGCTTATCAAGGATTTGGTATATATGCTTTAATCTTTCAATTTATTTCTAAAACAAGTATAAGTACAGTCCTTTATTTTATGTTTGAAAAATGGCGTCCCACTCTATATTTTAACCTAAATGACATTAAAATTGTTAGTGATTATGCGAGTAAACGGACAGCAACTAAGTTTATAAATCAAGTAATTACAAATCTAGATACAGTAGTATTAAGTATATCTTTACCAGTACAGCAATTGGGGTTTTACAATAAAGCAAAATCAGTTACTAATCAATATATTAATAATTCCTCTTCAATATTTTCTGGGGTATATTTTTCTTATTTTTCAAAACATAAAGAAAAGAATGATTTACTGATTGCCTCATTTATAAAAGCGTTCTTTCTTCTATTTAGTATTACATTGCTAATAAGCATTTTACTAGTAATCTTTGGTGAAAATCTATTTGTGTTTATGTTTAAAGAAGAATGGAAAGAGAGTGGGCAGATTTTTCAATACCTTATCGGAATATCATTTGTTTATCCATTAATTGAGCTCATACAAGTATACTTAAATGCTATCAATCAGGCTACTACTACATTAAAAATAAATGTCTTGACTAAAAGTCTTCAGCTAATATGTTTATTTATAGCCTTCAAATTTGGCTTAACTTATTTTTTAATCAGCTTGATTATTAAAGGAATATTGGAGTTAATAGTGAATGTGGTGGCTATGTGGAAATATATTATTTAATGCCTGTAATGAGGTGTTAAATCAACCGTTGATCAATGTCTATTGCTTTATAACCAATAACTTTGACCTTTTTAATATCGGTATGATTGGGATCTATCAGTACATTAAATTCATCTTGAACAATGACAGAAGGTACCATATAAGCTACTGCTTCTTTCTGTAAAATTAATCTACTACCAAAATATTTACTATCTTCTGATGGAGGAAGAAAATGCCATGTATCTGAGAAATTATCTAACTGTTGCTTTGAAATTTTTTGAACAACTAATTCATCTGGTATTTCTATTTCAACAATCATCCTGTCTGTAGGTAACTCATTGTTTATATCTAAGTGAACAGCAACTTCTAACAGTGCTAATGACCTGTATTGAGAAGCATAGCACATATAAACACCTTTATTGTTCCATCTTCCTCCAATTTTTGCAGAACCAATGCCCTCTAATGTTGTACTAACAAATTCTTTTTTTTCAATTCTATATACTCTCATCTAGGCAAACATTCCGTACTCAATTCTATGTAGCGTTTCAAGCACAATATTTCTACCGCTATCTGTATGTAGAATATCCTTTGGTGAAGTGCCGCCCATAGCAATGTTTTTCTTACCCAACCAATGCATGAATTTATCTTTATCACCAAACGTACTCAGCCCTAAATCATAGATTTCTTTTAATGCAATAGCATTTGATAAAATATGATGATTTGCTTTTTCATTTTTATTCTTTCTATCCTTATAGGTTGTATACTTTATATTAAAGAATTTGTCGTAATCTTTTGTAGAGAAATTATACAGCTTAATAATATATTCTACAATGGTAATAGGAGCGGTAGATTCATTAATGATATTTACTATATCGAAGTCATTTTCCCAATGTATCCCTATATCTTCGAAAGAGTAAACGTTCTTTTTTCTACTTCTAATTTTGAACTCGCTTTCTATAATCATGATATTACGTATTCGTTAGACATAGTTACAATATCGTAATTTATGAGGAAATATGCAAAAATAGGATAGAAAGTGAAAAGCTATCCATTCAACAAACAAGAATCAATTTGTGGTTTTTTGGTGTAGTCATAAATTCTTGATCTAGTAACTCATTTTAGATTTCCAAATTACATGAACGATTTGAAACAGGCATGTTTCATTTTACTCTTCACACAAAGCTCCAATGTATTTTACTCCCATTGCCACATTCTCAACTTAATTCCTTAATTTCGCACCAATAAATTAACAAACGATTTTTTAAATGAAAATTCTTTTTCACACCATACAATTCATTCGTTCTATCTTACCGAAAGACCAAAAGATAAAAGCGATGGGTGTAAGTGTATTGCTCTTTTTAAATTCTGGTTTTGAATTGATAGGGTTAAGTGCCATGCTACCTGTTTTTGCGGTATTATTGGAAGATAATATGGTAGAAAAGTACAGTTGGGCGGAATGGTTGTACACTACATTTCATTTAACAGATGATAAACAACTAATTATTCTTCTTACTTCCTTTCTGTTTTTAGTGGTACTAATTAAGAACATTGCAGGTTTGTTAATAACAAAATACCAAAGTGAGTTTGCGTTAGGATTGTACAGTGATTTTGCAAAACGATTGCATCAAATCTATTATAGAAAAGGTTTTACTTTTTTTAAAGGTGAGAACTCAAATGTATTGAATAGAAATGTTAATACAGCAACATCTCTATTTGCAAACCAACAGTTATTAGGTGTCCTAAATATCCTCAATGAAATCATAATCTTATTTGCTATTGTAATAAGTATTGCTATCTACGATATTAAAATAATTGGTTTATTGGCAGTAGTTGTAACGCCAGTGTTTTTCTTTTTTTACAGGTGGGTGAGTGTTAAGTCATTAGAAATTGGAGCAGTTAGAAACCGAGTACAACCAAGGTTAGGGAAGAATATTTTTCAAAGTATTTTTGGGTACGTAGATGTGTTAATTTCTGGTTCTGAGAATAAATTTAGAGAAAGAATTACAATAGATGTAGATGAATTATCCGATACAAACATCAAAGCGAATATTTATAATCTAGCACCAACAAGAGTAATTGAGACTTCATTAATGTTGGCTATTTTAGTGATGAACATTTATGGTGTTTACTACCTCGATTCAAGATTAGAATTGTTGCAATTATTAGGTGTTTTTGCTATTGCAGGGTTCCGAATAATGCCTTCTATTAATAGAATGATGACCTACATGAATGCATTGAATCAAAACAAATGGACTTTTAACGTTCTCCAACCTTTAGCAAATGAACAAGTCTATGCTTGTAAACCACAAAAAGAAGTTGTTTTTAAAGATAAACTAGAGCTTGAGAATGTTAGCTATGCTTATCCAGATACCCCAAGTGATTTTATTTTAGAAGATTTCTCTTTAGTCATTAAAAAAGGAGAAACATTAGGCTTAATCGGTGCTTCGGGCTCAGGAAAAACCACAATCATGAACATTCTCTTAGGTTTTTTACGCGTAACCAAAGGGAAATACAAAATTGATGCGCACGTTTTTGGAGAAGAATACGAAGATGATTTTTACCATAAGGTAGGGTATGTACAGCAATCGGTCTACATAATAGATGCGACTTTAGCAGAAAATGTTGCTTTTGGCTGTGATCAAGCAGAAATTGATTATACCAAGTTAGAACGAGTTTTAAAAAGAGCGAGTTTATGGGAAACGGCCAATAAACTTACAAATGGGGTAGATACAAGAATAGGAGAGAACGGTACAAAACTATCTGGTGGCCAAAGGCAGCGTGTAGGTATTGCAAGAGCCTTGTATTTTGATGCAGAAATTTTATTCTTTGATGAAGCGACTTCAGCTTTAGACAATGAAACGGAAAAGGAAATTACAGCATCGATTAATAAATTATCGCATACAGATTTAACAATCATAATTATAGCACACCGTTTGAGTACATTGGAAGAATGTGATCGTATTATTGAATTGTAATATGAAATACTTCATTTTTTTCCATGCTGTGCAAATAAAGAAAAATAAAGCTAGACCATTTGTTGAAACAGAAGGTTCACCTAAAAACCTACGATTTAATTCGTAGGTTTTTAGGTGAATGAAAATAACTACTTCTTAAACACCTTCATTGTCACTTCTCCATTATCCGTTTTTACCCAAACCAGATACATACCTATAGGTTTACCTTCAAGGTCAATAGACCATTTATACAAAGAGGATGTATTGTAGATATCTGTGTAAATATTTCCAACTACATCATAAACTTTCACATCTTCTATACGAACAGCATTAGAAGTTTCTATTATAAAATTGTTTGAGGTAGGGTTGGGGTATAATTTTATTTTACCTCCAATTTCTTTACCAATACTTGTTACATTTCCATCTACTGTAATACTATAAGATGTTAATAATATATTGTCATATCGTTCATTAGAGATCGTATAATTGTATTCCCCTGTTTTATTCACCCTTAATGAGTCTTTATTTTCTCCAGAGATAATACTACCATTTCTATACCATTGGTAAAAGTCGTTGGTAGTACGGTCTTCTTCGGGAACGTCTAAATAATTGAAACCATTTGCTAATTCAACAGTTGTTCCTTCGTATCCAATATTTTTCTGATTACCATATACGAAATTCACATCATCGTTCTTTACTTTAGGATCGAGTTTATCCATCTCAGCAAATGATAAATGATTATTTGAAATATTGATATAAAGTAAACTATCTAAATTATCTATACCACCTGGTAATTCAACTAGGTTGTTGGCAGAGATATTGACATTATTTAATTCTGATAATGTACTAAATGAAGCTGGTAACTCGTCAATATTTTTATTCCAAATATCTAGGGTAGTAATTCTTGCAGAAGCTCCATCTACTTTAATCCCTTCCCATGTGCCAACAGGTGAGGTAATAGGCCAATTTAATGTGTTATTTGGGTTTAGACTTGTACTTTGTAATGCCAAAAGTACTAGAGAATCCTGTTCGTTTGTCTTTTCAGGAGATACATAAATAGATGCAGTAATTAATGTAAGATCAGTTATTGCAGGATTATTTATCTTGGTATGAAATTTTTCAAATTGATTATTAATAAGTAGAGAATCATTATTAGAGTTAGGAATAGGAATTGTATCATTTCCAATAACATAAAACCATTGATAAGTATTTACATCTCGTAATGATGGATCAATAGTTTGATCAACTACAATATGTATATACCCAGAAGTTGCTACATATTGAGGAGAACCTGCAATACCCTGATTTTTATAATATGAAATACTTTCTTCTTTAATAGGTTCTGGTAAAAGTAAAATATCATCAAATGTTAAGAAATTATTTCTAATCGCTAAACAATCTAAGTTAGACAGATTAGAAAATTTTTGTTCAACAGTGTTAATTTTATTCGCATCTAAAATTAACCTTTCAAGAGATATTAATGAATAAATAGAGGTAGGAATAGTACTTAAATTGTTATTGTTTAATTCTAATATTAGCAGTTGACTTAAGTTTGAAATATCAGGTATGTTTGTAAACTCATTATTACCAATTTTCAGTGAGGTAAGCGCTGTTAATTCACCAAAGTTAGAAGGTAAAGTAGAAAGTGTTTTACTATCTAACGCTAGCTCATACACACGACCACCTCTTAGTGTAACACCGTGCCAAGTTGTAATTGGTTGGTCCAGATGCCAGCCTAATGTATTATTGATGTTATCAGTATAAATTGTACTTACAATTATAGAATCATTATCAAAGAATTGTTGGTCATAAATAAAATTAGATGCGGAATACAATTCTAAGTATTGGAAATCTTGATTAGAGACCTGGCAGTAATATTCTCCAACAGTTGAGGTTGTTAATGTTGAATCGGTTTCTGATGTTTGAGCAATACCATCTTTAAACCATAAATAAGTATTCCTTGTATCTTGTAAACGAGCATCAATAGATAGTTTTATAGGAGAGCCTGTATAGCCCACAGATTGTTCAATACCAACAATTGCTTGTGGTGTGTAACTAATAAATTGTGCTGTTTGATTAATAATTGCTTCAGCATTGTATAAATCGTAAAAGACCAATGCATTATCGGAAATGTCAAATGTATCTAAAACCATTAATGCTCCATTATCCATAAAGTTAACAGGGATGTTTGTTAAGCCTATTGATGATAAACGGGTAGCACTTACAGAAGTACCGGTACCACCTGATTGTGTAATATGTTCCCAATTTGAGACTGGAAGAGTAGTACTCCAGTTTAAGTTTACTTGAGGATTACTTGCTTTTAATGAAAGAAGAGCAAGGGAATCTGCGTAGAATTGAGTAGCATCTATCATGGTATATGTCCCTGTTTTTACTTGAGCTAAAGCAGGAAAGTTAGCATTAGTAATAATACAGTGATAGGAGCCATCTTGAGATATGTTTATGCTTCTGTTTGTTTCATTCGTTATTGCTCCATTTTCATTATACCATTGGTATTGATTGTTAGTCGCAGAGTCAGGAGCAGTTAAAGTGTAAGGGTATTGAGAAAGAAGAATAGAGGTGTCACTAGAAATATTATTTTGGGGAGCATAATTATTAGGAATTATACTAAGTCCTTCAAAAGCAGAGTATCCCAAGTTATTTAGTTGAATATAAATTGTTGTTAAATTTAAAGCTTTAATACTATTTGGAATATGATTGATTTCAGCAGTAGCGGGGGAGAACCAATAAAGACTGGTTAAATTACCAATTGTTTCAGGTAAAACTTTAATAGGATTAGTATGGGTTATTAGTTTTTGCAATGCACTAAGATTTCCAATAGACTCAGGAATAATAGCAATATTTTTTTCACTAATATCCAATTCTGTTATTCTGAAATTGGCTGTTGTGACTCCTTCCCAATTGTCAATTGTTTCATTGGTGTCCCAAGTTAAAGTTGTATTTGGGTTTTGTTGGAGAATATCAATTAGTACTAATGAATCAACTTCATCCATACTATTACTTGGTAGTATTGCTATTGTTTTTGAGGTAAGTGTTAATTGATCATAAACATTGTTTTTGAAGGTGTAATAATATTGTTCATGTTCTGTTGCTAAATAGGTAGAGTCTGTTTCATTAGGTATGATCGTATTATTTTTGAACCATTCAAAGGTCATGTTTTGAATTCCATTATCAACGTTTGTGTCAATTGATAGTAATTGATCTCTATTAGAGAATATTTGTCTGCTATTCCCAATAGAATCTTGCGGACTATAGATGTAATGGTCAATCGTATTAGGTGTCAAGGTAATATCTTCAAACGAAAGTTTATTGTCATTAATGATTAATGTATCGATATTTGTCCAATTTTGAATTCCATTAGGAAGTGCTTCAATAGTATTATTTTGCAGAGCTACTTTTTTTAAGTTGATTAACTGATTTACTTCATTTGGTAGACTACTTATTTCATTATTACTGAAATCGATTGTAGAAATCCGTGTGTTTCTACCAATATCCGACGGTATAGTATTTATGTTATTGTCTTTTAATAATAGAGAGTCAAGATATTCAAGTTGCCCGATATCCGAAGGTATATTTTCAATATTTTGATTTTCAATATTAATGGCAGTCACTCTTGAGAAATTAATAGAGATCCCTTCCCATGTGTTAATAGATTGAGTAAGATCCCATGTCAAAGTATTTGCATTATTTTCAGTGTAGAATTTAGCGACAACAGTTGAGTCAGCCGCAAGAAGATCTTGATTAAAGACAATATAGTTTTGCGATTGTAGCGTTAATTCTGTAAAAATAATATTATTGATTTTACAATAATACAATCCTGTTTGATTTGTGTTATAAGATCGGTTGTTTGCATTAGAAATTGCTAAGTCGTTTAGATACCATTGATATGTATTATTTGTTGTATTAGGGTCGAAATCTGTTGGTAATTCTAGTGTTACAGTAGTATTACCGGTGGCATCCAAGTATTGTTCTGTTCCAATTTTTTCTTGCTCATCATACTTGAAATTGACAGGGTAGTTGGTAGAAATGTTTTCTAAGCTTTCGAAAGTCAATTGATTTTTCTGTACAAGTAATGTATCAAGAGCATTTAGGTTCACAATAGTACTAGGTAATGTATCTAAAAGACTATTATTTATTTTTACTTGATTAATTCTTCCGCTATAAAAAGAGATTCCCTCCCAAGTAGTAATAGGCTGGTTTAGGTCCCAACTAAGGGTGTTGTTTATATTTTTGGTATAAATGTCAGCAACGGCAGTAGAGTCAATTTCAAACTGCTGTTTGTTTAAAATAAATTGATTTGCGGATTGAAGTGTTAACTCAGGAAATAGAGTATTAGTAATAAGACAATAAAATGTACCTAATTCATTAGTAGTATAAGTATTATTATTACCATTTGTAGTAATATGATTTCCATCTTTATACCACTGATAGCTGTTATTTGTAGAGTTTATTTCAGTAGGTAGTGTTAAAGTAATAGCATTTCCAGTATGTTCATAAATATTTGAAGTACCTACAACTTCTTGAGGAGCATAGTTAAAAGTAGAAGGGTATGCTTGAGTGATTTTCTCTAATTCTTCAAAAATAAGAGCATTATTATCTAGCTTCAAAATACTTAAAGCATCTAATACATTAATGTCAGCAGGCAGTACATCAATATTTTTAGTAGAGATATTGACTTGTGTTACTCTATCTGTCGGATTTCCAGAATGTGTTATTCCTTCCCATGTATTAATCGGTTGGCTTAAATCCCAATTTAAAGTATTATCTACATTCAGAGTAGAGATATTTGCTATAGCTGTAGAATCAGCAAGGAACGGAGCCGCATTAATTAGAGTATATGTTCCTGTTTGCACTTGTGCTAAAGCAGTGAAATCAGCATTCGTGATGATACAGTGATAAGTACCATCTTGAGATATGTTTATGCTTCTGTTTGTTTCATTTGTTATTGCTCCATTTTCGTTGTGCCATTGGTATTGATTGTTAATTGCAGAGTCAGGAGCAGTTAAAGTGTAAGGGTATTGAGAAAGAAGAATAGAGGTATCACTAGAAATATTATTTTGAGGTGCATAATTATTAGGAATTCTACTAAGCCCTTCGAAAGCAGAATATCCTAAGTTATTTAATTGAATATAAATGGAGGTTAAATTTAATGCTTTAATACTGTTAGGTATATGACTAATTTCTGCAATGGCAGGTGTTAATAAATAGAGGTTCGTTAAATTACCAATAGTTTCAGGAAGAATTTTAATAGGGTTAGTGTTAGTAATAAGTTTTTGCAATGCACTAAGATTTCCAATAGACTCAGGAATAATAGCAATATTTTTTTCACTAATATTTAATTCTGTTATTCTGAAATTGGCTGTTGTGACTCCTTCCCAATTGTCAATTGTTTCATTGGTGTCCCAAGTTAAAGTTGTATTTGGGTTTTGTTGAAGAATATCAATTAGTACTAATGAATCAACTTCATCGACGCTATTACCTGGTAGTATTGCTATTATTTTTGATGTAAGCGTTAGTTTATCATAAATAGTATTTTTGAAGGTGTAATAGTATTGTTCATGTTCTGTTGCTAAATAGGTAGAGTCTGTTTCATTAGGTATGATCGTATTATTTTTGAACCATTCAAAGGTCATGTTTTGAATTCCATTATCAACGTTTGTGTCAATTGATAGTAATTGATCTCTATTAGAGAATATTTGTCTGCTATTCCCAATAGAATCTTGCGGACTATAGATGTAATGGTCAATCGTATTAGGTGTCAAGGTAATATCTTCAAAAGTAAGTTTATTGTCATTAATGATTAATGTATCGATATTTGTCCAATTTTGAATTCCATTAGGAAGTGCTTCAATAGTATTATTTTGCAGAGCTACTTTTTTTAAGTTGATCAACTGACTTACTTCATCGGGTAGACTACTTATTCCATTATTACTAAAATCGATTGTAGAAATCTGTGTGTTTCTACCAATATCCGAGGGTATAGTATTTATGTTGTTGTCTTTTAATAATAGAGAGTCAAGATATTCAAGTTGCCCGATATCTGAAGGTATATTTTCAATATTTTGATTTTCAATATTAATGGCAGTTACTCTTGAGAAATTAATAGAGATCCCTTCCCATGTGTTAATAGGTTGAGTTAGATCCCATGTCAAAGTATTTGCATTATTTTCAGTGTAGAATTTAGCGACAACAGTTGAGTCAGCCGCAAGAAGATCCTGATTAAAGACTATATAGTTTTGCGATTGTAGCGTTAATTCTGTAAAAATAATATTATTGATTTTACAATAATACAACCCTGTTTGATTTGTGTTATAAGATCGGCTGTTTGCATTAGGAATTACTAAGTCGTTTAGATACCATTGATAGGTATTATTTGTTGTATTAGGATCAAAATCTGTTGGTAATTCTAGTGTTACAGTAATATTACCGGTAGCATCGAGGTATTGTTCTGTTCCAATTTTTTCTTGCTTATCATACTTAAAATTGATAGGGTAGTTGGTAGAAATGTTTTCCAAGCTTTCAAACGTCAATTGATTTTCCTGTACTAATAATGTATCAAGAGCATTTAGGTTCACAATAGTACTAGGTAATGTATCTAAAAGGCTGTTGTTTATTTTTACTTGATTAATTCTTCCGCTATAAAAAGAGATTCCTTCCCAAGTAGTAATAGGCTGGTTTAGGTCCCAACTAAGGGTGTTGTTTACATTTTTGGTATAAATGTCAGCAACGGCAGTAGAGTCAATTTCAAACTGCTGTTTGTTTAAAATAAATTGATTTGCGGATTGAAGTGTTAACTCAGGAAATAGAGTATTAGTAATAAGACAATAAAATGTACCTAATTCATTAGTAGTATAAGTATTATTATTACCATTTGTAGTAATATGATTTCCATCTTTATACCACTGATAGCTGTTATTTGTAGAGTTTATTTCAGTAGGTAGTGTTAAAGTAATAGCATTTCCAGTATGTTCATAAATATTTGAAGTACCTACAACTTCTTGAGGAGCATAGTTAAAAGTAGAAGGGTATGCTTGAGTGATTTTCTCTAATTCTTCAAAAATAAGAGCATTATTATCTAAACTAAAACTACTTAAAGCATCTAAAACATTAATGTCAGTAGGCAGTGCATCAATTGTTTTAGTAGAGATATTGACTTGTGTTACTCTGTCTGTCGGATTTCCAGAGTGTGTTATACCTTCCCAAGTATTAATGGGTTGGTTTAAATCCCAATTTAAAGTATTATCTACATTCAAAGTATAGATATTTGCTATAGCTGTAGAATCAGCAAGGAACGGAGCCGCATTAATTAGAGTATATGTTCCTGTTTGCACTTGTGCTAAAGCAGTGAAATCAGCATTCGTGATGATACAGTGATAAGTACCATCTTGAGATATGTTTATGCTTCTATTTGTTTCATTCGTTATTGCTCCATTTTCATTATACCATTGGTATTGATTGTTAGTCGCAGAGTCTGGAGCATTTAAAGTGTAAGGGTATTGAGAAAGTAGAATAGAGGTGTCACTTGAAATATTATTTTGAGGTGCATAATTATTAGGAATTCTACTAAGCCCTTCGAAAGCAGAATATCCTAAGTTATTTAATTGAATATAAATGGAGGTTAAATTTAATGCTTTAATACTGTTAGGTATATGACTAATTTCTGCAATGGCAGGTGTTAATAAATAGAGGTTCGTTAAATTACCAATAGTTTCAGGAAGAATTTTAATAGGGTTAGTGTTAGTAATAAGTTTTTGCAATGCACTAAGATTTCCAATAGACTCAGGAATAATAGCAATATTTTTTTCACTAATATTTAATTCTGTTATTCTGAAATTGGCTGTTGTGACTCCTTCCCAATTGTCAATTGTTTCATTGGTGTCCCAAGTTAAAGTTGTATTTGGGTTTTGTTGAAGAATATCAATTAGTACTAATGAATCAACTTCATCGACGCTATTACCTGGTAGTATTGCTATTATTTTTGATGTAAGCGTTAGTTTATCATAAATAGTATTTTTGAAGGTGTAATAGTATTGTTCATGTTCTGTTGCTAAATAGGTAGAGTCTGTTTCATTAGGTATGATCGTATTATTTTTGAACCATTCAAAGGTCATGTTTTGAATTCCATTATCAACGTTTGTGTCAATTGATAGTAATTGATCTCTATTAGAGAATATTTGTCTGCTATTCCCAATAGAATCTTGCGGACTATAGATGTAATGGTCAATCGTATTAGGTGTCAAGGTAATATCTTCAAAAGTAAGTTTATTGTCATTAATGATTAATGTATCGATATTTGTCCAATTTTGAATTCCATTAGGAAGTGCTTCAATAGTATTATTTTGCAGAGCTACTTTTTTTAAGTTGATCAACTGACTTACTTCATCGGGTAGACTACTTATTCCATTATTACTAAAATCGATTGTAGAAATCTGTGTGTTTCTACCAATATCCGAGGGTATAGTATTTATGTTGTTGTCTTTTAATAATAGAGAGTCAAGATATTCAAGTTGCCCGATATCTGAAGGTATATTTTCAATATTTTGATTTTCAATATTAATGGCAGTTACTCTTGAGAAATTAATAGAGATCCCTTCCCATGTGTTAATAGGTTGAGTTAGATCCCATGTCAAAGTATTTGCATTATTTTCAGTGTAGAATTTAGCGACAACAGTTGAGTCAGCCGCAAGAAGATCCTGATTAAAGACTATATAGTTTTGCGATTGTAGCGTTAATTCTGTAAAAATAATATTATTGATTTTACAATAATACAACCCTGTTTGATTTGTGTTATAAGATCGGCTGTTTGCATTAGGAATTACTAAGTCGTTTAGATACCATTGATAGGTATTATTTGTTGTATTAGGATCAAAATCTGTTGGTAATTCTAGTGTTACAGTAATATTACCGGTAGCATCGAGGTATTGTTCTGTTCCAATTTTTTCTTGCTTATCATACTTAAAATTGATAGGGTAGTTGGTAGAAATGTTTTCCAAGCTTTCAAACGTCAATTGATTTTCCTGTACTAATAATGTATCAAGAGCATTTAGGTTCACAATAGTACTAGGTAATGTATCTAAAAGGCTGTTGTTTATTTTTACTTGATTAATTCTTCCGCTATAAAAAGAGATTCCTTCCCAAGTAGTAATAGGCTGGTTTAGGTCCCAACTAAGGGTGTTGTTTACATTTTTGGTATAAATGTCAGCAACGGCAGTAGAGTCAATTTCAAACTGCTGTTTGTTTAAAATAAATTGATTTGCGGATTGAAGTGTTAACTCAGGAAATAGAGTATTAGTAATAAGACAATAAAATGTACCTAATTCATTAGTAGTATAAGTATTATTATTACCATTTGTAGTAATATGATTTCCATCTTTATACCACTGATAGCTGTTATTTGTAGAGTTTATTTCAGTAGGTAGTGTTAAAGTAATAGCATTTCCAGTATGTTCATAAATATTTGAAGTACCTACAACTTCTTGAGGAGCATAGTTAAAAGTAGAAGGGTATGCTTGAGTGATTTTCTCTAATTCTTCAAAAATAAGAGCATTATTATCTAAACTAAAACTACTTAAAGCATCTAAAACATTAATGTCAGTAGGCAGTGCATCAATTGTTTTAGTAGAGATATTGACTTGTGTTACTCTGTCTGTCGGATTTCCAGAGTGTGTTATACCTTCCCATGTATTAATCGGTTGGCTTAAATCCCAATTTAAAGTATTATCTACATTCAAAGTATAGATATTTGCTATAGCTGTAGAATCAGCAAGGAACGGAGCCGCATTAATTAGAGTATATGTTCCTGTTTGCACTTGTGCTAAAGCAGTGAAATCAGCATTCGTGATGATACAGTGATAAGTACCATCTTGAGATATGTTTATGCTTCTATTTGTTTCATTCGTTATTGCTCCATTTTCATTATACCATTGGTATTGATTGTTAGTCGCAGAGTCTGGAGCATTTAAAGTGTAAGGGTATTGAGAAAGTAGAATAGAGGTGTCACTTGAAATATTATTTTGAGGTGCATAATTATTAGGAATTATACTAAGTCCTTCAAAAGCAGAGTATCCCAAGTTATTTAGTTGAATATAAATTGTTGTTAAATTTAAAGCTTTAATACTATTTGGAATATGATTGATTTCAGCAGTAGCGGGGGAGAACCAATAAAGACTGGTTAAATTACCAATTGTTTCAGGTAAAACTTTAATAGGATTAGTATGGGTTATTAGTTTTTGCAATGCACTAAGATTTCCAATAGACTCAGGAATAATAGCAATATTTTTCGAATTTATGTTAATACCTATGATTTTTGAGTTATTGATTTCAATTCCTTCCCAACTAGAAACATTATTATTTAGATTCCAAGTAAGTGTACTATTTGGATTGGTGTTATATATATCTACCAAAACTAAAGAATCATTTTCAATAACTTGAGCATTTATTGAATTGATGAAAAATAGAAATGTAAATATAAAAGGTGCTATATTTGTCATAATTGATTTTTTAACAAATGTAATTATTATTGATGCTGAATTCAAGTGATCGAAAAATTATTCCTAACTTATTCATACCAGGTGCTCCAAAATCAGGGACTTCTAGTTTACATGAATATTTGAATCTTCACCCAATGATTCAAATGTCCAAAATTAAAGAGCCGCATTTGTATGCTTTAGACGAACATTACAAAACAAGATTTAATTCAGATTCCGAAAGAGGATTTAGCAAGTTATTTGAATATAATGAAGATGTTAAATTTTTTGGTGAATCTAGTACTACATATTGTATAGATAAAAAGGTCTTAAAAAGAATTAAAGATGATATTGCGAATCCTAAATTTATTTTTATTTTTAGAGACCCTATCGAAAGAGCATTGAGTCATTATAATTGGTTGACGTCTTTAGGTATTGTCATTAATGAGTCTTTTTGGGAAGAATTTATAACTTCAGAAAAAGATAATTTTGATGCAAATCAAAGAGAATTTGGGAGTGTTTATAAAACATACTACTGGTCAAGCAAGTACAAAAATATTATTGAAAATTTTTTAGAGTATTTTGATGAAAAAAGTATCTTAATATTAACAACTGAAGAACTAAAAAATAATAAAATAGCCACATTAAATAAATGTTTTAAATTTTTAGGAGTTTCTAATTTGTATAATATTCCTGATTTTGAGACAAATAAAACAAAACCAATTAGAATTAGGAAGGAACCTTCCTTTTATAAAATAGTTAAAAAATTTTTTAGCAATAATTTTAAAGATAAACTTAAAAAGAGATTAAATCTTAATAGTGTTATTGAAGAAAAGTTATCAATTGAAAAACCGAAGTATATAATATCAGATGCTGAAAAAGAGCGTCTGATTCAAATTTTCAATGAAGATATGAATTATTTAAAAGATAATTTTAATGTAAAAACTTCAGATTGGAAAAACTTTAAAATGAATTAAGATATTATTTATCCGATTTTTTATTATGAGACAATCAAACTTAGATAGCTGTAAAATAGTATCCTTACCCAAAATTCCAGATAGAAGAGGAAATCTATCATTTTTTGAAACTGATAATCAAATACCTTTTAAAATAGAAAGAACTTATTGGATATATGATGTTCCAGGAGGTGAAATTCGTGGAGGGCATGCCTATAAAAAACAAAATGAATTTATAATAGCATTGTCAGGGAGTCTTGATGTTATTATAGAGGTTGCTCATACTATAAAAAAAATATCTTTAAATAGGTCATATGAAGGTTTATTTATACCAAGTGGGATTTGGCGCCATATGGAAAACTT
Organism: Flammeovirga pectinis; assembly: GCF_003970675.1. GTDB lineage: Bacteria > Bacteroidota > Bacteroidia > Cytophagales > Flammeovirgaceae > Flammeovirga > Flammeovirga pectinis. The sequence goes on from NZ_CP034562.1 coordinate 1,640,353, forward strand.
TTCAACAAATAGTTTAGCGCTAGTTGTATCTGATACTGAATATGATGCAGAAGATTATATTAGAGATAAAAATATTTTTTACAATTTTTGTGATGAAAATGCAAAATAAATCAGTTTACGATTGTTCTCTCATAGAGCTTCCTAAGATAGAAAATAGAGCTGGTAATATTACACCAATAAATAATAATATTGAAGTTCCATTTTCAGTACAGCGAGTTTTTTATCTTTATGACATTCCTGGAGGTGAATCAAGAGGTGCTCATTCTCATAAAGAATGTCATCAGTTTTTAGTTGCTGCAAGCGGTGCATTTGAAGTACAATTAGATGATGGAAGAACTAAAAGAAATGTACTCTTGAATAGAGCAAATTATGGTTTACATATTCCACCTGGAATATGGGCTTCTGAGGTGAATTTTTCTTCTGGATCAATTTGTTTGGTTTTAGCAAGTCACAAATACGATGAAGATGACTATATAAGAGATTATAAATTATATTTAAATGAAAGAACAAATAAGTAATATCATTAATGAAATATGTGATGATAAAGGATATGCTAAAGTTGATGTTGATCACCATGACTTTGAGCAATTAAAATTAAGAGAGGATATCGGTTTTGATAGCTTTGATTTAGCTACTCTTACTGTATTAATAGAAGATGAATTTGATATTGATATATTTGAGGATGGTATTGTTAATACACTTGGTGAAATCGTGCAGAAGTTAAAATGAATTTAATAATTTCTAAAGGTGAAAAATTATCTTTTGATAATTTACTTAACATAATAGAATGTCAAAAAGAATGTCAATCTATTATTGTTTTTAGCAGCAGTGTTGAATTTTACTCTAAATTAATAGTTAATTTTATTAATGATATTAATACTATTATTGTAGATAATTCGACAATAATAAATGAACAAAATTTAGAAGTTAGAATATGTGAAAATATTTTTTATGGTCAAAAAAACATAAAAAATATTAAAGGTTTAGTTAAATCATCAGACTCAAGTATTGGTCTTTTTACTTCTGGAACAACAGGTAAACCTAAGCTTATTGAACATAAAGTCTCTAAATTTTTTCATGCTGTTAGAAAACAAAATTCTAGAAACGATGTTTGGGCTTTACTTTATAATCCTAGCCATGTAGCAGGATTACAAGTTTTTTTTCAAGCCTACTTAAACGATATTCTATTAGTGGACTTATATAAGTCAAGCAAAGTGGAATTTATTAAAGCATCTCAAAATTATAATATTACACATATTTCAGCTACACCAACATATTATAAATTACTTGCTCCTTATGATTTTTATTTAAAAAATATTAAACGATGTACTCTTGGAGGTGAAAAAAGTAATATGAACCTTGTGAATAACCTTAAAAAAGTTTTCCCTAATGCAAAAATAAATAATATTTATGCTTCAACTGAGGCTGGTTCTCTTTTTATTTCTAAAAATGATACATTTAAAATACTTGAAGAGGTAAAAAGTAAAGTAAAATTTATAAATAATGAAATTGTATTACATCATTCCATAATAGGAAACTTCAATAAAGAAGAATGGTTTTATACAGGTGATATTGTTGAGTTTACAAATAATAAAGAAACTGAATTTAAAATCGTTTCACGAAATAATGAAATAATAAACATTGGTGGGATTCGTGTTAATTTATTAGAAGTAGAAGAGAAAATTTTGAATTTTGACTTTGTTAAACAAACAAGGGTCTACAAAAAAGAAAATAGTGTGTTAGGGTATATTTTGTGTTGTGATCTTATTTTAAATCAAATTATTAAAAAAAGTGATATAAAAAAAATATTCAGAACAAAACTACTCGAGCAAGAAATTCCTATTAAAATTAATATTGTAGAAGAAATTACTTTAACAAATAGTGGTAAAATTAAAAGAAACTAATATGAATGTTTTAATTACTGGAGTTTCTAAAGGACTAGGACTTAATATTGCAGAAAAATTATTAAGTGATGGATATAGTATTTATGGTATTAGTCGTACTAAATCCAAAGAAGTCGAAAAATTATTATTAGAATATCCCTCTAATTTTCACTTTAAATCTTATGACTTAAGCGATGGTAAAAATATAAAGAATGAATTATTTGGACAATGGTTGAGAAAAATACCTTTAAATGCATTTATAAATAATGCAGCTATGGCGTACGATGATATTATCACTAACCTAAATATTGATAAACTTGAATTTATGTACAAAGTTAATGTTTTTTCTCCTATGCTTATTACAAAATTTGTGTTAAGAAATATGCTTCTACATAAGAATATAAGTGGTTCAATAATTCATATTTCATCAATTAGTGCTCATACAGGTTATAAAGGCCTTTCAATGTATGCTTCAACAAAGTCAGCACTTGAAGGGTTCTCTAAAAATACAGCTCGTGAATGGGGGGAGTTAGGGGTTAGATCAAATTGTATTGTATCTGGATTTATGGATACTGAAATGAGTAGTACTCTGACAGATGACCAGAAAAATAGAATTTATAAAAGAACTTCTTTAAAAAAACCTGTTGATCCAAATTCTATTAGTAATATGATAAGCTTTTTAATTAGTGATGAAGCCAAAAGCATTACAGGTCAAAATTTATTTATTGATTCAGGAACAATTTAAAAATGAAATTTAATAATAAAAATGTTACAATTCATAATGATGTTAAAATTGGGAGTAACGTTGAAATTGGAGATAATACAACAATATACCCAAATGTAATTATTGGAGATAATACTATCATTGCTAATGATTGTGTAATAGGAGAACCTATCAATGATTATTATCGAAAAAGATTAGAATATGTTAACCCTCCTACTAAAATTGGATCAGATTCTTTAATTCGATCACATACCATAATATACTGTAACTCCGAATTTGGAAATCATTTAACAACTGGTCATAGAGTGACAATTAGAGAAAAAACGATAATTGGGAATCATTCAAGTGTCGGTTCTTATTGTGATATACAGGGTGATTGCGTTATTGGGAATTATTCTAGACTTCATAGTTATGTAAATGTTGGTCAAAAAGCCAAAATAGGATCATTTGTTTTTATCTACCCATATGTAACTATAACTAATGATTTAACTCCGCCTTCAAGACCATTGAAGGGGGTGTTTATAGGTGATTATACTCAAATAGGTACTAACTCAACACTACTTTCAACTTCTAAAATAAATCAGAGTTGTCTAGTAGCTGCAGGAAGTATTGTTTTTGGAGAATATGAAAATGATAGTTTCATTAGTGGAAATCCAGCTAAAAGAGTTGGGAAATTAAGTAAGATGCCATTTTTTAATGATAAAGGTAATAGAAATTATCCATGGCAAAAACATTTTTCTGAAGGGTTGCCTTGGGCTGAAATAGGTTTTGAAGATTGGAGTAAACTACAAAATGATGATTAAATTCTTAGATCTTAAAACAATAAATAAAGAGTATTCTGAAGAACTAAAACAAGCTGCAAATAAAGTAATTGAAAGCGGTTGGTATCTTTTAGGAGAAGAATTAAATAAGTTTGAAACGAGCTATTCTTCATTTTGTAAAACAAAATATTGTTTGGGAGTAGCGAACGGTTTGGATGCTTTAAGGTTAATTTTTAAAGCCTATATTGAACTGGGAATATTCAAGGAAGGAGATGAGATTATTGTTCCAGCAAATACCTATATCGCTTCTATTTTAGCCATAACAGATAACAATTTAAAACCTGTTTTTGTTGAGCCAAATGTAAATACCTATAACTTAGACAGTAGGTTAATTGAAGAAAAAATAACTTCAAAAACGAAAGGGATTTTGACTGTGCATTTATATGGTCAAATTTCAGTTGATGAAAAAATGCTAGCTATTTGTAAAAAATATCGACTTAAGTTAATAGAAGATGGGGCGCAATCGCATGGAGCTGAATATAAAGATAAAATATCTGGAGGTATTGGTGATGCTGGAGCTCATAGTTTTTACCCTGGTAAAAATCTTGGAGCATTAGGAGATGCAGGAGCAGTGACTACAAATGATTCAGCATTAGCAGATTGTATTAATGCTTTAAGGAATTATGGTTCACATGTTAAATATGAAAATAAATATAAAGGATATAATTCACGATTAGACGAAATACAAGCCGCATTTTTAAATGTGAAATTGAAATATATTCATGATGATATTAAAGCAAGAAGGGAAATAGCAAATTTCTATTTAAAGAATATTGAGAACCATAAAATAGCTACTCCACAATTGTTACAAGGTGAAGGTCATGTGTGGCATTTATTTGTAATATCAGTTAAGAATAGAGAAGCATTGAAAGAGTATCTATTAGAAAAAGGAATACAAACTTTAATTCATTACCCTATTCCTCCACAAAAACAACAGTGTTACACAGAGTATCATCATTTAACATTACCTAAAACAGAAGAAATACATAAAACAGTAGTGAGTTTACCACTATACAAAGGTCTAACAAAAAAAGAACAACTATATATTGTAGAAACTTTAAATGATTTTTAGAAAGATATATATAATTTGGCTATTATTTTTAAAACGAACAAATGACAACCACCCCTTTAGTATCTATTATAGCATTATGTTATAATCAAGAGAAATTCATTGAAGAGACTTTAAATAGTATAAAAGATCAAACTTACCAGAATATACAATTAATTATTGCTGATGATTGCTCATCTGACACTTCCGTAGAGGTAATTAAGAAGTGGATATCAACTAATAATTATGATTGTGAGTTTATTATACACCAAGAAAATAGGGGGATTTGCAAGACTCTCAATGAAGCATTATTAAAAGTTAAAGGAGAGTTTTATCATGCAATAGCATGTGATGATATAATGCTTAAAGATAAAATTAAGGTGCAAACAGAGATTTTATCTAAAAGTGATAATAATGTTGCAATGGTCTATTCAGATGCTTATTTAATAGATGATAATGGTAATCAATATGATTCGCGATTTATTCAAAGGCATCGACCAAGGTTACTGAATTTTCCATCAGGAAATATTTTTGTAGACTTAGCGGAGTCGAATTTTATACCTGCTATGGGAAATCTAATAAAAACAAAATGTGTTAGAAAAATTGGTGGATACGATGAAAGGTTAACTTATGAAGATTATGATATGTGGCTTCGTATTTCGAAAAAATATGAAATTGTATATTCTGATTATGTATCTGTAAAATATAGATTACATTCAAATAATATGCATAGATCTAAACTATTTAATATAAATAGGACTCTAAATAATATTAGAATATATAAAAAACATCTTAATAATGAGGTAATATACTCTAAGTTTATGGATTGTTTAGAAAGTGTTTATTTACGTAATGATTTTGATAATGCAATTACTTTTATCCCTTTACTAAAAAAGAATGATAAAGTATTAAAAGTATTTATTAAGTATAAGTTGCCTTCTTTTATTTATAGATTAATAAATTTCATTAAAAATAGGCTTAATGTTATCAAATAATAGTTTAAATCCAATTCGTCATTTGCTTGCTGCATTTGTAATCATTACTCACTCATATCCTTTATTAGGTTTGCCAGAGGAAGATATTTTATTTCAACTAACAAATGGACAGTTATCTTTTTCTACATTTGCTGTTAATGCTTTTTTCGCTATATCGGGATACTTAATTTTTAAATCATTAGATAGATCCGATTCTATTATTGATTATATGAAGAAAAGGTGTCTTCGGATATTCCCTGCATTATGGGTAATGTTATTAGTAACTGTCTTAATAACAACTCCTTTTTTTTATGAATCTTCAATTGAAGAGTATTACCAAGATAAAAGTATGTGGAGTTATTTTATATATAATACTGTTTTATATACTCATTACCGTATTGATGGAGTATTTACTCATAATCCAATGGTATCTTTGAATGGTAGCTTATGGACAATTCCGTATGAATTTTTATGGTATATTCTAATAATACCAACTTCTATAGTACTTAAAAAGTACTTGAAATATATCTTATTAGGAGTATTTGTACTATTTTTTCTATTAACAAATCATTATCAGCTAGACAATACAATTGTACATGTTTCTTTATATCAATTATGTAGATTAGGAACCTATTTTTGTGGAGATATGTTAATCTATCAATTTGGAATAGAGAAATATAGTATAAAATATAGATATATAACTTTTTTAGGAATGGTATTATTGAATGTATTTTCAATTTATGAGTACTGTCAATATATAATTGTTCCTTTTTTTATTTTAGGCTTTGGTTTATCTAAGGATTTTAGTGCTTTAAATTTCAAAGGAGATTATTCTTATGGAATATATTTATATGGTTTTTTTGTGCAACAAATGTTTGTTGCACTATTTCCATCAATCACAGTTTTCAATTTAGCATTATTGAGTATCGTAGTGTCATTTGTCTTTGCTTATTTTTCATGGCATATTTTTGAGGAGAAAGTATTGAGACTTAAGAATAAAAAAATACAAATATGGAACTTTCAATTATAATTATTAATTACAATACATTTGAGCTAACATGCCAATGTATTGATTCTATATATAAAGAAACAAAAGGTGTTACCTTTGAAATTATATTAGTTGATAATGCTTCTAAAGAATGTGATCCTAAATTATTTTCAGATAAATACCCTGATATAAAGTTAATTGAAAATAAAGTAAATCAAGGGTTTGGAAGAGCTAATAACAAAGGCATGGAATTAGCTAAAGGAAATTTTTTTCTGTTATTAAATTCAGATACTATTATTATAAATAATGTAGTAAATAAAGGAGTACACTATTTAAATCAGGATAAGAAAAATGGAGTTTATTCATGTCATCAAATAAATGATATTTCTTCAATTAAAGAACCTGAATATTCATTCTTTTTTAAGGACTTTTCTTTATTTTACTTATTGAAGAATATACCATTTATTCAAATAATTTATTCAAAATATTTGAATAAATCGTCTAAACAATTTTCAAAGGGTATAAATAAAGTGAATAATGTGTCTGGTGCTTTTATGCTTTTAAAACATGAGGTATTTGAAAAAACGAAAGGTTTTGATCCGGATTTTTTTCTTTACAGTGAAGAGACTGAGTGGTGCACACTTAGAATTAATAAAAAATGGAATATATTATTTTCTACAGAAGAAAAATTTATTCATTTAGAAGGTAAAAGTGGAGTTAAAGATTTTACTCTAAATCAAGATTTTCTTTCAACAGCTTTTACTTGGTATAAAAAGGGATATTTCGAATATTTTTCATTTTTATTTATTCATATATTTCTATATTATCCATCATGGTTAATTTTATTTTTTGTCGTCAAAAGTGAAAATAAAAAAAGAACATTAAGGTTGATTAAAATATTTAATAATTGTTTTAAACAATTAATATTTGATATTCCAAAATATAAAAATAATTATGGTGCTAGAAAGAATTTTTTAAGATATAAATAGTATGTGTGGAATAACAGGTATTATAAGTAAATCAAATGAAGTTGATATAAAATATTCAATTTCAAAAATGACTGATAAACTGATTCATCGTGGACCAGATGGTTTTGGATATTATTATGACAAAAATATTGCTTTTGGTCATAGAAGGCTGTCTATTATTGACCTATCTGAAAACGGTAAACAGCCAATGACATCACAATGTGGAAGGTATACAATTACATTTAATGGTGAAATTTATAACTACATCGAGATAAAAAATAATCTAATTGAAAAAGGCCTTAAATTTAAGACAAATACGGATACCGAAGTTTTATTAGAATTATATGCAATATATAAGGAAGGTTTGTTTCAATATTTAGATGGTATGTTTGCTTTTGCAATATATGACAATGTAACAAAATCAACCTTTTGTGCTAGAGATCGTTTTGGAGAAAAGCCTTTTTTCTATACAAGTAATTCTGAGGGAACCTATTTTTCATCAGAGATGAAATCATTTTGGTCAATTGGAATAAAAAAAAATCCAAATAAAAAAAGATTATATTACTATCTAGCTTTTGAAGCCCTTGAAGACCCATATGAAAGAAAATCTACTTTTTATGAAGATATTTATGAATTGGAACCCTCTTATTATATGGTTTTAAATTCAAATGGTGAAATTATAACTAAGAAACAATATTGGGATATTGATTTAACAATAAAAAATGAAACTATAACTAAAGAACAAGCAGAAAATAGATTTAAAGAATTATTAAAAAAATCTGTTAAAAGGAGATTAAGGTCTGATGTTCCTGTAGGGACAAGTTTAAGTGGAGGTTTAGATTCCAGTGCATTGGTATATTTAATTAATGATTTAAAACTAGATGGACAAAAACAATTAACTTTTTCTGCTAGGTTCAAAAATCATAAATTGGATGAAAGTTATTTTATTGATTTAATTTTAAATGATTTAAACGAAATAGAAGGTCATTCTACTTATCCTACCTCTGAAGGTTTTGTTGATGAAATTGAAGATTTATTTTATCATTTAGAAGAGCCATTTGGGGGTGGTAGTATTTATGCTCAATGGAAAGTAATGCAGCTAGCAAAAAACAAAGGCGTTACAGTTCTAATTGATGGACAAGGTGCTGATGAAATAATGGGAGGGTATCATGGTTATTTTACAGCTTATTGCAAAGAGTTATATAAGAACGATAAACTTAAGTATAATGAACAAATAACGAAATGGAATAAGTTACATAACTTAAATTATGACTTAACAAAATACGACAAACTTTATACTCATATTCCAAAAGTATTAGATTTTTATGGTCGTAAAAGAAGAAAATATTTCCCTTTAGATTTACATTATTTAAAAGATTTCAACCCTGAGTATCTATCAATTTTTAAATTAGAAAATAACCCAATAATAAAAAATAACTCATTAAAAGAGACATTATATAATTCATTATTTAAAAGAGGTTTACATGAATTATTGAGGCATGGAGATAGGAATTCAATGGCATTTTCAGTTGAATCAAGACTGCCATTTTTAAACCATGAGTTAATAGAATTTATATTCACTCTTCCTAACCATTTATTGATAAATAATGGATGGACAAAATATATTATGAGATCATCTTTAAAAGATTTTCTACCTAAAGAAATAGTTTGGAGAAAAGATAAAGTTGGCTTTGCCCCACCTCAAAAAAAATGGGAAAATGATAAAAGGGTATTAGAACTAAAAGATGAATCTATTGCAATTTTACAACAAGAAAATATAATAGATAAGTCTACATCTTTCAACCAATGGAATCTTATGATGGCAGGTCAACTTTATAAATAATTTTGAATGAAAAGAGCTCTTATTATAGCAGATCAATTTCCACCTTCAGCTTTAGTTTCTAGTAAAAGGCCTTATTTTTTTGCCAAATCATTTACAGAAAATAATTATAAAGTTGATGTTTTAACTCAAAAAAATAGAAATAAAGAATGGAGTGTAGATTTAAATGGTATTAATATTATAGAATATAATTACCAATATATATTTAATAATATCTTACAATTTCAATCTAGAACAAGTATCTGGGCAAAAATTTTAAGATTTTCATCTTTTTTACTGTACCCTTTAGGGTATGTGAAATCACCATTGATAAATTATTCAAAAATTTCAAATGAATATGATGTTATATTGGCTAGTGGAGATCCGTGGTATGTTTTTGAAATTGGAAATAAAATATATAAGCAACAAAAAAAAAGAACAGTAAAATTGATATTTGATTATAGAGATATCATGACTCAAAAATCAAATATAGGAAACGAAAAAATTACTTATGGAGTATCTTCACCATTAAATCATTTTAAAACATTTTGGTTAAACTTAAAAGAGAAGAGGTTAATTAAGAATGTTTCTTTTATTTCAACTGTAACACCGGTTTTTGCAGAAAATATAAAGCAAATGATTAATAATAAAAAGGAAGTATTAGTGGTGTATAATGGTTTTGAAAAAAAAGTTAGATTAGTGAAACAAAATAAACCAATAAAACAAATTTTATTTATTGGTTCTTTCTTTGAAAGCCAAATGTCAAATTTAGATTTATTTATACCATTTGTAATTGAAAATAATTTAATAGTAACTTTTGTAGGAATAAAAAAAAATTATCCAAGTAAACTATTAAATTATAGTAAAAAATATCAAAATATTATTATTAAAGATTTTATACCAAAAAAAGAATTATCGGAGTTGACAAATAATACTGATGCTTTTTTAACTTTAGGTTATCATGGAAGGTCTGGTATCCTACCTGTGAAATTATATGAGTATATGGAATGTGGTAAACCAATAATCCATATTTCTCAAGAAAAAGATATAATTTCTGAAATAATTAAAAAATGTAATTGCGGACTAATTTTTAATGATGAAGAAAAAAACAATTTTTTACAAAACTTAATTAAGTTGAACCCAAAGATAAGTGAGATTGATTTTTATAAATTTAATAATCAAACAGGCATATTAATTAATCATATAGAAAATTTCAAAATAAATGAATTATGAGATTGATACTATCAGAATGATTTTGAAATTTAAATTACATCTTATTAATCAATATTTAACTTTAAAGTTTATTATATTATATCCAAATCTTAAAATAAGAAATTGTTTTATTGAAAAAGGAGTAAATATTATCGTAGAAGATGGAGCAGAACTAACAATTGTTGGTACTAGTTTAAAAAAAGATGTATATATCCATGTTTCTAAAGGAGGAAAAGCAGAAATTTATTGGCATAGGTTCGATAATAGTATCTAGGGAATATATTTCTATTGGTAAAGGGACTCATGTCGCAGAATATACTGTTATAAGAGATCAAGACCATTTAATTTCAGATTTGAATAAGTTTCATACTAAACCAATTATTATTAAAGAAAATGTTTGGATATGTAATAAAGTTTCAATTCTTAAAGGAACTACAATTAATAGTAATAGTATTTTAGGGGCACATGCTGTAGTAAATAAAGATATACCTGCAAATAGCTTAGCAGTAGGTATTCCTGTGGAAATTAAATAAGTATGATTATTTATATAATATCAAATATTAATAAAGCAATAGCTTTCGAATGGATTGCAAAGGAATTTAATCAAGATATCTATTTTATTATTCTAAATCCATTTAAAGATTCTGATCTTGAAATTTATTTTAGGGAGAATAATATTAAATATTCTTTTTTAAGATTAACGTCTAAAAAAGATTATCCTTTACTCTTCATGAAAATAATGCAACTTTTCTTAAAGTTTAAGCCTAAAGTAGTGCATACACATCTAAGAGATGCAAATTTTTTAGGTTTAACCACATCATGGTTATTAAGAATAAAGAAGAGAATTTATACAAGGCATAGTTCAACTTTTAATAAGGAACTTTATCCACAATCTGTAAAATATGATAAGTTATGTAATTATCTAGCGACAGATGTAGTAGCAATTTCACAAAATGTAAGAGACGTATTGCTAGAAGAGGGATGTTCAAAAGAGAAAATACATTTAATTCATCATGGCTTTGATTTAGATGCTTTTACTAAAGTAAATGAAAAAGACGTTACTTTATTGAAAAAGAAATATGATATACCTCATGATTCAATAATTATTGGAGTAATTGCAAGATATATTAACTGGAAAGGACATAACTATATCATTGAAGCGTTTAAAAGGATAAGAAAAGAGAATCCAAAATGTTTATTGATATTAGCAAATGCTTTAGGTCCTGACAAAGAGAGAATTCAAAATTTGTTAAAGAATAAATTAATAGAGAATTCATATGTAGAAATACCTTTTGAAAATAATTTATTTGCCCTTTATAAGTGTTTTGATTATTATATTCATACTCCAATTAATAAAGAAATAGAAGCTTTTGGACAAACGTATGTTGAAGCATTGGCAGCTAGAATACCTTCAGTTTTTACGTTATCAGGGGTAGCTCCGGAGTTTATAAAAGATAAACAAAATGCTTTAGTGGTACCTTTTTGTGATTCTAATGCAATATATAATGCTATGAAACTTTATTTAAGTAATGGTGAATTACAAAAAACTATTATCAGAAATGGTAAAATTGATGTTCAAAATTATTTCACATTAAATTTATTTTTCACTAAACTAAAATCATTGTATCAATAATGGATGATTTATTATTTTCTATTATAATACCAACATATAATAGAGCAAATTTTATTGAAAAAACTATTGATTCAGCATTGAATCAAAGTTATAAAGAATTTGAAATTATCGTCATTGATGATGGTAGTACTGATAATACAGAAGAGTTTATAGCGCAAAACTATAAGGAATCAGTGAAATATTTAAAAGTTTTAAATGGAGAAAGAGGTGCAGCAAGAAATAAAGGTGCAGAGGTAGCAAAAGGAAATTATGTTTATTTCTTAGATTCTGATGACCTATTATACCCTAATCACTTAGAGGAAGCATACAATTTTATAGACAAGAATAATTCCCCAACTATTTTCTTTCAACAATATGAATTTACTCTTGAAGATGATAGGAAGAAGATAAATTATCGACCTAAGAATAATATCATTAATAAAGAGTTAATTATGAATGGTAACTTTTTGAGTTGTCATGGGGTTTTTATTAATAGAGATTTCTTTCAACAAAATAAATTCAATGAAGATAGAAATTTAGCAGGTTCTGAAGATTATGAATTATGGTTAAGAATTGCATCTAAAGAAAATATTTATTTTAACCCTAAAGTGACTTCAACATTAGTTTACCATGATGATAGAAGTGTTTTAAACTATTCTTCAGATAAGTTAATAAAGAGAAAACTATTATTCTTAGAGACATTAAAGAACAATAGTTTGGTTTATAAATTTTATAAATCTAATTGGAATCAATTGTCGTCTGATGCTTATTCATATATTTCTTTGCACATTGCTCTAACAAAAAAAGATAAATTAATAGCATGGAAATATTATCTCTATGCATTAATTTTATATCCTAAGACATTAACAAGTAAAAGGTCATTCGCAATAATTAAACATCTAATTTTTTGAAAAATATTTTATATATCTCTTACGATGGGATGACAGACCCTTTAGGTCAGTCTCAAGTGCTCCCTTATCTTAAGGGGTTATCTGAAAATGGTTACAGTATAACTTTAATTTCTTTTGAAAAAGAAGAGAGGAAAGATAAGAAGGCATATATTCAGAAAATAGTTGAAAAAATAGGAATAGATTGGTATCCCTTAAATTACACGAAGAATCCACCTATTGTTTCTACAGTTATTGATGTTCAACGTTTGAAGACGTTAGCTTTTAAGCTACATCAAGAAAAGCAGTTTAGAATTGTTCATTGCCGTAGTTATATTTCTGCTTTAATAGGGTTGGAAATGAAAAAAAAATTAGGTGTTAAATTTATTTTTGACATGCGTGGATTTTGGGCTGATGAAAGAGTAGATGGAAATATTTGGAATTTGTCAAATCCTATTTTTAGACTAGTGTATGCTTATTTTAAAAAGAAGGAAAAGGACTTTTTGAGATATTCTGATATTAATATTTCACTGACTAATAATGGCTTACAAGTTATTAATGAATGGGATAAATCTAAGAACTTCTCTAAAACAGTGGTAATACCTTGTTGTGCTGATACTATTCTTTTTACAATTAAAAATACTACACATCAATCATTTGTATTAGGATATCTAGGTTCCATAGGAACTTGGTATTTATTAGATGAAATGTTAGATTTTTATTTACGTTTATTAATAAAACAACCTAATTCTATTTTTCATTTTTTAACGAAAGATGATCCTAATTTAATCTTATCGAAATGTAAAGATAAAAATATTCCACTATCAAATATTCTTATTGAAGAATCAGAACGAGAGGATATTGTACAAAAAACCAGTACTTGGGATTATTCTATATTTTTTATTAAACCGGCATTTTCTAAAAAATCATCATCGCCAACAAAACAAGGGGAACTTATGTCGATGGGCATACCAGTAATTTGTAATAGTAACGTTGGAGATACTGATTTTGTAATAAATAAATATAATTCAGGTTTTCTAATTGATAGCTTTGATATTTCATCTTATGATGAAGTAATTGATGAAATATTATCTAATAATAGCATTTTTGATAAAGAAAAAATACGTGAAGGTGCTATTGAATATTTTAATTTAGAAAATGGAATTAAAAAATATTTAGCGATATATAATAATTTATGAAAAAAATATTATTTCTATCACCTTATCCTATAGGATGTGCACCTAGTCAAAGATTGAAATATGAACAATATTATACATCTATTGAAAAGTCTGGTTATAAAATAGAAACCAGTTCATTTATTGATGAAGATTTCTGGAAAATTATATATAAAAAAGGTTCATTTGCCAAAAAAATATTGTTTACACTGAAAGGTTATATTCGAAGAATATTTGACCTTTTTCGATTGAAAGAGTATGACATTATTTATATCCATTTATGGGTAACCCCTTTTGGATTTCCAATATTTGAGTATTTAGTAAGAAAATTATCATCAAAAGTGATATATGATATCGATGATATGGTTTTTCTTGGTCATTCCAGTTCAGCAAATCGCCTTTTTCAAGAATTAAAAGGGACAAAAAAAATGTTATACTTGATGAAGAATTCAAATCATGTTATAACATGTACTCCAAAATTAGATGAGTTTGTACGGAAATATAATAGAAAAACTACAGACATATCTTCAACTATTAATACTGAAAATTATACAATTAAAAATGAATATTCCAATACAAAAACTATTGTTATTGGTTGGAGTGGCTCTCATTCTACCTCAAAATATTTATATCTTTTAGAAGATGTTTTTAAATCTCTAAGTAAAAAGTACAATATTAAAATAAAAGTTATTGGTGATGCAAGTTTTCAAATTACAGGTTTGACTATTGATGCACAAGATTGGGATGAATTAACAGAAGTAGAAGAGTTACAGAAAATAGATATAGGTGTTTATCCTTTACCTAATGAAGAATGGGTTTTAGGAAAAAGTGGTTTAAAAGCACTACAATATATGGCATTAGGTCTACCAACAGTAGCCACAGCAATTGGAGCAAATTATAGAGTTATTGAGAATGGAATTTCTGGCTTCTTAGTTAACTCCAAAGAAGAATGGTATATTACTTTAGAAAAATTAATTGTTGATGCCAATTTACGAAAAAAAATAGGAACTAAGGCTCGAATAAATGTAGTGGAGAATTATTCCATTCAATCAACGTCGTCGACTTACCTTAAAATTATTGATTCTCTTTCTTGATGTTTTTTTGATTGAGTATTGATAATGAATAACAAGAAATAAAGTATAAAATGGCATCATAGGTGTTTTAAAGCGTCCTAATACACCATAATTAAAAGATATATATCCTGCAATAAAACCAAAAAGTAAAGCATAGCTAAGAAGGAAACCTAAATTAGGATCTTTTACAGTTTGTTTTAATGTCTTCCATATTCCTACTTTAAAAAAGATGTAAAGTGTGATAAGTAGAAAAGCAAAGCTTTCACCTGCACCCATTAATTGCACTACTTTTGTAGTTTCCCAAGGAAAAGGACGGAAAAGAGTAAAATGTATAGCTTCAGGAAAAGATTTCATCATCCCTAATAATGATAAGTCACCTGCCGAAGATAAATGATAAGTAGACGCTTTTCCTCCACCATGCCCACCTCTAGCTTCTCTCCATTTCCCTCCATGGTCACTTTGAAAACCAGAGATAGTACTTTGTGCTGCAACAAATTCTTCATTATTTTCAACATATTCATCCAATTTAGGAGCTAAAAAATAGAGTATTAATGGAATTGATAGAATAATTATTGTTGTACTACTGTATCTTAATAAGGCATTTAATCGGCTATAATAATATAAGAAGACCCAAAAAGCTAAGCAGGGAAATAACATGAAAATTGTAGCACCTTTTACTAACTTTATTATGTAAAAGCAAATAAATAAAACACTAAAATTCTTAGTTGAAAACTCTTTATTATAAGCAATTCTAGCAAAGTAATAAGTGAAAAAACCAATTCCTCCAGTAGTAATTGCTTCTTTTATTATACCACTACTCCAAAATATGCAAGAAGGGATAAAGAGTATAGCCCAACACACATATTTGTAATGTTCCTTATACTTAGCAGAAAACAACTGCACTAATTTCCATGATCCTAGGAATGACCATAGAGCAAAGAATAAAGCGGTGGAATAGAAACTTTTAAGAGTTAATAGATTAATTAGCCCAGTTATTTTTGTAACTATCCATGTACTTGTTGAACTTTTAAATGAAATTTTGCTTAAATATTGGATAGACTCTCCACTAAAATATTGACTATTATATGTAAAAACTTCAAAACCAATTTTTGGAGATTTTAAAAAAGCATCTACAATAACACTTCCTTGCTTAAAATAAGCGGTTGTATCACCTCCTCCATAGTAAAATTGATAGATTAAACAGAAAAATATTGCCCCAAACATCTTTGCATGTAAACCCCACCAAAAATACTTCCTCGTAAACTTATTGGTCCATCTATTAGCAAAGAAAGGAGCTATTACAAAATAGATTATACATAAATAAATGGGAGTGATTAATAGGTTGTAAAGTGGGTTCATTAGCTTAAGATATACTTCTTCAAAGAATTTATGGTTTTAAAAAATATCATTGTAAATATTTTTCAGAATCTCTTTTGCAACATGAGGCCTATAATGCGAATTTTCGTAATAATTTTTGTAGTCATTAGTAAATTTATTTATTCCAGAAAAATCGTAAATATTTTCATCACCGAATAATTGATTTAAAAATTTCAAATCAATTGAATTTAATTTCAATTGATCATAAAGTGGATTTATAATTATTTTTAGGTTTGTATTATGCTTTTTTGTTATAGTAGCAATATTTGATAGAAGCTCTTTCTGAGGATTAAAAATGCATTGTGGTGAAATTTCTTCGATTTTAGAATTTCTTTTATAAAAAGGTTTCATTCTTTCATGAGTATAGTATTTACCCTCACTAATAAGTTTTTCAAATTTATCAAACCTTAACTCATTTGTTATTGGGTCATAATTTCTTTCTCTATTATCTAATAGGAAACCACTTTTCATATACGATTTAAAGTGATTTGTTATTTTGTAATCAAGAAATGCATATAGAAATTTTGGAGAAGAAAATGCTTTAATAAAAGTGAAATGAAATTTTAATAGGTTCGAATTGTTGACAAGTGGAGGAGATATTATTCTTAGATGACTATCATTAGGTCCAACTTGTGTTAATGTTGAATAATCAAGGACTAAAATTATGTTTTTTAATTTATTGTTAGCTTTATCAATAAACTGAATTTTTTTTTCTAAAGCCCATAATCCCTCACCTGACGCGTCAAAATGAAAACATTTGTCGTTTTCATCAATATATTTTTTCCAATCAGAAATTTGATAAAATATTGATCTAGAATTTCCAAAAATAAAAGAATTATAATTGTAATATTTATTACCTTTTATAAAGGTAGTTGTACTTACATAATCTTTGTTTAATGTAACATTTACTTTCGTTTTTGCATCTAGTAAGACATCATAGTCATAAATGACTTTAAAAGGGTCAAGATAAGTGTATAAAATCAATATACAACAAATAATGATTGCTCCAGGAATTGAAAAACGCAAACAGTTACTTAGAAATTTATCCATGAATTAAAATTGAAAATAAATAAATTGCTGATCATTGCCACTATAAATACAAATTAAAACAATGATGCAATAGTAAAATATATATTTATAAATTCTTCTAACTTTTATAAGTGATTGTCTAGGGCTTTTAGATAACCACTCAGTTAAAAGAAAAAATAGTATTATTAAAGAGAATTTTTTCGGTAAAATATGGTTTCCATTTTCTTCAATAACATAAGGCATCCCAAAATCAGAAAGCGTAAAAATACCTGAAACATACTCAAAAGCAACCCCAATACTCTCCGCCCTAAAAAATACCCAAGCAATCACTACTAAAAAGTAAGTGCTACCCATTTGAAGTAATTCTTTAAAGTTAGGAAGTAAACGGTCTTTTGCAACAATGTCTATATTACTTCTATTTTTATTCGTTAAAAGTAAGGGAAGAAAATAAATGGCATGTAAAGCACCCCAAGCAATAAAGGTCCAGTTGGCACCATGCCAAAAGCCACTCACCAAGAAAATGATAAAGGTATTTCGAACTTTCATCCAAGTGCCACCTCTACTACCACCTAATGGAATATAAAGATAATCTCTGAACCATGTTGAAAGTGAAATGTGCCAACGTCTCCAAAATTCTGCTATATCTCTTGAAAAATATGGGAAAGCAAAGTTTTGCATTAAATCGAAACCAAATAGCCTTGCTGTACCAATTGCAATATCAGAATACCCAGAGAAATCACCATAAATCTGGAAGCTGAAAAATATAGCTCCTAAAAGTAGAGAACTACCGTTATAATCTTCGTGATTATTGAAAACAAGATTGGCATAATAAGCACAGTTATCAGCAATGACTACCTTTTTGAAAAGTCCCCACAGTATTTGACGCATTCCGTCAACAGCAAGAGCATAATCAAAATAGCGTTTCTTTTGAAATTGAGGTAATAGGTGTGTTGCTCTTTCAATAGGTCCTGCAACCAATTGAGGGAAGAAACTCACAAAAGCAAAGAAGTCTACTACATTATGAGTAGGTTCAAGCTTTCTATTATAGACATCAATGGTATAACTTAAGGTTTGAAAAGTATAAAAACTGATGCCAACAGGAAGTACAATATTTAATCGGTCTACTTGAAGAGGTGACCCTAGTAAGGTAAAAGCATCCGCAAAGCTTTCAGCGAAAAAGTTGAAGTATTTAAAAAAGCCTAGAAACCCAAGGTTAATGGCTAAACTTAAATACAAGAGGTATTTTCTTTTTTGTTGATTGGTTACTTTTCCTAGTTGCTTACCGATAGAAAAGTCTACGAAAGAACTAAAAGCAATTAAACTTAAAAATCGCCAATCCCACCAACCATAAAAGATATAGCTGGCAATTAAAAGGAGAATATTTTGTTGCCTAATGTTATCTTTTGTAACAAACCAATACAGTATAAATACGATTGGTAGAAAGATGGCAAACTCAATAGAATTAAAAAGCATGAATGCTAAATCAAAAAGTAAAAGTTTGTTCTAAAAAATCTGATTATAAATCTAGCTTCAAATATACTCAACCAATTTATTTTTTCTTCATTTCACCACGAACTAATCATTAATATTTCCTCACCAATAATAAGTATCCATTTAGACAATTGCCTTCTTACTTTCAGGGTTAGTCCAATTATATACCTTTATGTATCATTTCAATATAAGTGTGTACAATTATTTCTAAAAAATCGTGAGCAAATGCGAAAATGATGGTTTGATAAAAATTGTTCAAAAAAATAACCTCAGAGGAGGTTTTATGAAGTACAATTAGTGTGTTTTTGTTACGGAAGAGTGCCTTTAATAAGGGCTAATATTGAAGAATTTACATTTAGGGCATAATTAACTGGCCTGATGAATTTTTGTGGTCTCAGTAACTGTAAATGATGTACGCTTAATATGTCTGTCTTGAGAAGGAGCGTTATTTGTAATTAAGGTAATGTTTTGTTTTTTCTGGTTTCTAATATGTTGAATTAGAAGCTCAAATAGGAGGTAATCGTTTTTAAAGTGGTACGTTTTTTCTAGTAGAATACGAAGCTTGTAGAAGTAGATGCGGTGTTTGAACATCTTACTTCTTTTAAGGTAATATCTCCAGACAGATTTATCGTCGCTTTGCCATTTAATTCGTCTGCGGTCAGCAAATAAGGTGTAAGGATTTTTTCTTCTGATACTGAAGGCTCTTTTACGTTTTGTAGCTCCGCCAATATACTTCTTTCTTACAAGGTATAACTTTTGGGCATGTGCTGCAGTGTAGCCTTTTTCTTCAATGCCGTTTGATGGTGCTTGTTGTGTTGGAAATTGGTATTTCTTGTAGGGATGTTTTACCAAAAAACGTCCATCTCAATTGAAAAGATGTGGTAGGTGGTTATTCATAAAAACTTTCTGAAATCGATTATATCATCAGTTTACGCTTTTAATTTTGTGTAAGAAATGTAAATTATTGATAGGACGTTTTACTAAAACGTCTCTACATCCTGAAACATTGAATTACTCTTGTCGATTTCACTTTATAAATTTTTGATGCTTTTTTCTTTAATACCGTTTGGTGGTGCTTGTCATGTTGGAAATTGATATTTTCTGTAGGGACTTTTTACCAAAAAACGTCCATCTCAATTGAAAAGATGTAGTAGGAGGGTTATTCATAAAAACCTTTTAAAATCGATTATGCCATCAGTTTACGCTTTCAATTTTGAGTATGAAATGTAACCTATTGATAGGACGTTTTAGTAAAACGTCCCTACATCCTGAAACATTGAATTACTCTAATCGATTTCACTTTATAAATTTTTGACGCTTTTTTCTTTAATACCGTTTGGTGGTACTTTTTGTGCAGGAAATTGATATTTTCTGTAGGGACTTTACCAAAAAACGTCCATCTCAATTGAAAAAATGTAGTAGATGGTTATTCATAAAAACTTTTTGAAATCGATTATTTCATCAGTTCATGTTTTCAATTTTGGGTAAGAAATGTAAACTATTGATAGGACGTTTTACCAAAAAACGTCCATTTCAATTGAAAAGATATAGTAGGTGGTTATTCATAAAAACCTTTTGAAATCGATTATTTCATCAGTTCATGTTTTCAATTTTGTGTAAGAAATGTAAACTATTGATAGGACGTTTTAGTAAAACGTCCCTACATCCTGAAACATTGAATTACTCTAATCGATTTCACTTTATAAATTTTTGACGCTTTTTTCTTTAATACCGTTTGGTGGTACTTTTTGTGCAGGAAATTGATGTTTTATGTAGGGATTTTTTACCAAAAAACGTCCATTTCAATTGAAAAGATATAGTAGGTGGTCATTCATAAAAACCTTTTGAAATCGATGATGTCATCAGTTCATGCTTTTACTTTTGGGAAAGAAATGTAAATTATTGATAGGACGTTTAAGTAAAACGTCCCTACACCTTGAAACATTGAATTACTCTTGCAGTTTCACTTTATAAATTTTTGATGCTTTTTTCTTTAATACTGTTTTATGGTACTTGTTGTGTTTGAAATTGATAATTTCTGTAGGGATGTTTTACCAAAAAACGTCCCTCTCAATTGAAAGGATGTAGTAGATGGTTATTCATAAAAACCTCTGGAAATCGATTATGTCATCAGTTCATGCTTTTACTTTTGGGTGAGAAATGTAAATTATTGACAGGACGTTTTAGTATAACGTCCCTACACCGTGAAACATTGAATTACTCTTGTCAATTTCACTTCATAAATTTTTGACGCTTTTTTCTTCAAGGACTTTTTACCAAAAAACGTCCATCTCAATTGAAAGGATGTAGTAGGGGGTTATTCATAAAAAACTTTTGAAATCAATTATATCATCAGCCCATGGTTTCAACTGTGGGTGACGTTGGTAATTAACGAATAAGTTTCCGAAACTAATTCTAAACTTGTACCTTCATAATCTGAAATTTTGAATACTTAAGAAGGATATATTTTGAATAAAGATAGATTAAATCAGCTTTTTGATTTTTATAAGGAGGATCCTAAGGATGCGTTTGTGATATATGGTTTGGCAACCGAATATGCTTCTGATGAAAATTGGGAGGAGGCATTGAAATACTATGAAATTTTGCTTACTGAGCATGAGGAATATACTGGAACGTATTACCATGCAGCATTTGCGTATGCAGAAAATGGACAAGCTGATTTGGCGGAAGCAACTTATAAAAAAGGGATTGAGGTTTGTGCTCGGGTAAAGGATGCTCATGCGTTAAAAGAGTTGAAAGCTGCGTATATGAATTTCCAAATGGAGGATGACGATGAAGAATGGTAGAATTATTTTTTCGTTAGGTCAGCTAAATAAAAGTATACAGAATCACTTTACTAAAGTAGCTGGTCCGTATTGGATTAAAGCTGAAGTTGCACAACTTACTTATAGTGGAGGACATGCTTACCTTGATTTAGTGGAGAAGAAAAATAATCTGATTATTGCCAAATCAAGGGCGAATATATGGGCTAGTGAGCTTGATATTTTTAAGCACCGTCTAAAGGGTGTTTTTAATGAGGTGGTAAAAGAAGGTTCTAACGTATTAATAGAAGCTGAGGTGGAATTTCATATGGTGTATGGAATGTCTATTCGAATAGTAGATATTGATGCCTCTTATAGTATTGGTGAGCTAGAGCGAATTCGGAAAGAAGCCATTGATAAATTGGTCAAAGAAGGAGCGATGGACTGGCAAAAAGAACTGTCATTGCCTTATGTACCCCAACGGTTAGCGATTGTATCTTCTAAGACTGCTGCTGGTTATGAAGACTTTATCCATCAATTACAAAATAATAAATTCAACTACCATTTTGATTTTAAGTTGTTTAATTCATCTGTGCAAGGAGATAATGCGGTACATTCTTTAGTGAAGCAATTAAAGTTGATTGAATTAACTAGTGAGGAATTTGATGCTGTTGTGATTATTAGAGGGGGTGGAGCGAAGACCGATTTAGGTGCTTTTGATAACTATGAAATTGGAAAGGCAATTGCTGCGTTAAGTTTACCAGTACTTACAGGAATTGGGCACGAAAGAGACCAGACGATAGCAGATATGGTGGCACATCAATCTTTTAAAACACCCACTGCTGTAGGTGCTTTTTTAGTAGAAGCTTTGTTTACTTATGATCAGAATATTACAATTTCTTTTGATACAATAGCAGAGGAAATCATGTACTTAGTAGAAGAGCAGAAGAGAGATTTACGTTATTATACTACGAAAACATTACCAAGTTTTTTAACTATTATCCATCAGCATTCCCATCAGTTAGACAATAAAGCTTATCAATTTAAAAATAGCTT
This sequence comes from Flammeovirga pectinis, assembly GCF_003970675.1. Classification (GTDB taxonomy): domain Bacteria; phylum Bacteroidota; class Bacteroidia; order Cytophagales; family Flammeovirgaceae; genus Flammeovirga; species Flammeovirga pectinis. The sequence continues at coordinate 1,663,252 of NZ_CP034562.1, forward strand.
TCGTGGCATCATAAAGAAAGAAACACATCAACTTGAATTAGTAGAAGCTACTTATAAAGGTTTACCCAATCAGTTATTGAAGCAAGATTTTAAGTTACAACAACGATTATCGTCTTTAAAGACTAGTTTTAAGCACTATCTTCAGAAAGAACAACACCAACTAACTATAACTGCATTAAAAGTTGATGCAAAAGACCCAGAGAAAATACTAGAGAAAGGGTACTCTATGACTACAATCAATGATAAATTGATTACTAACCAGAAAATAGAAGAAGGAGATAGTGTAAAAACAATCAGCCAAAAGGTAATTATTGAGAGTATTGTTAAGAAAGTTACAAAAAAAGGCAGAAAAGAATGAATTGGGTTTTAAATTGCGAACCAAAGAAAATTTAGAGAAATAATGCCAAAGAAAGAAGAGCAGTTAACATACGAATCAGCCTTAGAAGAATTGCAAAATATTCAAGAGCAACTCGATAACGAAGAGGTGGCTATTGATGATCTTTCAAAATTAGCACAAAGAGCAAAGTTCCTTGTCAATTGGTGTAGAAATAAGCTGCAAGGTATTGATAAAGAATTATCTGATATTTTTACGGAGGAGGACTAAGTTTTTAATTAAGAATATTTCGGTGAATTCGTTAAAGAATTTCAGCCGTTTAGAATATAACGTAAGTGAAAGAAACATCAAATTTACCTTTATTTATATCCAAGAGATTAAGTCAGCATAGAAACAACTCGTTCACAAAATTGATCTCCAAAATAGCCATTGGCAGTGTTGCCTTGGGAGTAGGAGCTTTAATTTTAGCGTTCTCTATTTTTTATGGATTTAAAGAAGGTATAGAAGAAAAATTATTTCTTCATGTAGGTCATTTAAACGTAGAAAAGTTTACAATGAACCGTAGTAAAGAGGAGCCTCCTGTTAACATAAATAACTCCGTACTTTACCAAAAAAGAGACAGTCTTCCTGATATGAAGAACGTATATACTTACGCACATAAATGGGGGTTGTTGAAATCTAACGAAGAAGTTTCTGGTATCCTTATTAAAGGATTATCTAAAGATTATAAAGTGGAAAGGTGGGCGTCTCAGATGGTTGATGGGAAATTTCCAAGCCTAGAGGTGGCCAAGAATGGTGCTAAAGAGTTGGTGATTAGTAAAACAATGGCCACAAAGATGCATTTAAAAGTAGGTGATGAAATAATCATATACTTTATTCAGCAACCGCCTAAAGCCAGAAAAATGAAAGTTTCTGGGATATACAATACAGGTTTAGAAGATTTTGATGAGCTTGTTGCTTATGGAGATATTAATTTAGTCAGGAGATTAAACAACTGGGGGGATTCTCTTGTTGGTGGTATTGAAATTATGGCGAATGATTTTGATAATATCGATAACACTGTAGAAAAGATAGATGAGGATTATGTAGATGTGCATCTTTTTATGCGTAGTGTAAAAGATAAATATGCCCACTTTTTTGATTGGTTTCAGATGTTGTACAATAACGTTTGGATTTTCTTAATTGTGATTGTTAGTGTTGCTATATTTAATGTAGTTTCTATTATGTTGATACTGATAATGGAACGTACAGCCATGATTGGTACTTTTAAAGCAATGGGGGCATCTAATAATCTTCTTCAAAAAATCTTTATTTATGATGGGGTACGAATGGCATTTAAGGGGATAACGATTGGTAATTTAGTTGGTTTAGGCTTTGGCTTCTTACAAAATCAATTTAAAATTATACCATTAGAGGCTTCTACTTATTATTTGGATTATGTTCCTTTTAGTTTTCATTGGGATGCAATCATTGTTATTAATATCACTGTAATTGTATTAACGTCGCTTAGTTTATTAATACCAACATCTATAGTGTTAGGGATCTCACCAATTAAATCGATTAAATTTAATTAGTGTAAGTAAACGTAAAAAAATGTTTTTGTTTAAGGTATTTCTTGATTTCTCTTTATTGGGAAAATAAATTCATCTACCTTTACAGTGGATGGAAAATCATGAGGTATTCACTCCTCGAAATGCAAACCGATTTTTCATCTTTGAAACCACTTCTTTCCCGGAAGTGGTTTTTTAATTTTTATGCTTCTTCATTTTTTTGATAAATTATTAATTGGTTGCTTTTCATCACCTTGTTTCTTCATTTTTTCCATTGCTGAAAAAACGAAGCAAAAAAAGCTAGGCTCTGAATTCAAAAGCTAAATTTATTTCGTTCCATCGGAGCAATTCAAACTCGCTTTGCTCAAACAGTAAATTACTCTAATCGATTCCACTTTCATAAATTCTTGACGCTTTTGTCTTTAATGCCGTTTGGTGGTAATACGTAGTCATTGATCTTTATTCGTGTTGGAAATTGATATTTTTGTAGGGACGTTTTACCAAAAAACGTCCATCTTGAATGGAATGGTGAAACATATGCCTTATCATATTGTTTTTTATAACAATACAGTGGTAATAAGTTGATTATATTGTAAATTGTCTTCAATTAGATACATTTGTTTATGTATAAGTTAGAAAAGACGGACATTTTTGATAAATGGTTAAGAAAGTTAAAAGATCGACGAGCAAAAGTGAAAATCTTATTTAGGTTACAATTAATAGAAGAGAAGGGTCATTTTGGAGACTGTGAGCCAATCGGTAAAGGTTTAAGTGAGTTGAGAATTCATTATGGGAAAGGGTATCGAATTTACCTTAAGAAGAAGAATGATAAGATTGTTATACTTTTATCTGGAGGTGATAAATCAACCCAAAATAAAGATATTGATAAGGCTATTGATATTTGGCAATCATTAAAATAAACAAATTATGAAAGAGGAAGTATCAAAATTAAATATATCAGAATACCTAGATGATGATGACATGATCGCTGAATATCTAAACATGGTTTTAGAGGAGGGTGATTCAAATGATATCATTACAGCTTTAGGTCATATTTCAAAAGCTATTGGTATGTCAAAGATTGCAGAACAGACTGGTTTAAGTAGAACAAGTCTTTATAAAGCACTTTCAGAAGGAAGTAAACCTCAATTTGAAACAATATTAAAGGTTGTAAGAGCTATTGGTGGGAATTTACATGTAAATACTGCATCTTAATTTTCAATCATAGTTCTTCATTTTCCCATTGCTGAAAAAACGAAGCAAAAAAAGCTAGGCTTTGAATTCAAAAGCTAAATTTTTCTTCAATGCCGTTTGGTGGTGATACGTAGTCATTGATTTTTATTCGTGTTGGAAATTGATGTTTTTGTAGGGACGTTTGACTAAAAAACGTCCATCTTAATTGGAATACTGCATCAATAAATCACATAATATTTGTTTGGAAATCAGTGATATATTATCCGTTAATGGTTTTTAAACGTGAGTGGGAGTTAGATTTTTAATTCGTAATTTTATTTAGGACGTAGCAGTGCTACTTCCCTACATGAGGTGTTTATTTTTTGATAATAAAAAAAACACATCCAATTGCTTGAATGTGTTTCTATATTTTTTATGTGATATTTCTTCTAAAATAAATTAGGGAAACTATCAGGGTCAACTTCTGACATCATAGCATACGCTGTTTCGAAGACGTCGTCTGCATTTGGTTTAGAGAAGTAATCTCCATCTGTAGAGTAGGCAGGGCGGTGAGGCATTGCTGCAATACAAACGGGTTGAGAATCTAAATACTCAAATGCTTGTTGTTTATCAATTACTTGTTGCATAAGGTAGCCCGTTGTGCCACCAGGCATATCTTCATCAGCAAAAATGACACGGTTTGTCTTTTTAATCGACTCCTTGATCATTTCTTTGATATCGAAAGGTAATAATGTTTGTACATCAATTACTTCCATAGAGATACCCACTTTTGCCAATTGTTCTGCAGCTTCCATTACAATTCTACACATAGAACCGTAAGTGACAATTGTAATATCAGTACCTGTACGTATCACCTCAGGAATGCCAAGAGGAGTACAGACTTCTGATAAATTTTCCGGCATTTTTTCTTTTAAGCGATATCCGTTTAGGCACTCAATAATTAATGCAGGTTCATCAGATTTCAGCATTGTATTGTAGAAACCGGCTGCTCTAGTCATGTTTCTTGGTACTAAGAAGTTAATACCACGAAGACTGTTTAAAAGAGCTGCTATAGGAGAGCCAGAATGCCAAACACCTTCTAATCTATGTCCACGAGTACGAATAATTACGGGTGCTTTATGGCCTCCTTTAGTTCTGTACTGTAAACACGCTAAATCATCTGATAAGGTAGTAAGTGCATAGTAGATGTAGTCTAAATATTGAATTTCAATTATTGGACGTAAACCACGTAATGCAGCACCAATACCTTGTCCTAAAATAGTAGTTTCACGAATTCCTGTATCTGTAATTCGCGTTTCTGAATATTTTTCTTGAAGTCCAGCAAATCCTTGGTTCACATCACCAATTTTACCAACATCTTCACCAATTGCAAAAACACGTTGGTCTCTAGCAAAAATTTGATCAAAATTAGATTGCATGATCTCACGACCATCTACCATTGGGCTATTTGGTGTGTATACAGGAGCATTTGGAACAATTTTTAATGCTGCTTCATCACTTTCACTGTATAAATAACTACTGTATCTTTCGTGATTTTCTTCACGTACTTTTTCTAACCAACTCGACATATCACTTTTAACAGGGACATTCGAGAAACGTAATTCTCTTAATGTATGTCTAATTACAGATATCGCGTCTTTTCGTATAGGGTTGATTGTCTTTTTTAACTGCTTAGATAAACGAAGAATTTCGTTGTTTTCAGGAGCTGATTTACATGCACGATTCATTAATTCAACGGCATCATCAAAATCAACTTTCATGCTTTGTTTAAAAGCATCCCAAGCACCTTTTCTTTGTCCTTTTACTTTTTCAAGAGATTCTGCATCTATTACATCAATCTCTTCTTGTGTAGCATAACCTTCTTTAATAACCCACTCTTTCATCTTTTTGACACAATCAAAATCATCTTCCCATTGAAGACGTTCTGCAGATTTGTATCGTTCGTGAGAACCAGAAGTCGAATGCCCTTGAGGTTGTGTAACTTCTTGGACGTGAATTATAGCAGGAGTATGATTTGTTCTAGCTAACTCAACCGCTTTTTTATACGTATTGACCAACGCAGGGTAGTCCCATGCATTAACAGTAAATATTTCTAGACCATTGGTGTTTTTTTCTTTTTGAAACCCCTTTAAGACTTCAGAAACACTATTCTTAGTCATCTGATATTCATTTGGGACAGAAATGCCGTAGCCATCATCCCAAATAGAAGTGATCATAGGAATATTAAGAACACCAGCAGCATTAATTGCTTCAAAGAACATTCCTTCAGCAGAAGAGGCATTACCTATTGTACCGAAGGCCACTTCATTACCATTAATAGAAAAGTTCTTTGCTGCTTCAGAAGCACCTAATTCTTTATTTTCTCTATATAATTTTGATGCATAAGCCAAACCTACCAATCTAGGCATTTGTCCGGCTGTACATGATATATCTGAACTTGAGTTCTTTTGCGCTGTTAGGTTTTTCCAAGAGCCATCGTCGTTTAAACTTCTTGTAGAGAAGTGACCATTCATGCAGCGACCTGCACTAGATGGTTCTGCCTTTACGTCGGTATGAGCGTAGAGTTGAGCGTAAAATTCTTGAATTGATAAACCACCAATAGCAAACATAAACGTTTGATCTCGGTAATATCCAGATCTGAAATCTCCATTTTGAAAGAATTTAGCCATTGCTAATTGAGGAACTTCTTTACCATCGCCAAAAATACCAAATTTGGCTTTTCCCATGAAGACCTCTTTTCTACCAATTAAACTCGCATGCCTACTTTCAATTGCTATTCTTAAGTCGTTAACTACTTCTTCTTTATTGAATATATAATCTGAGATTTGCTTCGTTGTCATCTTTATTTTGGAAGATTCTAGACACAAGGTCTGTAATATTTTTCAAGCAAAATTAAGCAATTTTTATCAGCTTAGAAACCTAAAATAACTAAAGTGTAAATTATACAATAAAAGTCATCGTTATAAAAGAAGTAAAATCACTGTTAAGTGGCTATTTGTCTGCTAGTTATTGATATGTTAATTATTTCTTAATAACTCATCATAACTTTTATATCGGGCTAAAATACTTTGTACGTAGTGTACAGGTTCACTTCCTCTAGCATAGCCAAAGCGAACTACCTCGTCTCTATAATATGTTTTTCTACTTTTTAGAAGTAAGTATTTTTCTACATTACCGTCCCAAATAGTAGGATCGTGCTTGTATTTTTTAGCCAGTCGTTGTGCATCTTGTACATGCCCTTGTCCTGTGTTGTAAGAAGCTAAAATAAACTTTAAACGTTCATCAGGATCTTCAATATGTTTCCAAAAGCCATCAAGCCATTTTAAATATTTTGAACCCGCACGAATGTTTTGCCTAGGATCTCTAGGGTTATGAGCTCCATATTGTTTGGCAGTGGCCGGCATTAATTGCATTAAACCAACAGCACCAACCCATGATTTAGCATGAGGTTCAAATTTTGATTCTTGATAAATTAATGAAGAGAGGAGTAACCAATCCCAATCAATAGCTTTGGCATTTTCCTTAATAATTTCATCGTATTTAGACAATAAACCTCTGTGTTCTACAGAGCTGAAATATTTACTATCAAAACGTTTGTGTTGTGCTCTAACATTCTTAAAATATTTATTGTAGATCACGTAGAAATCAGTCGTATTTTTCATGCTATCTAACCAATGATTGATAGCTTTTTTTAATTCCGGAGATTGTTTACGAGTAGCCCAAGCAATTCTTTGCGGAAAGCTCATTGCAGTTTCATAATCAATGTTACTATAGTACGTACTGTTTACTTTTGCTATATTTTCATCAGCAACAGTGTATGGAATTTCTCCAGTAGATACCTGTCTAATTAATTCTTCGGTAGAAGTATTTTTATCTGCAAAAACAATATTTATATCTTCACCAGTTTCTGTTTCGAGGTTTTTTAGCCTTAAATGGTAAGGTGTATGCTCTCTTACATGTACTTCTTTGTCGGCCAAATCAACTACATTTCTAATGAGCTGAGCATCTGTTTTATGCTTAGGTATCTTTCTCCAATTACTTGGTTTTTTCTGAATTAAAACCTGCTTTACTTGCATTAGAGAAGTAGTGAAATCAATATTCTGTTGTCTATCTTTAGTGATAGCTAATCCATACGCAATTAAATCGCCTGTACCATCTTTTAAGCTTAAACTAAGGCTGTCAATATTTTTAATAACGTGCAGCTTTAATTCTAAATTTAAGTCTTCAGAAAGTTTCTTAAGTAACTCATACTCATAGCCCATAGATTGGCCTTTGTAAATAAAGTAAGAGGTAGAACTGTAAGCTGTAAGCGCTTTTAAATGTCCTCTTTCTTTAATCTCTGGAAGGTCTTTATTACTGAAAACAACAGTGTCTAAAGCTTCGGTTTCAATTACTTCTTTTTCAGTAGTATGCTCGGCATTTTTAGGCGTAGAACACGAGAAAAGAAAAATAAAAAGTATATAAAACAGCGTTATAAATTTTTGCCTGTAATTCATTAAAAGTAATTCGTTAGTTTAAATATCTGTTATAGATATCATATCAAAGATAAAAATATTACAATAATTAAAAAAACTGTTAGTCCATAGTAAACCCAATTACAAGTACATCATCGGTTTGTTGTTCGTCTTTTTTCCATGTAGAAAAAATAGTTTTCAGCATATTTAGTTGAACACTCATTTTAAGATGATGCTGATTGAATAAGGCTTCTTTCAGTTTTTTAGGCATGAATTTTTTCATCTTTGGTCCACCAAATTGATCTTGAAAACCATCGCTATACAAATAAAAAGACATCGAAGAATCATAATCAAACTCGTGCTTTGTAAAGGGATTAGGAGTTTGATCTGGATGGAACATTCCTATAGGTTGCCTGTCGCCTTTTATAAAATTCAATTCATTGTCTTTAATATAAATCAACGGATTTTTAGCTCCTGAAAAAGATACTTTTTTTGTTTCTGTATTGAAAACAGTAAGAGAAAGGTCCATTCCATCTTTATTATTAGTGGTGTCTTGTTTTAACTTTTTTCGAATCATTTTATCAAGTTCATTTAGAATTTGATCTGACTCGAAAATTTGTCTTAAAACAATAATACTATTTAAGGCTTCGGCACCAAGAAGAGACATGAAAGCACCGGGAACTCCATGTCCTGTACAATCTACAGCAGTAATAACGCGGTATTGCTCATGTTTATAAAACCAATAGAAATCGCCAGAAACGACATCTCTAGGCTTGAATAAAATAAACCCATCTTTTACAAGATCAGGAAAACGGTGTAATTGAGGAAGGAAGCAACTCTGAATATTTTTAGCATAATCAATACTTTCAAAAATGGCATGACTCATTTGTTCAATCTGATTATCTTTTGATTTCTCTAATTCAACATAGGCGTCTTCTAACTTTTGATTACTTTCTTTAAGCATATCATTCATTACAAATATTTCTTCAGAGTTTTGTCTCACTTCTTCTTCGGCAGCAATCAACTGACCATTTGTTTCAACTAATTCATCCATTGTTTTTAATTGTTGATCAACAAAAAACTTAGAAAGGAAGAAGAGCATAGAAGAAATCATAGAGAAATTGATCATCAATAAAAGATTGAATATTTGATAATTTCGTAATGATTCTGGCGTAATATGTTCTATCTCGTGATCTATTAAAATTACAATGCCTAAAAGAAGTACAAAAATTACGAGCCAATAGAAAAGTGATTTACCTTTATAAAAAGCGAGGGTGGAGGTTAATGCAAATAAAGACCAGATCATTACAACGCCTGTAGATTTGGAACCTCCTAAAATGATTTGAAAGACAAAAGGAAGAAGAATTGAGAAAAAAGTTTGAAGTGCCTTACAAATGCGTTTATTATCTGTTTTTATCCAGATAGTAAGGTTTATACCACTGAAAATTACATATCCAAAAGGGATAATACTGGGTACAGTTAAACCAAAATATAAGGCTAAAATGCCCCAGGTTAATCCACCAACAGACATTAATACAGAGAACAAGAAAAAGTTTCTATCTGCCTCTCTTCGTGTTTCTTGAACTACAGCATCAATTATTTGTTTTTTAATACTGCCAATAAAAGTAATATTAGGGTTTTCTATGTGTGTTTTAGTTGACATTTATTCTGATGAGGAAATGAATAGCTGCGAGTAATTTTTAAGTGTTATGATAATTAGATTGATAACAATTCCAATATCTTTAGGAATAAACTCCTGTTATTTAATTGTTCTACTAAATTTGTGTAAATATAAAATCAAATTAAAGTAGACATCTATAAATTTTAGTGTATTTAAAACTGCTTTTTGGGTTACATTGTGTTAAATTTTATCACGTAACTTATGGTTGCTTACTTTCTTATTTAATTTCGTATTCTTTTCTGAGAAAATGTATTTTTTATTGATATGTCACAAGAAAAATCTTTAAATACTCCATTACTTGTTATTACAGGGCCAACTGCAAGTGGTAAAACTGGCTTAGCAACACAATTATCTTCAAAAATTAATGGAGAAATTATCAGTGCAGATTCTCGTCAGGTTTTTAAACGAATGGATATTGGTACAGGTAAAGACTTGTTTGATTATGAGGTGGATGGAAAGAAAATACCTTATCATTTAATAGATATCTGTGACCCTGGAGATGATTTTAACTTGTATCTATTTCAGAAAAAATATGCTGAAGCAGTAGATAAGATTTTAAGAAATGAAGCCATTCCCGTTTTATGTGGCGGGACAGGCCTTTATATAGAGGCGGTTACCTTGAAAGGATACGAAGAAGTTTGGATTCCGAGAAACGAAACAATTCGAGAGGAGCTGTATACTCTAGATTTAGATCAGTTACTTGATTTTTATAAGAATTTAGCACCGAACAAATTAGCACAATTAGAGGGGATATCACATAGAGAACGTTCTTTGATTAGAGCCATTGAGATTGAACATTTCCTTAAATATAAACCGCAAACTGAATATCATCCTATCAATTTTAAAGAATTACCTACTTACAATTTTGCACTTTCTATTGATAAAGAAACACGTTGGAATAAGATTGAAAAACGTTTAGATGAACGTTTAAATGAGGGGATGATAGAAGAAGTAGCAGCATTATTAAAAGATATTGACGATAAGAAATTAAGAAGCTATGGCCTTGAATACCGTCATATTACCGAGTATTTATTAGGTGAGTGTTCTTATGATGAAATGCGTACTGTGTTGTTAAAATCAATCCAACAATTTTCAAAACGTCAGATGACTTGGTTTAGAAGAATGGAGAAAAAAACAGCTTTAAATTGGATTCCTGTTGAATGGGAAATGCATAAAAAGATGGATTTTGTTTTAGAAAAAGTAGAAGGACTTAAATTTTAATAATTTTTAATTTGTGTTATCACATCAGTCCATTGGAAATATCACATTTTGAGGGATACTATTAAATAATTATTGATATAAGTAAGTAGAATTTCTATATTAGGCTATTGTAACCTACTTATTATCAGATTTATGCCAATCACTTTTGCTCACCCAAGTGCTATACTACCTTTAATACGTTACCACCATGTATTATCAATTTCCGCTATGGTAATAGGGAGTATGATACCTGATTTTGAGCATTTTTTTATTATGGAACCAAGTGCAAAAGTTGGACATTCACTATTAGGGATTCTCACTTTTGATCTACCAATTGGGATTTTGGTTTATTATATTACTAAGTACCTTTTTAAGCCAATCTTAAATAAGGTTTCACCAATTCGGTTTAAAGTAGATTTTCGTGGGAATAAGTATCCTTTTTGGGCCATTTTAGTATCATTATTAATAGGTATAGGGTCACATTTTTTATTGGATGCAATAACTGGTGAAGAAGGGTATTTTGTAAAAGATTTACCATTCCTTTTTAAGGAAATTCAATTAACGGAGACTATAGAAATGAATGTGCATTTGTTTATATGGTTATTTATTTCATTTTTTGGTTTAGCCCATTTAGTATGGTTAGGTTTAGTTTATTTTGATTTGTCCGCTACTATTCAATCATTTAAAGACTTTTCCTTATGGCCTTTATTTATGTTGGAATTGGTGTGTATAGTGGGGGTGATTGTTACCATTCGAAACCTATTAAGTGAGCGTCCTTATGTTTTATGGGATTGGGGGATATTAATAGGAGGAGCTTTATTCTATGCGTTAGTAATAGTGTGTTTTCGATGGAAACACATGAAAAAAAGCCACTAAAAAAAGGCTTCCTTTACATGAAAAGAAGCCTTTATACAAAAAGAGTAGGTTATTTACTTTGTTGCTAATTTAGCTTTGATAAATAAATCTACATCAGACCATAATTTACTTTTGCCATCAGCACCTTTATGTAAATCATAGCAAATTTTATTTAATGCATTGATTGCATCCATTCCGTTCCAATTTACTACGTCAATTACACCTTTAAGAACAACAACGTTCTTATCAGCTTTAGCAGTTAATTCTACGTCTTTTGTAATACCGTTCATAGTAATTGCGACAAGAGCTTTACCTGCATTTACGCTTTTTACTACACCAGTAATATCAGCTGTATTTGCTAAAGTACCAAAGAAGTATTTTACAATTTTGCCATTTCTACTTTTGTCGTTTGTTTCCACAGAATTTACAGGAATAGAGAACGATAAACCATTTAGGATATCAATTGCGTTCTCTACTTCTGTAGTTTGAGTTTTTACATCAAACTTCTCAAATTTTCCGTTTACACCAACTTTATCAGTTGTTTTGAAAGCGGTAAAAGATACTACAGTAGCTGCAGGATCATAAGAATAATGTGTATGCGAATGAGCTTCTGTAGCTTCTGTTTTAGTTGTAGATGATTTCTCTGTTTTATTAGAAGAAGTTCCACAAGATGCTGCAATAGCAATTAATGCTACCCAGATGACATTATTAAAGATGTTTTTCATTTTTTTGAAATTATATGATTATCGATGAGTTGATTTTTCTAATTTTTAGGTTGCCTATTTCTTAATTTTACGGCTATAACGTTGGAGTTCGATCTCAGCTTCAATTACACTTCCTTTTTTTAATAAGCGTTTAATTCTAGCTTCAACAGGAGACCCACTCATTAATCTTGATTTTATTTCTACAGATATATCCATATCTAAAAAACCAATTTGTTTTCCGTTTAACCGAACGACTTTAATGGCAGCGTCGTCGTATCTATTTAGTTCATCAGGTAAAAGCATAAGAAGATCACCTACTTTGGAATCTTTCAAAATATCTTGTCTGTTTTCACCTGTGTCATCATTTGCGTAACGCGTACCTGCAACACTACAGAGTTGAGTATCTAATTTTGATAAAACTGAAGGATCATCAAATCTACTCATGTACCTATCATAATTGTTTGTTTCTTCCTTTTGTTTTTCAAGTAAGTTGGCTTTTTTCTTTTTACTAGTTTTTGATAGAATAAACAATGTAAGCGCAAATCCTCCAATAACGATTACCCAGAATACTATACTCATGTTGCTTGTTTGATTTAATTTTTTCGAAATTAATAGATTACTATCCTACAAAAAATATTTTGATCAAAATTATAATTAAAATGCTCAAAATGTAATGAACCATCACATATTAATTAGAATACACCGTTAAATTTATTCTAAAAGTAGAAATAGAGGAATTTTAGTTATTACTTTTTCTAGTAAACTATGTATCTTTAAAAGAATAAGTAGGAAGTAGGCTTTAATTACTTCTTACATATTAAATTAACAATAGGTAAAGTCTATTAATTAAAATCAATAAGAACAAAGCTTCATGGACAGTATTCAGGAAATAGCAATTTCAATATTCGGTATATTAGTTTATTGGTTTCTTTCTAATCTTGGCAAAAAAAGCAAGAAAAATAAAGTAAGTGAGCATATAAATAGCGAGACTGTACTACCTCCAAAAAACGATAAGAATTACGATACTTCCTATCAGGATGAACCGGAACAAAATACAGTAACTCAAAAACCTCAATCTTTTACAGATTTATTAAAAATATTAGCAGACCCTTCTAAAATTACGGAGTCACAAAGAGATTTAAATCCTTTAGATAAAGAAAGAACAGAGAAAAGGCTAGGAGAAGAATTAGATCAATATAGTCCTGAAAACGTATCGGGTAGAAACGATTATTACGAAGAGGATGAGGAAGAAGATACGTATGATTGGAACGACGATTATGCTTCTGACGAAAAGAATGTTGATGAACAAGTAAAAGCTAAAAAAGTGAAATCACGAAAATCTAAACCTAAGAAGAAAAAAGTGACTTCATTATTTAGTTCCCCTTCAAGGTTAAAAGATGCTTTTATTATGAATGAAGTATTGAAACGAAAATATGAAGATGAATAACTAATTTTAATAAAAAAAATAAAGTAGCTGTAGTCTTCAGATGTTAAGTATAAGCACCATTTTGAAGTTGACATGAGTCCTAGGACATCTAATTTCAAATACAGATAGTAAAAAAAGGATCTATGAAGTTCAAATTTCATAGATCCTTTTTTTGATCACTATATAATAAATAACCTATGTGGGTTTTTACATTTCTGCTAATTCTTTTGCAAAACTTCCACTTAAAATAGGGAATCTACACCATGTTTTAGGGTCTAAATTTTTGTCATCTAAATGAAAAGAAGGAGCGTATCGTTCTCTTTTCCATTGATTTCTACTCCATAACCTAAAGAACTTAGTAATCCATGCTTTAATACTATCTGATGAAGTTTCAGGGTGTGTAGCTTTTAAAAATTCCAAACACTCTTTTGGCGATTTTTTATCTCTAATGGCTAACTTTTCAATTTCTTCAAGCACATCGTAAGGCATTAAATCACCTTCGTCCGTCTGTTTAGAATCTTTTGGACGAAGCTCTGCAGTTGGTTGCTGATCATTTACATACGACAAAGCAGGTATATTCCATTTATTGTCGACACCATTTGTTTCCATCCATCTTAACCAACTTCTTAAGTAGTTCTTATCAATTCCAGCAATAGGGCTTAAACCACCGCTTGTATCACCATCCATAGTGGCATAACCAACGGCTGCTTCAGATCTATTAGACGTAGATAATAACAACGCACCATTAATATTTGCGAGCATCCATACCGAAGGGGCACGTACTCTTGCTTGTATATTTTGTAATGTAATATCGTCTTGTTCCCAGGTTAACTTTCTTTCTATTGATGTCTCAATGGCGTTGACATACCCTTTAAACATAGGGTTTACATCTACATTGAAAAATTTTGCACCAACAGCTTCAGCTAAAAATTTTGCGGCATTAAAGGTAACATCTCCACTATTTTCTGTAGGCTGGTACGCCGTAGTGAGTACCTGATGACAAACTTCTTTTGTAGTAGTACAAGGTGTTAATGCAGTAAAGTAATTTAGTTTAGCTTTAAAATTCTCTAACCCTAAATCTTCACTACCCATTTCAATCATTAAATGGATTAAAGTAACAATTGCAGAAGAATCTGCTCCACCACTTAAAGAGACAACAAAACCTTTAGAATAGCTTTTTCGCATATAATCAAAAAGACCCAACGCAACGGCTCTCCCAAATTCTTCTTCTTTTATAAATTGAGAATGTTCCCAACTTGCTTCAACAGGAGAATGTTTTTCAGGGATTGTTCTAGGAATATCAAAACTTGAATGAATGACTTCTATCTGTGCTACTCCAATATTTGATGTATGGCTTTGAATTTGTGCCAAACGAGCAATATCAATATCTAATGTAGCCGTAGTTACTTTACAGTTTTTGAAAGAAAAACGCTTACTTATGGCAAGTAATTTTCCTGAAAGAGCAATCATAACACCTCCATCATAAATAGCCCTGCCAGATTCGTTTCCTAGTAAATTAGCGTAAATGTAACCTACTCCAAAAGCACGAGAGCCTTCTAATACAAAACGCTTACGTACATCAAGCTTATCAAATGCAAAATGACTTGCGCTAGGGTTTAAAATTATATCAACTCCTTTTTTATATAAAGATCTTCCCGGCCTATTGGCAACCCATGCATCTTCACAGATTTCAAAACCAATTCTTACACCTTTAACATCAAATAATAAATCTCCAAAAGGGAAGGAGTTACTATTCAATTTATCATTTACCTCATCAGAGAAAGAAATGGAAGATACTTCACCTTCTTCCCAAGGTGTAAACCATCTTGGTTCGTAATGGATGCCATTTCCTGCTAGATGTTTTTTAGCTACAAAGCCAAGTATTTTACCATTAGCAATTAAAGCAACTGTATTATATAATTTATTTTGATGTCTTAATGGAAGTCCAACCGAGACAACAATACCCTTTGTTTCTGGTAGTAAATTACCTAATAATTCTAAGGCTTGTTCTTCTGTATTAGGGGCATAAAAGGCATCTTCGCAACCATAGCCAGTTAAGCATAACTCTGGAAGACATAAAATGCTTACTTTATCTTTTTTGGCCGTTTGAATTGCCGTTAATATATTTTGATAGTTGTTGTACCAATCTAAAGGAGTTTGATTTAACTCGGCACCCGCAACTTTTATAAGATTCATCATAAAATATTTTATGTTTTTATCAATCACTACTTGATAAGTAATCTACAAAAATACAATAAGTATTTAGATTTTATAAAAGAAAAAGGTTGTATTGAAACTCCTTCTTAGGAATTCAATACAACCTCTCTATTTCTTAAAGCTTCTTCTATACTATCTTAACAAGGCTTTTTTAAAACTTTATAGCTTATCAAACTAAAACCTTATTTCTTCTTCATTTTAGGTTTTACACAAAAGCGAAACAAAAAAGTCAAAGTCAATTACAATCCTCCTTTATTGAGAGGGGAATAAGTAAAAAACAGTCATGAATCTTTTAAAAGAAATTATAGATTTGAGCAACAACAAAACAAACAACTAACCCCATAATTACAGGGAGAATTGAAGCAACTGTTGTCCAACGTTTACTACCCGTTTCTTTGTATATGGTGTAAATTGTGGTGCTACAGGGGTTATGAATAAGACTAAACAACATTACATTAATAGCCGTTAAAAGTGTCCAACCACCAGCAATTAATACATCGTGCGTATTGCTCATAGAGTCTAATTCGAACATTACGCCATCTCCAGAGCCAAAACCAGTAATGCTAGATGTCATAACCGTAAGCATTAAAATTGTTGGTATAACAACCTCGTTGGCAGGGATAGCCAATATATAAGCTAAAATAATTACACCGTTTAAACCAATCATTAAACCAAATGGATCGAAGAAGTCTATTAACCAAGTTGCGATAGAATTTTCTCCCACATTTACATTACATACAAGCCAAATAATTGCACCTGCTGGAGCTGCAAATAGACAAGCTCTCCAAAGAACAATTAAAGTTCTATCAATAAGTGAGGTGTATATTGTTTGTAATATTCTTGGTTTTCTATATGGAGGGAGTTCTAATGTAAAAGAAGAAACTTCACCTTTAAGCATCGTATGTGATAGGAAATAAGAAACCATAAAAGTTAGCCCAATCCCTAAAACTGCAACTCCAATAACCGAAATAGTAGATACTAAGTTTTTGTAACTATCTGGTACTACAGCACCAATAAAGATGGTAGCCAATAATATTTGCGTAGGCCAACGCCCATTACACAAAGAAAAATTATTTGTGATAATTGCAATTAACCTTTCTCTTGGACTATCAATAATTCTTGTAGCAACAACGCCTGCAGCATTACATCCAAAACCCATACTCATTGTAAGTGCCTGTTTACCATGAGCGCCAGATTTTTTAAAAAGAGCATCGAGGTTAAAAGCAATTCTTGGTAAATAACCAAGATCTTCGAGAATGGTAAATAGTGGGAAAAATATAGCCATAGGAGGTAACATTACTGAAATTACCCATGCTAAAGATAGAAAAACGCCATCTACAAGAAACCCACCTAACCACCAAGGCATGCCACTATTTAAAACCGCTGTTCTTAAAACTTCATAGACATTGTCTAAAAGTATATACGCTAAAAATTGAGAGGGATAATTTGAGCCTATTATTGTTAACCATAATACAATGGCCAATACAAAAAACATTATTGGAAAACCCCATATAGGACTTGTTACAACTCTATCGATTGCTCTGTCTAGATTGAAGTTTTCTTTTTCGCCGGTTTTGATAACATTACTATCTGCAATTGTGGCAGCATTGGCATATATACTTTCAGATAATTTATCGTGAAAATCCTGACCTATTTCCCAACGGGTTTCTGCTGCATCAGATAATAAGTCATCGATAGCTTTATTCTTATCCATTCTTACTTATTGTTAATAAATTCACCCTCTTTTATTGCCTTAATAATATCTTCATCACCATCCAATAATCGGAAAGCAATCCATCTACTATTTGGAATACCTGGGTATATTTTTTCTATTGATTCTTGAATTTTCTTTACTCTTGAATCAATTTCTTTCGGGACATTTTTAATGCGATGCGGTTTGCAAATAATTTTACCTTTTGCCACATCATCTACTGTTTTAAGTAGTTCTGGTATACCGATACCTCTTAAAGCACTTGTGGCAACAACAGGTATACCTAAGTCTTTAGATAATGTTCTTTGATCTACCTTAATGTTATGTCTTTCTGCTTCATCAATTAAATTGAGGCAAAGAACAGCCTTGTCTGTAATTTCAAGAATTTGAAGAGCGAGGTTTAAATTTCTTTCTAATCGACCTGCATCAACAACAATAATGGTAACATCAGGTTTACCGAAAAGAATAAAATTTCGTGCAATTTCTTCGTCTTCAGAAGTAGACATAAGAGAATAGGTGCCTGGTAGGTCTATTATTTTAAAACTACTATCAGCATAGATAAAACCACCTTCGGCTCTACCCACAGTTTTACCTGGCCAGTTACCAGTATGTTGTTTTAAACCTGTAAGACTATTAAAAACAGTACTTTTACCAGTGTTTGGGTTTCCTGCCAATGCCACTACGTAATCAGTATTGTCTACATCTACACCTAATTTCTTTAATTTACTTTGCGGATTCTGACCACAAGTTCCACACGGTGATTGTGATTTATTCTGCATCTATTTTCTTAATTAAGATCATGTCTGTTTGTTCTTTTCTTAAAGCAATAAGTGTTTCTCTTATTAAAAATGCTTTAGGATCAGATAGGGGACTGATCATATTAATTTTAATTTTTGAACCTTTTACAAAACCTAAATCAAGAAGCCTTCTTCTATTCGCTCCTCTACATTCTTGCGATAACCCAGTAATTACTGCCTTTTCACCAAGTTTTAAGGTTGTAAGCCTAACTACGCCTTTAGGAATATCTTCTGTTTCTTCTATCACTAAAACTGTAATGTTCTTCATTTCATCTTTAGAGAAATGATGTCCATGACCTTCTGTTGAATACACAGAGGTTGTTAAATTTACAGCCATGATTGAGCCAATGTGAATTCCTTTTGTAATTAACTCTTT
Source organism: Flammeovirga pectinis (assembly GCF_003970675.1). Taxonomy (GTDB): domain Bacteria; phylum Bacteroidota; class Bacteroidia; order Cytophagales; family Flammeovirgaceae; genus Flammeovirga; species Flammeovirga pectinis. The sequence continues at coordinate 1,681,751 of NZ_CP034562.1, forward strand.
ATAAACAGCTCTTGGTTCATCTTCAATATGAAGAATCTTTACAATGGCATTATGTTTTACATCAGAAAGAGGTATTCCTTTTAATTTAGGAAGAATACCTTCTCTAGTTGGAATAGGGTCTCCATGAGGGTCAAAACGAGGATTACCTAGTTCTTTCGCCATTTTTTCGACTTCATCATTTGATAAATGATGTTCCATTTCTTCTGCTTTTCTATGCCAGTTTACTTTAGAAAACCCTGTTTTTTCGGCTAAATATTTTTCATAAAGGCGATGCCTTCTTATAAGTTGAAGAGCATCTTGGGTTCCACTATCTTGTAATTGATATGTACCATTGTTTGTGCTAATTTTAGCATCTTCAATTAATAAACCTAGCGCTTCAGAAATCTGTTCATTGGTATATTCAAGTTGATTTCCTAAAGATAAAGAAGTACTAGTAGAAAGAACCTCTTCGTTTTTGAAAAGCGTTTTTAATAGATCTTCTTTAATAATATTTATACTAAGCTTGTTGTTAGATAAACTTCCAAGCCATTTAAATAATCTTTTCATTAGAATAGCATTGCTATTTTTAGATACTTGGTATATAATTGATCCGTATTTATTTAAGAAATTAGAAAATCTATTTCTAGTACTAAATGATCAATTGTTTGATACCTTAATTATACAAATATAAATAAATTTTTAGGCTTGTCTAAAAAAAGAGTTATTAATTGACTTTTAAGTAGTTTTGAGTGTAATGGAGTACATTATTCTGGTTTAATTAATAAAAAAAGAGGCTAACGCATACACGTTAACCTCCCGAATTTATTATACTTTACCAGAGCATAATTTTTTATAAAATATGTATTTCTACATATCAAATGCAATTCCGATATTGAAACTACAATATTGTTGTGCATCAATTCCTCCTGCAGGAGCGGCATAATTATATTTTATACTACTCATTAGATAAGTATTTATACCCAGAGGGACTAAAACACCTACTTCTGGAGCAATGTTAAAATGCCATTGCTTACTAACATAACCAATAGAGCCAATCTGGTCTGTATACTCAAAATGAGCAGCACCGATACCGCCACCAACATACGGTCTAATTCCACCTTCTTGACCAAAGTAATAATGGAAAGTAGCCATTAATGGAAACTCATCTATGTAAGAATAATTTTCACCTGAGATATGACCATCACTACCTGGCGTTGGTGCAGTGGTATATCCTTTACTTTGATAAAACCTTTGGTAACCAACACTAAAACCAATACTCATATTTGGGTTTACAAAGTGTCTATAATCAAATGTTCCACCTCTAAAACTATTTTCTCCAATAAAGTCGGAAGTGCTTCCCATTGGAGCCGCCATAGAGTAGGATAGACCTATAATATTTGTTTGTGCAAAAGATGTTCCTGCTGTTAACCCAACAAGAGTGATCACTATTGAAAGTATTTTTTTCATCATGATTAATTTGAAGAATTAGACATTAAATAAGGAGATTGAACAAACATTTGTTGAATGTTCTTTTCAGCCCTCATCATTTCGTTTTGTGAATTTGTTGTAAAGCCATTTGTTACGCCTTCCCAAATAATTGGTATGAGCACACTATCAGATTCTGCAGCAGGTAAATGCGTAGGCGTATTATTTGCCAACTCGATCATGATAGTACCTTTTTGATAGGCATAAATACCTTGTACAGGGTAAGGATACCATGGGTAACCCGGATAGCTAGGATATCCCCAACCTGGGTAACCTCCCCACCAATTCCACCAAGAATGTACCGTAGTTGTTGTTACAGCATAACATAATGCTACTACATCTGGTTTTTCTGTAGAAGTTTCTGGGAGATAACGGTAATTCATTTTCTCCAATTCAGCTTTTGTCGTGTTTAAGATTACGAGGTCCATTTCCGAATTTTCACTTTCGGTTGTGTCGCCTACATGCGTAACTTTCCAAGGCATACCAAAAGTAGTAATGTTGCCAAATTCAGCACTTTTGTCATAGTTTGTAATAACTACATCATAATCAGATGCTTTCTCTGGACCTTGAGGGTTACAACCTATCAGCAATGCTAACATAGCAATTGCAGATAGTATTTTTGAACTCAGGTTTTTCATTTGATTGTTTGGTTAATTGCGTTTTCAAAAATAAAATTAAGTTTATAATGTAAATTATACTTAAACATTTGAAAACAGTTTAAGTCTTAACTAGTATTTAATTTATCTTATGAAAGATTAAGCGTTGTAAAGTGTTATTGGCTACTATTTAAGATGTTTTAAATTATTTATTAATTCTTTATATTTACTCTACTCGAATTTGACACAACCTAAAACGTATAATAAATATGAAATCTATTTTTGATTATATTCGAGAAGGAGATTTAAACCCTACAGAAGCTATTGTATTTCAATATTACATTCTAAACTCTCCTTTTGCAGAACCCAATAATGCTGTGGCAGACGAATTGAACGTTTCTTTATCTGTAATCAGCAGAGCTAAAAGAAAGTTGCTAAAACTCGGTTTAATAACTGTTGAAAAAAATTATACAAGTGGATTAGCGAGAGATGCTGATACCATTACTTCAAATTACGCTATTACCGATATAATTGGAGTTAAGAGTGATAAACAACAGGTAGAAATGACTGTAGTTTCTACAAGCAATAAAGAAAAAAGTATGGAAGCTGTTGTTATTAAAAAGAAAGAGGTAATTAAGGAGCTAGATACTTCATTGCCTTTAGAAGAGAGGTTATTATTAAGAATGATTGAAATTCTAGGAAGCAATCTGCGTAAATCTGCTAGAGCCGTTTCTTTTGGTGGGATAGTAGCTCAAATGACAAATATTGATACGCGTTTAAAACCAAAATTTCTTGAAAGTCATAAAGCTAAAATCGTGACAGCTATTGCAGATAAAGGGTATGAATGGAGTTATAATACTGTGTTTGCTACGTTGATGTAACTTCGTCTTCATTTTGTCTTGAAATAAAAACGAAGCAAAAAATTCATAATATCTACCTAAAATCTTCAAAACTCGCTCTGCTTAAACGAGTGAAGATTTTAACGGTTCTTTTTATGAAATTCTACTAATTCTTCATGAAAAAATGTTAGTCAATGAACTTGAAAAATTAAGGAATAAAAACACACAATTTGTATAAGAATACATGTACCTATGAAATAGTACATAAATAGAATTACTTATAATTCTACTTCCTCAAGCGTTAGATCGTTGCCAAATAATTTTTGTAATTGGAATAGTGCATTCTCTTTATGTTCCTGTTTAATGTGCATTGCAACATTCACAAAAGCAGTAGTTAAAGCCGCTAAATCGTCTGTAAAACCAATACCAGGAGCTATATCAGGTATTAAATCTAGGGGCATAATAAAATAACCCAAGGCACCCATTATTAATAATTTAGAAGCATTTGGTGTATCTTCATCTATCATTGTATAATATAATGTTGTTGCATAAAATGATAATTTAAGACCTGCTTTTTTTGCAAATCTACCCACCTTATTCCAAAACCCTTTTTCTGAAAATTTACTTCCAAGTTTAACTACTTGTTCGCTAAGCATCTTAGCAATTTCTTTATTATTCATGTTGGTTACTCAATTACTTATGGTTGTCTATTTACCAGACAATTTGATGAATGATTATATCAATTTATAAAAGAAAAAAGACTCACCCAAAATTAATTGAATGAGTCTGTATTTAATCTACTAGTTCATTAGTATTCGTAGCAGCAAGTGCTGAAAAGAATTAATGATTTGCCTTATATAATTTAAAGCGACTAGTATTTTCTTTTCTAGGGAAGTAATTATTGAACGTATCAATATCCGCAGTTTCTCTATTAGGATCTAAAACGAATTGTTTTATTGCTTTATCACAAACAAATACTTTAGAAACTACCTTGTCGTCTTTTTTCCAGATTTCAGCTGGGATGTATTTTTTATCTTTTGATCCATCAGCATATTGAAGTTCAATAATAATAGGCATTACTAAACCGCCAACATTTTCAAAATCTACCTGATATACAAAATGTCCTTCTTTAATCCACTGTTTATCATTTTCGTTTAAAGAAGATGAATAACGTTTGTACTTTTCCGTTTCTTCTTTAGAAACATCAAGAGGATCATAGGTGTTGTAAAAATCTTTTAATTCAGGTTTACGATCTATTCGTCTTGGAAGGTTTTCTTCAGTGTTATGAATTTCCGTTATTGTAAGCGGCTGCTCATCTCTTTCTGATTTTCTCTTAGGCTCTTCAATAGAAGGGTCTTGCGTATTGAAATCTTCAAACTGAACATTTTTTATACTAATATCACAAGGTTCAATAGTATAAAACCATCCTCTCCAGAACCAATCTAAATCTACACCAGAAGCATCTTCCATTGTTCTAAAGAAATCAGCAGGAGTAGGGTGTTTAAATTTCCATCTTTTTGCATACTCTTTAAAGGCATAATCAAAAAGTTCTCTCCCCATAACTGTCTCTCTTAAAATATTAAGAGCAGTGGCAGGTTTAGAGTAAGCATTATAACCAAATTGATGAATTGATTCAGAATTTGTCATAATTGGCGAAATATTATCAGGATTACCTTTCATGTAATCTGTAATTAACTCAGGGAAACCTTCCATAGAGGGGTAACCTTCTTCCCATTCTTGCTCTGCTAAAAATTGTAAGAAAGAGTTTAATCCTTCATCCATCCAAGTCCATTGGCGTTCATCAGAGTTTACAATCATAGGAAAGTAATTATGACCAACTTCATGAATAATTACAGAAAGCATACCGTACTTAGTACGTTTAGAATAATGACCTTTTTCGTCTACACGACCATAATTAAAACAGATCATTGGATATTCCATTCCATTGTCTGCTTCAACAGAAATAGCAACAGGGTAAGGGTAAGTAAATGTAAATTTAGAATATACCTCTAAAGTATGTGCAACAGCTTCTGTAGAATACCTATTGTACAGTTCATATGCTTCTTTAGGGTAATAAGACATTGCCATCACTCTTTTGCCATCAACTTCTACACCCATTGCATCCCAGATAAATTTTCTAGAACTACCAAGTGCAAAGTCTCTTACATTTTCGGCTTTGTAATGCCATGTTTTTGTGCCTTTATCTTTTTTCTTTTCGTTTTTGATTGCTTCTTTATGCGTAACAATTTCTACAGGTTTTTCTGCAAATTTGGCTTTTTGAATGCGCTCTAATTGCTTCTCACTAAGAATTGAAGAATCTTGTAAAACACCTGTTGCAGCTACAATATGATCTGCTGGCACAGTTAGTTTAACATCATAATCGCCAAAAGTTAGTGCAAATTCTCCATTACCAAGAAACTGTTTGTTTTGCCAACCATTTACATCATCATAAACAGCCATTCTTGGATACCATTGCGTAATTGTATAAAGAGAATTGCCATCCGCAAAACTTTCGTAACCACCACGACCACCCATAAGTGTTCTGTCATTAATATTAAAATGCCATTTGATATTTACTTCTACAGTTTCTGTAGGAAGAAGAGGTGAAGCAATATCAACTCTCATCATTGTTTGATTTATGATGAAAGGAATTGGGTTGCCATTTTTATCTGTTACGGCTTCAATTTTATGTCCTCCATCATACTCAGGATAACCTTCAATGCTTTGAATGCCATTAGGAGATACTTTGTCTTTGATTTTGTTTTGTTGGATCTTATAAGTGTTAGAGTCCTTAGCTCTCATATTTTGATCCAACTGAATCCACAAGTACTTTAATGTATTAGGGGAGTTGTTGGTGTATGTAATTTTTTCCTCTCCTTTTAATTGATGAATAGTTTCATCTAAAGAAGCATTGATTACATAATCTGCTTTTTGTTGCCAATATTCATGACCTGGTGCTCCAGAACCAGTGCGGTAAGCATTTGGCGTTGGAAGTTCTTGATCAAGTTGTTTGAACTTGTTGTTATTGTATGCCTCTTTTTGCCCAAAAGACAATTGAGAAAGTCCAATAAATAAGAGTGAAGTGGTTAGTAATGTTAATCTCATTATGTTTCTAAATAAAATCGGCCCACTTAAATTAGTGAGCCGATAAGACAAGAATTACTTTTTATTTTTCTTTGCTTTTTGCATCGGGTTCAACTGACCGCTATCATACGTTCTTGGTTGACTAGCACCTGATTTATAAAGCTGGAATCTACTGATTTGAGTTTGTCTAGGGAAGTAATTGTTTTCCGTGTCAATATCTGCAGTTTCTCTATTAGGGTCTACTACTAATTGAGCAACAGGCTTGTCACAAACAAATACTTTAGAAACAACTTCGTCGTCCATTTTCCAAATTTCAGCAGGAATATACTTCTTATCAGATGTTCCATCTTCGTATTGTAACTCAATAATAATAGGCATTACTAAACCGCCAATATTTTTGAATTTAACTTGATAAACATATTTTTTAGCAGCAATCCATGCTTTATCATTACTATTTAATCCTTTTTGATATTTCTTATATGCTTCGTAATCTTCATAGTCAGCATCTAACTCATCATAAGAATTGTAGAAATCTTTTAATTCAGGTTTACGATCAACTCTTCTTCCAAGATTAACCTCTTCGTTATGAATCGAAGTGATATCTTTTGGTTGGTTATCTCTTTCACCTTTACGTTTTTTCTCTTCAACTTTAGGGTCTTGCGTATCAAGTTCTTTGTATTCTACATCTTCGATAGCTATATCTACAGCTTCAGTAGTAAAGAACCAACCTCTCCAGAACCAATCTAAATCTACTGCAGAAGCATCTTCCATTGTACGGTAGAAATCTGCAGGCTTAGGGTGTTTAAATGCCCATCTTTGAGCGTATTCTTTAAAAGCATAATCAAAAAGTTCACGACCCATGATTGTCTCTCTTAGAATATTTAATGCTGTTGCAGGTTTTCCGTAAGCGTTATTACCAAATTGTTTGATCGATTCTGAATTTGTCATGATAGGAGAAATGTTGTTCTTTTCACCTTTCATGTAATTGACAATATTTTCAGCAGGTCCACGACGAGAAGGATAGTTTTCTTCCCATTCTTGTTCTGCTAAATACTGACAGAAAGTGTTTAAACCTTCATCCATCCAAGTCCACTGACGTTCATCAGAGTTGATAATCATAGGGAAGAAGTTATGTCCCACCTCATGAATAATTACTGAAATCATTCCGTATTTAATACGAGGAGAATACGTACCATCTTTTTCTGGACGACCATAGTTAAAACAGATCATTGGGTATTCCATACCGTTTGATGCCTCAACTGAGATCGCTACCGGATAAGGGTAGTCAATTGTATGCTTAGAGTATACTTCTAAAGTATGTGCAACTGCTTCTGTAGAATACTGACCATATAAAGGGTTTGCTTCTTTAGGGTAGTAAGACATTGCCATTACAGTTTTGCCATTAATATCTACACCCATTGCATCCCAGATAAATTTACGAGAAGAACCGAAGGCAAAATCTCTAACATTAGTAGCTTTATAGTGCCACGTTTTTGTTCCGCTTTCTTTTGTCTTTTCTTTTTTCTCTGCTTCTTTTTGCGTTACAATTACAACAGGTTTGTCTGCTGTTTTTGCTTCTTCAAAACGTTTCTTTTCTTCGTCAGATAAGATATCGTCAGGGTTTTGTAATTCACCAGTAGAGGCAACAATATGATCAGATGGGACTGTGATTTTTACATCATAATCGCCAAAAGCTAAAGCGAACTCACCATTTCCTAAGAATTGTTTGTGCTGCCATCCGTTAAAATCATCATAAACAGCCATTCTTGGAAACCACTGCGTGATAGTATAAATAGTATTACCATCTTCTGCAAAAGTTTCGTAACCACCACGGCCACCCATTAAAAGACGGTCGTTAATGTTATAATACCAATCAATGCTAAAAGAAAATTGCTCACCCGGTTGTAATGGTTGAGGCAAGTCTAAACGCATCATTGTTTTGTTAATAGTATAAGAAATATCTTTACCATTAGCATCTTGTACTTTTTGGATTTTATGTCCACCATCATAATCAGGGAAGCCATCTACTGCAGCTAACTGATTAATATTAGTTTTCTTACCAACTTTGTTCTGACGTATCTTATAAGTATCAGAATCTGTAGCTCTCATGTTCTGATCTAACTGTATCCATAGGTAAGTTAAAACATCAGGAGAGTTGTTAAAATAGGTAACTGTTTCAGCACCTGTTAATCTGTGTAATTTCTCGTCAATTGATGCTTCAATTACGTAATCTGCTTTTTGTTGCCAGTACTCATGGCCAGGAGCACCTGAACCTGTACGGTATACATTGGGTGTTGGAAGTTCCTCATCAAGTTGCTTGAACTTGTTATTGTTGTAGAACTCATTTTGTCCAAAGGCTAAGTTCGTGCTTGCAAAAGTAGCAAGCATCAAAACGATTAGTTTGGTGAATTTTGTCATTATGTGGAGAAGTTGAAAATTGAAAGTTTAAAAAATGGATCATACACAATCAAAAGTTTCATAGATAGAAATTCTATTTATTCAAGATTGATAATGATTTTATATACTCTAAAGATGAACAAATACCAGCGTAATTTTCAATAGAATACATTTTCCATTATTAACCTGCAATTTGATAAAAATTTAATAATTTTATTATTTCAATGCCTTAAAAACTGTTAACGCATCTATTTATTAGTGATAGAAATCACCTTTGCAAATTGATGTATACTATATTTTAAGTTTTCAGCTGTTTTATTTATCGCTTCTTCTATTGAAACAAGGGAAGGGTTTACACTATAAATAGCGTAAAAAGGGAGATCGTCTATATGATTTACATTATTATCTCCAACAAAAGCAATACAGAGCTTTTCTTTTTTTTCGGCATAATTTGCAATGGCATAGGGAGCTTTGCCTTTTAAAGATTGTTCATCCAATCTTCCTTCAGTTGTAATTACTAAATCTGCGCTGTCTATAGCTTTATGTAAACCAAGTACTTCCATAATAAATTGACTTCCATCCATTATTTCAGCATTTAGAAAAGCCCAAAACCCAGCAGCTGTTCCTCCAGCAGCTCCGCCACCTTCAATATGTTGAACTTCTTTGCCCGTTCGTCTATGTATTAACTGACTTGCATGACTTAGATTGTATTCTAATAAATCAACTTCAGTTTTATTGGCCCCTTTTTGAGGGGCAAAAGTTTTAGCAGCACCATTATTTCCTAAAAGGATGTTTTTAACATCAACTGCTAGGTAAAAGTGCTTACCCTTAATTTTTGTACTTAACGTAGAAAAGTCAATATCTTGGATTAAATCTAAATTTTTTCCATTGGGTATAATCTCATTTCCTTCAAAAGTAATAAACCTTACACCAAGAGCAGATAAAGCACCTAATCCTAAATCAGTAGAGGCACTGCCTCCTAAGCCAATAATAAATTCTGTACAGCCATCTTCGAGTGCCTGATTTATTACTATTCCTAACCCTTCGGTATTACTTTCTAAAGCATTGTAATTCTCTTTTGCTAGCGTTTGTAATCCACAACATTGTGCTAATTCAATTACAGCTGTAGCTTTATTAATTTTTACATAACCAGAAAGGTGAGGTTCTCCAATTGCATTTTTTGTTTCTATTTGTATAAACTTTCCGTCTTTTTCATCAGAAAGTATTTTAGAAAAACCTTCTCCACCATCTGTTATTGGTTTAGAAATTACAGTGTCTTTGGGTCTTATATCGTACCATGCATTTCTAATTATTTGTGCGGCCTCATTTGCAGAAAGGCTATTTTTAAAAGCATTAGGAGTAATTACTATTTTCAAGAGATTAAGTGTTTAATGTGTAAATATTACCAGGTTTCATTTTTATTACCCCTTTTAATTCGAGTTGTAATAATGTAGATGCCAATTTAGCTAAAGGAATTTGAGATTGTATAGAAATTTCTTCAATATGTAGTGGAGACTTCTGAATTGATGCTGCAACTTTTTGTTCTAAAGGGTCTAAATCCTGAGGTTGAAAAAGATGCATTTGTTTTGAAGGGGACGGAGTAGTTGTATCCCAATTCATTGTTTTTATAAAATCATCTACATCCGAAAACAAAGTTGCTCTATGATGTTTAATCAAATTATTACACCCTTCTGCAAGCGGGTCAGTAATTAACCCAGGTACTGCAAATACATCTTTATGATAACTATTACCAATATCAGCAGTTATTAACGCTCCACCTTTTTTCTTTGCCTGAACAACAATAACAGCATCAGCTAAAGCTGCAATAATTCGGTTTCTGGCAGGGAATTTTGGTCCATCAGGCTGTGCATCCATGGGGTTTTCTGTAATTAACCCACTTTGATTATCAGTCAGCATTTGTTGAGCAGTATTTTTATGGATGGAAGGATAAACAAGATTTAAACCATTAGCCATAACACCAATAGTTCCAATATTATTTTTTAAAGCAGCTTTATGTGCCGCTATATCTATTCCATAGGCCAATCCACTAATTATATTTACGCCTTTAAGATGATTTACTCTCTCTATTATTTTTTGAGTGATATGAGTTCCGTAATCAGTGGCATTTCTAGAGCCAACAATGGCAATGTTTTTTTGTGAATTTAAACCAGTCGCTCTTCCTTTAACATAGATAAGATAGGGAGCGTCTTTTTGAAGTTTCAGCCTTTTAGGAAATTCATCGTCCAAATAGGTGAGTACTCTAGCATTTGATTTGACAACCTTTTCTAATTCTTTTTCGGCAACATTAATTCTTTGTCGTGATGCTACAATAGATTTGGCAGTTATTTCACCAATACCATTAATTTTTAATAGTGTACTATCATTTGCTTTGAATACAGCTTCTGCACTGCCTAAATGAGAAATCAATAATTTGCAAGTAGCACCTCCAATACCAGAAATGCTATTGAGCCATAGTTCGTGTAATTTGCTTTCGGTCATGTTTTAGTAATGTAAATCGCTAATATTATTTTCGATTACCAAATTACTAAACAATGTTTATATATAAAACAAAAAATTGTTTAAAAAATAAAAGCACCTCAATTGAGGTGCTTTCTATTATTTTCTTGTCTCTTCAATACGTAACGTGAGATCGATAAAATCTTCTACAGATAATTCTTCAGCACGTTTATTAAATAGAGGTTCAGCTAGCATTTCTGCCGGTAAACCATAAGGTTTTAAAGCATTACGAAGTGTTTTTCTTCTTGTGCTAAAGGCTTGTTTTACTACTTTAAAGAATGTTTCTTGTTTACAAGGCAATTCTTTACGATCGTTTCTTTTTAGAGAAATTACAGCCGACTCTACTTTTGGAGGTGGAATAAAAACATCTGGAGGAACCGTAAATAAGTATTCTACATCAAAAAATGCTTGAACAAGTATTGTTAAGATTCCAGAAGTTCTGCCACCTTTTTTTGTTGCTATACGCTGAGCTACTTCTTTTTGAATCATACCCACACATTCAGTAATCTGATCTTTGTGTTCAAGTATTTTAAAATAGATTTGCGTAGAAATATTATATGGAAAGTTACCGATAAGCCCAACTGGGTGAGGGGCAATTTTATCAATATCTAATTTTAAGAAATCACCTTCGATAATTTGCTCTTTTGGTAAGCCAACTTCATTTTCGAGATAAACAACAGATTCAGAATCAATTTCTACAACAGTAGTTTTAATCCCTTCTTTTTTCATCAATCGGGTGGTTAAAACTCCCATACCCGGACCGATTTCAAATATTTCATTGTAACCTCCGTGTTGCGTCATTGCGTTAACTATATCGTCTGCAACTTGCATATCGTCAAGAAAATGTTGTCCTAAATGCTTTTTAGGTCTAACGTTGGTCATATTATTATTTTAAATTTGGTGAGGAAAACCTCTAATTTTTTGTAAAAAACGTGCTTTTACATCAACAAAACAAATTACCTAACATACGTTTGTCATCCTAGGGTATAAAAAAAGGCTAATAATAGCAACAACTATTATTAGCCTATATCTTAAAAGATTACTCTTTCTACCAGAAGAAAGTAAGCTTGTAGCTCACGAATCTATCTTTATCTATAATATTATAATTAGCACCAATATTAAAATTACCAACTTCTATACCTGCACCTGGTGCATAAGTTACAGATTCAAATCCAGTTCTATAACCAGCTAAAGCCTCTACATAAAGTATAGAAAGTTTATATTTTAATCCACCAGAGAATTCCCAATCATTCATATCTGGAGTAATAGTGTAATCACTAACTCTTTTTCCTTTAAATACATTCCAACCAAAGTCTCCTCTTAGCGATAACCCTTTTGTTAATTTATAATCCATATCTAAATAAACACCTACACCATAATTGAAATCTGTTTCAAAACCTTTTAATGGAGCACTATATCTAATTGAATTACCTGCTGTTAATGTAAAGTCTTTATCTCTTTTAGAAGCTTTAGATTGTGCATTAGATTGTAATGATATTAAACTGATAAATGTTATAAAAAATAATGTAATTTTTTGAATACTTGACCTTTTCATACTTGTTGTTTTTTATTTGGTGAATGTCATTATTTACACTTAAAAGACAACCTTAGTAATGGGTTAGACAATTGTTATTTGTGAACAAATTCTAATCGCTATTTTTATAGTATTCTATTTATCAGTTTGTTATATATATAATTATATGATGTGTAAAAAATAAAAAAGCACCATTACGTTTAATAATGATGCTTTTCTTTTTAGAAGATCTAGTATTCAATTATCGAATAATAAATTTATAAGATGATTGAGAATTAGTAGACTCTACGGTTAGTATATAAATGCCCATTCTAAATTTAGAAAGATCTATTGGAATTTTATTAGCACCAATCTGAACCAGAATTTCTTCACTTTCGTGCATTGTACTACCAATTAAATCAATGATTCTGTATTTGATATTTTCAGTTTTTTGAGAATAGATATCAAGTGTTGTTTTCTTATCAAATACTTCGGTAGGGTATACTCTAATACTGGTCGTCTCTTTTTTATCATCAAAAGATAAGATTGGATTATCACTTTGAATATTGATGTTTGTTATTGCCCAACCCCAGTTAGGATTACTATCATCAGAACTCATTTTAAAACGAACAAGAATAGTGTCACCTTCAGAAAAAGTGTCTTTTAAGTCGTAGTTATGTGTAACTTCTAATGTTTGTGCCCCATTAGAACCTTGATTAGCATAATACTCCCAGTCATCGTTTGCTGAGGCATCATAATTTCCTGTGAGGTTAATCCATTCAATACCTCCTTTGCTCACTTCAACTGCTACATAATCATCGTCAGTAGAAATCATTGCTACATCTGTGTAGGCAAAATGAGACAGCTCACTACCAACTATTATAGGAACTTTAAGGTAGGCGTATTTTATGAAATTATTAGAGTAATCGTGTTCAGAATGAAAACCACCTAACTCAAAAAAGTCAACATTGTCATTATATACTAATGCATCTCCTGTGAAATCATTAATTGACGAATAAGTACTGAAATCTTCGTAATATTCTGTTTGAGCAGTTTTATATTCTACAGATTCTATTGTTTTATAAACTGATTTATATTTTTCTCCATCCAAGTAACTGATTAATTGAATAGTTGTATTTCCATTTAACTCTTCCGTAGAAATTTCGATTGTATTTTCACCTGCATCTACTGTGTTAGGGATAGAGACAAGGTAGCTACCCGAATCACTATAAATAGCAATTGAATCTATTGAAGAAGAAATTGAATAATCTACAATAGTAGTGTTTATTGTAGCGTTGAAGTTTGTGATTGTAGGTTGAGGTACTTCAGCTAAATCAAATGACCAAATTCCTCTACCATGTGTTCCAACAACTACTTGATTGTCTACAATTTTTAAATCCCAAATAGAAACGGAAGGTAAACCACCTGCTAATTTATGCCAATTTTCTCCATCATCCGTAGATTCAAAAATACCAATTTCTGTTCCCACCCAAATAATTTCGTCATTATAAGGCATTGTAATTACGTCGTAAACGGCAACATCAGGGAAGCCATTGTTAGAGGCACCTGTTGTGCTAAAACCAGAAAGCTCTGTCCAAGTTTTTCCATAATCATTTGTTCTAATAATTTTAGGAGCATGTGCAAAGGAGAACAACACAAAAGCAGAGGCAGGGTTCAAAGCATTTGTACCAATACCAGAAATAGGTCCCATCTCAATACCATTTACTAAGAAATTCTCAACAGGAGTGAAAGAGTTTCCTTTGTCTTTAGAAACATGTACTCTGTAATCATTAGACATATATGCACCTGCCCAAAGAACATCTGTAGATGCATTGGCTATTTTTACATCAATAAAACTATTAATAATCCATTTTTCTGAAATTGGTAATAACGTCCAGTTGTCTGCAAAATCAGTAGATTTCCACACACCAGAAGTTCCTACTGCATATACAGTATTTGGATCTGTTTTATTGTAAGCTAATTTAGTAACGAAAGGTGCACTTTCTCCAAGATCTGTAAGTCCTGTATTAGAAGTGAAATAATTATCGCCACCATTGTTAGATTTAAGAATGATATTATTATATACACTACCCAATAATAAATCAGAATTACTACTGTTCCATGCAACTTCAAAACCATCGCCCGGAAGAAATCTTTTATAACTTGAGGTATTGTTTGGGTTATTTGAAGATATCCAACTACCATTATCTTGCGAGCCACCGATATAATTATCTTGCCCTGATTGTTTATCAACACCATAAAACTGTGTGGTGTTGTAGCCAAGTCCAGCAAAAGTCCAATCACCCTCTAATTCGCCTGGGTTAGTTCCAGACTTAGAATAGTAAACACCACCATCGTTTGTATTTATGATATAAAATGCGTTGGCAGATGTTGTGATATATTGTAAAGAATGATGGTCGGGGTGAATACCTTCGTGAACAACACTTCCTGAAACTTGAGAGTAACCATTATTTCCATCATATTCTCCATAAGCATCAGAAACAACTGTAAACTCTCCAGAGCTAGCAGTTCCTTCTGTTAATTCTAATTTCCACAAGTTTACACCTCCAACATAAATAATGTCTTTATCGAATGGGTGACACATGATCGTATTATCATACCAACCTTGTCCACCTAAATATTCTTCATTTGTAGTGGCATCAACTCTTTCCCAAGTACTGCCAGTATCCATAGAAACATACACATTGCCATCGGTACTACTAGAGCCGTTTCCTGCAATAGAAGCATAGATGTAAGCGGAGTTAACAGGTGATATTGCCAATTCTATCCGTCCAGAAGCAAAAATATTACTACCAACTTGTTCCCAAGTAGCACCAGCATCTGTAGATTTTACAATACCAACGTAAGCAATTGTAGCATATTGAATAGTAAAATCAGTAGGGTCTGCAATAATTTGCTGAATGAAATTACTACCTGTATATACTTTATTCCACGAATTACCACCATCTATTGACTTTAGAATAAAAGATTCGCGGTTATTTGTTCTGAGTGGATTTTTTGATGTACAAACTAATAAGGTATTTTCGTCAGTAGGGTCTACTATAATTCTGTTAGAAATCTGAAAATCATCATTTTCAATGGTAGAGGCCAAAGAAGTCCATGTTTCTCCACTATCTGTAGATTTAATAATTCCATTCCCCAAAATTCCATCTAAATTACCAAATGCTTCTCCTGTAGAGGCATAAAAAGTAGACGGGTTACTTGTAGATTGTACGATATGAGAAATGGACAAGTTAGGCAAGTTGTCTGTTTTAGCATCCCAACTTTCGCCTCTATTTGTAGATTTCCATATACCACCACTAACCGAACCTGCAAACCAAGTAGTATTAGTATTATCATTTTGGTCTACAACTAATGTACGTGTTCGTCCGGGAACATTAGCAGGACCTCTTTCAGTCCATTCTGCAGTAGCTTTAGTTCTAAAATTGGAGAAATAGTCTTGATCGTGCACCTTGGCTAAAGCAAGTTCTTTTTCTTGATACCCAATATTATATTGAGGGGCTTTTTCACCCTTACGGATTTTCATTGAACGAAGAACCTCAAGAAATTTATCAGGTTGATCTGCTTTAGCATAACCATTTTCTCTTTTCTTTTTCTTCTTTATATATTCAGTTTTAAATATATCCTTTGATGCATATACCGTCTTTTCACCTTTATCATTTTGATAAAAATAAAGACTGCATAACACAGCACCAACTATACCTAAAAGGAGTATTTTTGTGTAAAGTTTATTCATAAGATAGTATTATTGAACAGGTTCTAGAATACTGTAAATATCTATTTCCTTTTTTCGTACATTTGACGTATTTGTAGCGACACCCATAAACTGTGTAATAATAAGATGTTTGTCGTCTTTAAAAGTTATTTTACTATTGTTTAACTTTCCTTTAATTGAAGTAGGCTTACCATTATTATCAAGTAAAATATATTCCACTTTTTGAACAGGATTATTAGTGCTCATTTCTTTAAAAGTAGTGCACAAATAAAAATTTAAATCTGATGAAGATTCAATCTTAATATCATCTCCTTTTAAGAAAGAAGACGCATTTTTTCTCAATACTTCTGTAGATATAGAAGATGTTTTACCTTGCTTGATACAAGAAAAAAATAGTAGAAAAGAGAATAAAATTAAGTGGTAAGATTTTGTCATAAATAATTGTTTGAAATCCCCAAAAGATACTAGAATCAATAGGTTAGACAAAGATTGGAAATAAATGTAAATTTATTGCAATTTGTTATGTGAATCTATATCAATTCTAACATATATTAAAGTTTGAAATATCGTATTGGCTTTAGAAGTGATCAGGTTGTTTTAATAAATGATAGAATTATCGGATAACACCACTCTGATATCACATTTATCTTTATATTTAAGACAATTATAGTATTTATATGATATAATTTTTTTGATAAAGTGTTACTTTTGATTTAACCGACTTATTAGAAATACTAAGTATTCGATTAACGAACAATATTGTCCAATCGGAAATAATATGAAAGACATTAAAAATAGAAAATCTGACAAACCTCGTATTGGTATTACAATCGGAGACTACAATGGAATTGGTCCCGAAGTAATCGTAAAGGTTTTACAGGATAAACGAATTACAAACATTTGTACACCTGTTGTATATGGCTCTGGTCGTATTCTTACAAAGTACAAACGTATATTAGGTATAGAAGAATTTACGTATCATCAGTACAACAACAATAGTTACTTACACGATCAGAAGATTAATGTAGTAAACTGTTGGACTGAAGTTCAAGAATTAGAACCTGGTAAGATTACAGATGAAGCAGGAAAATGTGCTTATTTATCTATTGCAAGAGCATCAGAAGATTTAAACACAAATACTATTGACGCTGTAGTTACTGCACCTATCAATAAAGCGAATATCCAAAGCGAAGACTTTAAACACGCTGGGCATACGGAGTATTATCAAGAAAACCATGCAGATGGAGGAGATACTTTAATGACTTTATGTGCTGGAGATTTAAGAGTTGGAGTTGTAACAGGTCATATCCCTTTAAAAGATGTTTCTGCTGCAATCACAAAAGAAGTGGTAACGTCTAAATTGAAGGTGTTAATCAATTCATTAAAAAAGGATTTTGGCATTACTAAACCAAAAGTTGCTGTTATGGGTTTAAATCCGCATGCAGGAGAAGATGGCTTATTAGGTGATGAAGAAATTAATGTAATAGGACCTGTAGTTAAAGAATTTAAGAAAAGAGGAAACCTTGTATTTGGACCTTTCCCTGCCGATGGATTCTTTGGTACAATGGCTTTTAAAAATTATGATGGCGTACTTTGTATGTATCATGATCAAGGGCTTATCCCATTTAAATTACATGCTTTTGAAAGTGGTGTGAATTATACTGCTGGTTTAACTATAGTAAGAACATCTCCAGATCATGGAACAGCATATAACATAGCTGGTAAAGGTGTTGCAGATGAGACTTCTTTTAGAGAAGCATTAATGCAAGCCGTTGATATAGTAAAAGTTCGTGATGGTGAAATCACTAATATGATTCGTCCAAATGCAAAGCAATTACTTCAAGATCGTAAAGACCAAATCAAGGTTCAGAAAACACTGAAACCTGGAGAGGGTGAAGAAGAATTTGATTTAAGTGAATTAGAAGCTGGAGAAAGAAAAGAAGCTCAAGTTACTAAGCAACAAAAAATGCTTGAGAACAAAGCTAAAAATCAACAGCAAGGTGGAGGACGTTTTGATAGACGTCCAAACCAAAATAAAGAGCATTGGAAACCTCGTAAAAATCATCAGGATAGACCTCCTTTTCCTAACAAAAGTGAGGGTGCACCAACAGAAGAAAAAAATAATGATTAAGGGATAATTTAAGCAAGTAGAATTCTTATTTTTATAAAATGAAGAAGAACTTATTAAGTTTAGTTATTATTTCAATTTTCTTATCTTCTTTTAGTCTAATTCAAAGTCAAGAAGACATCTGGTTAACACTTCAAAAGATTGACTGGGAAGACAAGTTTGATAAAGAATTAGAAATGAAAGTTCCTTTTCCAATTTTCTCTGAAGAAGTTAGAGAATTAGGAGGAAAGGAGATATCAATTAAGGGATTTGTTTTACCAATTGATACAGATGATGAAAATTCGATGTTAATATCATATTACCCTTTTGCAAATTGCTTTTTTTGTGGAGGAGCAGGACCAGAAACAATAATGGAAGTGTTTATGGATGTTCCAAGAGAAGTAAATGATGAAACAGTAACTTTTAAAGGTATACTCAAATTAAATGGAGATGCCACTGGTATGATTTACCAATTAAAAGATGCCGTTGAAGTAGAAACAATAGATTAATGGAAGAGATAAAAGATATATTTGTAAAGTACTTGGAGGAGAAAAAGCTAAGAAAAACTCCTGAACGCTTTGCAATTATGGAAGAGATATACAGTAGAGGAGGACATTTTGATGTTGAATCTTTGTATATCAACATGAAAAATAAAAATTACAGAGTTAGTAGAGCTACGGTTTACAATACTTTAGATCTTTTACTTGACTGTAGTCTTATTACGAAACATCAATTCGGAAAGAACTTAGCACTTTACGAAAAAGCACATGGTTTTAAACAACATGACCATCTTATCTGTAAAGAATGTAATAAGATTTTAGAATTCTGTGATCCTCGTATTCAAAAAATTCAGCAGATGGTTGAAGAGATTTATGATTTTGAAATAGAAAGTCATTCATTAAATTTCTACGGAAGCTGTAAAAAAGAAGATTGCGAAGGAAAGAAGAATAAAACACAAGAAGTAGTGCAGTAAATAGCCTATTTTTTGAAAAGCCTTTAAGGAAACTTAAAGGCTTTTTTTATGTATTTATGAAAATCATTTTGAGATAACGATATGTCATATTAGAATAATATTAGAGCGTGGTAATCTAAACTGATTTTTTAATGAGACGTTAAATGGTATATAAACAAAATAAAAATACCATTATGAAAAGAATATTATTATCTATCGCATTTTTAGGGCTGTTATCTTGTACTACTTCTAATACTGAGTATGAACCTGCTAAACCAGCAAATCCAATTGCAGAAGTACCTCAGCATCCAATAGAAGAGCGTCCAATATTGCCTGAAAATCCGATAGGAGACGTTCCATCTGAGACTTATTAATAAAAAAAGCTGTTAATCTTTTCAATTAGATTAACAGCTTTTTTTTAGGTACAGAATAAACTATTCTGTTATTGATGGCTTTTTGAAAATTGGAAAAATACTGATAATCCAAATCAAAATTAGCACAGAGACAATAAGAGGAGAATATTCTACTCTAATAGCATCCATGTCATGACCTTGTGTACCGTATATAAGACCTAAAGTTGTTAGCATCAAAAGATTGAATAATGTAGCTAACCCTTTTGTCCATCCTTTTGTTTTTTCAAGTAATAAAGCTCTATTCTCTTTTGTCTTTAACCAGAAATCTCTGTTAGGAAGTAGAATTAGAGGTTTAGGCAAATGTAAAATACCTCCGCCAAGAATTATGAGTGCAACATCTACAAATAATAATGTACCCATAGATGCATAAAAGAAATCACTTTTGCTCATGATTACTGCTTGAGAAGCTTCTGTAGCATGTAATACCATTACACCGCTATCAGGGAAGTAGATATATGCTAAAAGATTAAGACCCAAGTAAATAAATAATGATAGGGTCCATAGGTATTTTATATATTTCATCGGAGTGATTTGTTTGAAAGTTTGTTCTTCTGCAAATATAGTTTTTCAACTTAATATTTTCTGTTAATTCGTATAAGTTTAAAAAGAAAATCCCCATAATCTTTACATATAAAAGACTATGGGGATTCTTAACTCTAAATTAGAATCACTAATTATGCAATTGCAGTTTCTAGAGCAATTTCCATCATGTCTGTGAAAGTATTTTGGCGGTCATCAGAAGAAAGTTCTTCACCAGTTACCAAACTATCACTAACAGTAAGAATTGTTAAAGCACGTGCGTTAAATTGAGCTGCAATTGTGTAAAGAGCAGTAGTTTCCATTTCTACAGCTAGGACACCATATTTAGCCCATTTTTTCCACTCGTCAGCATCGTCACCATAGAAAGCATCAGAAGAAAGAATATTACCATTGAATGGAACAATCCCTTTTGCTTCTGCAACTTCATTTGCTTTTGAAAGCATTTTGAAATCTGCAGCAGGAGAGTAGTCTTTACCTCCAAATCTATTTTGATTAAATGATGAGTCTGTAGATGCAGACATTGCAATCACTAAATCTCTAGGCTTAATATGTGGTTGCATAGAACCACAGCTACCTACACGAATTAATTTCCTTACACCAAATTCTGTTACAAGTTCGTGTGCATAAATACCAATTGATGGTACTCCCATGCCAGAACCTTGTACAGAGATTCTATGTCCTTTATACGTACCTGTGAAACCTAACATTCCGCGTACGTTATTATATTGAACAGCGTCTTCTAAGTAATTTTCTGCAATGAATTTAGCTCTTAATGGGTCGCCAGGCATAAGTACAACCTCAGCGATATCTCCAGGCTTAGCGCCAATATGAATACTCATGTTATTATGTGTCTTTTAAATTATCATAGATGCAAAGCTACCAGTAGTAGGTGCTTCGTTTAATAAAAGTTCTTCAATAGTAGTTCCAATATCTGCAAAAGTTGATCTGAAACCAATGTTTACAGGTTTGATTTTTTTACCGAAAACTAAAATTGGAATATGTTCTCTTGTATGATCAGTCCCTTTAAAAATAGGGTCGTTACCATGGTCTGCAGTGATAATCAAAATGTCATCATCTTTCATAGCAGCAGTGATTTCTGGTAATCTTTGATCAAAATATTCAAGGGCGTCTCTATAACCAATGAGGTCTCTTCTATGGCCAAATAGCATATCGAAATCTACCAAGTTAGTGAAGATTAAGCCTTCATTATCTTGTTTTAAAAACTCGATAGTTTTATCAATACCTTCCGTATTATTCTTTGTATAGGTATGATCTGTAAAACCTTTGCCCGCATAAATATCATATATTTTGCCAATACCAATAGAATCTTTGCCAGAAGCAATAATTCTAGTAAGCATATTTTCTGCAGGCTCTAAAGAATAATCATGACGATTTGAAGTTCGCTCATAATTACCTTCTTTACCAATAAATGGACGAGCAATTACACGGCCAACATTCAGTTGTTCTCTAGCAATTTCACAGTAACGGTACAAGTCTTCTAAAGGAACAACTTCTTCGTGTGCTGCAATTTGAAAAACAGAATCAGCTGAAGTGTAAATAATTAATTTACCCGTTGAAACGTGTTCATCTCCAAGCTCATTAATTATTGCTGTTCCAGATGCAACTTTATTACCTAAAGTACCTTTGCCTGTAGCCTTCTCAAAAGCTTCCATAATATCAGCAGAGAAACCATTAGGGTAAGTAGGTAATGCTTCAGCTAAAATCTGACCAGCAATTTCCCAGTGTCCTGTAGTAGTATCTTTTCCTTTAGAAACTTCTTTTGCTTTGCCATAGGCTGCAGAAGTAGTTCCCATAGGTGGTAAACCATGGAGTGGAGCAATGTTACCAAGACCCATTTCGTGCATGTTAGGTATATCTAACCCAGCACTGTCAGCAATATGTCCTAGAGTATTTGCACCTCTATCTCCATATTCATCGGCATCGCTACTAAAGCCAATACCAACACTATCTAATACGATTAAAGCAACTCTATTAATCATAAATGTATATTTTTTAAATGAGATTAGTAACTTCCTTCGTCAGCAGTACCGCCTTGAATAATTTTGATACCGCTTGAAGTACCTAAACGAGTTACACCCATATCAATGTATTTTTGAGCAGTTTCGTAATCACGAACACCACCACTAGCTTTTAAAGCTGCTTTTCCATCAACTGCATCTTTCATCAATTGAATATCTTCATAAGAAGCACCAGCTGTTCCAAAACCTGTAGATGTTTTTACAAAATCTGCATTTGCAGCAACAGATAATTTAGAAGCCTCAACAATTTGTTCTTTTGTTAAGTAACAAGTTTCTAAAATCACTTTTAATACTCTAGAACCAATTGCTTCTTTGATCTGACGAATTTCTTCCTGAACATAATCAGTTTTTCCGTCAATCATTTTTCCTACATTAATAACCATATCAATTTCGTCTGCACCATTTGCTACGGCACTTTTGGCTTCGAATACTTTAGAAGCTGTATCCATTTGTCCTAAAGGAAAGCCAATAACAGAACATACTGCTACATCAGAACCATTAGTATGCTCTTTTGCAAGAGGAACATAAGCAGAATTAATACATACAGAGAAGAAATTATACTCTTTTGCTTCTTTGCAAAGTTGAATAATTTGTGCTTCTGTAGCATTGGCTGCTAAAATTGTATGATCGATATATTTTGCAATACTCATGAGAAAATTATTAATATATTTTTGATAAATTTTATAATTGGACTACACTTTAAAAGTGCGGTCTTACAAATTAACGAACTGATTGACGAACTCTTAAATCATCTCTTTGATTTAAGAGTTTGGTTAAATTTTATTAGCAATCAATCCGCTATATTTAATGTTATTGTATGTCTAGAATAACTTCTGGTGTTTTCACTAAACTATCACTATAACCATATGCACCTGAAAGAAGTGCGATTGCATCTTCTAATTTTTGATTTTTCTGATTGTAATGCATGATCGCTAAAGTGTCACCCTTAGAAACTTTATCACCTACTTTTTTCTTTAGAACAATACCCACAGCATGGTCAATCTCATCTTCTTTAGTTTCCCTTCCTGCACCAAGAAGCATAGCAGAATTACCCACTTTCTCGGCCATTAAAGAAGCGATATAACCATCTTGTTCCGCTTTAACGTCTAAAGTGTATGTAGCGGTTAAAAATTTCTCTGGATTTTCTATATAAGATGGATCACCACCACAATCTTCTACAAAATCTCTTAATGCTTTTACTGCTTCACCAGTATGCAGCTTTTCTTCGGCTAGCTTTACACCTTCTTCTATAGAACTTACATCTCCTTTTTGTACAAGAGCAATACCTGTAATAGTGGTAATAAGTTTCTCGAAGTCTTTTGGACCGTTGCCTTTTAAAGATTCAATTGCTTCGTAAACCTCTAAACCATTTCCGATACCATCACCTAAAGGTTGTTCCATACCGCTTAAAACAATATGAACTTTTCTACCAAACATTTCTCCAATACCACGCATAATATTGGCTAGTTTTTGAGCATCAGCTAAGTTTTTCATGAATGCACCATCGCCAACTTTTACATCTAGGATAATACCATCACTTCTTACAGCAAGTTTTTTACTCATTATACTAGAAGCAATTAAAGGGTAACTACTAACAGTGGCAGTTACATCTCTTAGAGCGTAAAGTTTTTTATCTAGAGGAACAACATTTTCTGTTTGTCCCATAATTCCAATACCAGTATGTTCAATGGTTTTTACCATGTCTTCTTCGGTAGCTGGGAATTTAAAACCTGGAATAGCCTCAAACTTATCTAGTGTACCGCCAGTGTGCCCTAAACCTTTGCCAGACATTTTTGCTGTACCAATACCAAATACAGACAAAAGAGGAGCAAGTGCAATACTTGTTTTATCTCCAACACCGCCTGTACTGTGTTTATCTATAAGAAAACGTTCAACTCCATTTAATTTTATTAATTCACCGGAGTCTCGCATGGTTTGCGTAAGTGTCTTTAATTCATGTTCCGATAGACCGTTCAAATATACAGCCATTAAAAAGGCTGACATTTGATAATCAGTGGTCTCACCGCTAAGGTAGCTTTCTAAAAAGCCCTTCAATTCCTCGTCAGATAATAAGATATTATCTCTCTTTTTTGCTATTATATCTACAGCTCTCATAAATAGTAATTTTGATATGAGAATTAATTTTGGTTATTTTTAACTGAATCAATCAAAATCAATTCAAATGAGCAAACTCAATTACTCTTTTAAGTTAAATTTTTTACTAGTGTTTATATGTGTATTCACATCAGCGTGTACACAAGATGAAAACCTAAATGAAGAAAAAATAATTCACTTTGATAATAAGTTCAAAGACTCAAAGATTAGGGATATTTATAATCTAAGAGATCAGAGAAACACTTTAGGAGTAGCAGAATATTTAACATCAGATTCTTTAAAATATAGAAGAGAAGCATTAATTGCATTTGGGTCTATACAAGATACAACAGCCTTACCTTATTGTAAAAAGATTTTAGAAGAAGAAAATAATATTTCTTTGAAAATTGCAGCAGCTTTCGCTATAGGTCAAATATCTTCACCGGTATTAAACGATTTTCTTATTAATTATATCGTAATGCATGAAGCTGATGAAGAAGTAGTAGAACATCTTTTCGAAGCATTAGGAATGTGTGCAACGGATAGAGTAATTGTATTTATGACCGGTTTTGTAACCCTATCTGTACCCATTAAAAGAGGAATTGTTAAAGGATTATACAAAGCTATTATATGGCAAAAAAGTACATCTTTAGATGCTGCCTTACAGGTGATGAGAATTTATTCTAGAAGCTTTTCTGAGGGCATGGAAGATGATGAAACAAGAGAATGGTGTAGCTCTTTTTTCGGGAAACTTAATTCAGAGCATACTTTAGAAGTTTTTAGTTCTAATATTTTTGATCAGGCAAGACGCAACGAAGATGAATTAATACGTGCAAACTTTGCATTGGCTATTAAAGCGTTTTCAAAGGCAAATGGAAGTGCAACTGCTTTACAAAAAATTCTATCGACGGAGAAATCTCCTTTAGTTTTAATAAATGCAATCCGTTCAACGGAAGCGGTAAAATATACTACTGTAATTGATGAAACCATTTCTTTCTTAGCGAATGAGAATCCAATTGTTGCAACTGTAGCTGCGGATGTTTTGTACAGAAAATTAGGGTGGAATACATCAAAAAAAGTATATAAAATTGCCAAAGGAATTAAATACCCTAATCCAAGAGCAAAAGCTTTAAAGGCTGTAATGGAAGAAAGAAATAAGCAGTCTGAAATATATAATTTTGCAAAAGACCTTTTTGATAATTCAAGCTCTGTATACGAAAAATGCTTGTTATTAGAAGCAATGAATGAATCAAAAATAGGGAAAAATATAGCTTTTGATACGTGGAAAACGACTACCTCAACACCATTAAAAACTAAGGCTATTGAAATAATTACTGCAAATTACGCTAAGCATAAATCACTTTCTTCTGCAAAAGGCAAAGAATTAAATAAAATTCTAGTTGACGCATTACTTACAAATGACGTAGGGCAGATTTATACTATTTGTTCATTTATGTCTTCAAACGTAGCTAAATTTAAGAAGTATTATCCATCAGTAAATCAAATGGATAGCGTGAAAAATAATTTAGAGATTCCTTTACAAGTTGAAGCAGTTATCGAAATAGAAAAAGCTATTGCTGCAATCAATAAAACACCTTATAAATACTCTGCGCCTAAAAGTAATGTAGGAGTGAAATGGGAAATGATTCAGCATATTAAAGAAAATCATTTAGCAAAAATATATACTAACCAAGGAGAGATTACAATTCAACTTAAAGTAGAAGAAGCTCCAGCTACTGTTGCTATGTTTGTGGATCTTGTACAGCAAAATTTTTATGATGGTTTATTCTTTCATAGAATGGTGCCAAATTTTGTAGCACAGGGTGGAGATCCTCGTGGAGATGGTTTTGGTGGTTTACCTTACTCTATCCCTTCAGAGTTTTCTTTATTGGAATATAAAGAAGGATCGCTAGGTATTGCATCGGCAGGGAAAGATACTGAATCATGTCAGTTTTTCTTTACAGAAGTTCCTACTCATCACTTAGATGGTAGATATACAGTTTTTGCTGAAGTGGTTGAAGGATTAGATGTGATGCACAAACTTGAATATGGTGATAAGATGGATTCAGTGGTGGTTGTTAAAGATATATTAGCGTCTGCACAATAAATTGATAGAATTATCCTATTTTTGCACACATAAATATACTTAACTTATTGTGTCTCGATGAGAATCTCTATTACAAAGTACTTCATTTCTTCTTTATATATTTTTCTATTCGCAAGTTGTTCTGTAGAGCAGTTTGATATTGAAAAGCCTTTTTCTATTAAAATAGCCTCTTTTAGAGAATATGATAATTTAGAAAATGCATTTGAGCGTGTATCAGATATGGGATTAGAACCCTATACAATTTCTCAAAATTCTGAAGAAGGTGGAAAGTGGTACCACATAATGATTGGTGCAGAAAGAACTCTTGAAGATGCATTGTCTTTAAAAATGACAATTGAGGATAACCATAGAATGAGTAATCTTGAAATTCAAAATTACAATAAATTGCAAAAGCAGTTAATGGAAGTTGAAGAAGATGAAATTGAAAATTATCCAGTTACTTGGAGTGCTTTAGATCTTGTTTCTCAGTTACCTTATACATCTTATTATAGATTGAAAAGTGTGAAATCTTTACATTACTATCAAGATATTAATCATAGGCAGAGTACTGTTAGCAGAAACATATCTTTTGATTTACCACGTGGCTTATCAATTAGACAATTTCAAAAAAATGTAGAAGAGATTGTTGAAGGCGTTTATGTAGATCCTTTATATGGAAATACAGTAACTATTCATCTTATAAAATTACACGAGAAACATAAGCTAGGTGATGAGGTTGCTAAGACAATTGCTGAACGAATTTTAAATTCTAAAAAGTATAATGTTCAGAAAATGGAAGCATTTTCTTCTGGTAATAATTGGGATATGTCTGGACATATAGTAACAATTAATCCTAAGGCATTAAAGTCTTATGCGGTGCAAGAATCTGGTTCTGGACTAATTCTAGCTTTGGTGCAATCCACAGAGAATAATGTGAATGTATTAAAGGAAATGGTGAAATTAGTTGGGGAAGAACAATCTATCGAAACTTACAATAGCGTACATAGATTACTTGCTGCTTTACCTAACAATCTAAAAACTACAGAACGCTTAATTGCTGTCGATTTTTCTACAAAGGAAAGTTTAAGAGGGAAGTCGGCTTTAATAGAAAGAGGTGAAACAGAATTAGAGATTCTAATTACAGATACAAATAGAGGAAACTTATTGTACCAGTTAGAAAACTTTAATGATGAAAGCTCAACGGATAGAGTTTTTAAAACACGTTATTCATCTTATCTAAATAACGCATCAGTAGAGAAAGTTTTATTAGGTGCAAGAGATGCTTTTATCTATAAAATAAGAAGAAGAAATCCAGAAACACGTAAAATGGGAGAAATGCCTGAGTCTATTGTTTTTCAGAATGATAGAGAAATAGGTAAAATTTCTAATATTAAACAAGGAATACATACGGATGAAGAATTAGTTGAAAAGCTAAGTAAATTCCGTTTAGGTGAACAATACCAAATATCTGAACCTGCATCAGCCCTTTAAATAATGTTACAATTTAATTATCAAAAGCGAGTACTTGATTTTAATTTCCCTGCAAAAACATCAAGAGGTGCAATCACTTCTAAAAATTGCTTTCTAATTTCGGTATATGATATAAATGAACCGAATATAATTGGATGGGGTGAGTGCAATACCTTAAGAGGATTAAGTATTGATCATTTTGATGATTATGAAGAACGCTTACAATCTGTTCTTGAAAAGATAAATAAATTGCCTTTATCTTTTGCTACATTGAGTGATTTTTTAGATAAGGAAGTGTATCCAAGTATGTTCTTTGCATTAGAAACGGCTTTGCTGGATTTATCTAATGGTGGACAAAAACAGATTTATAAGAATAGCTTTTATGAAGGAATACCAATTCCTATTAATGGGTTAGTTTGGATGGGGGATAAAGCTTTCATGAAACAACAAATTGATGAAAAATTGGCCAAAGGGTTTGATTGTATAAAAGTAAAAGTAGGAGCTTTAAATTTTGAAGACGAACTACAATTACTTAAGTATATACGGTCTGAATATTCTCCAGAAGAAATTACATTACGTGTAGATGCAAATGGAGCATTTGCTGTTAATGAGGCAATGGAAAAGCTAAAACGATTGTCTGCCTATTCTCTACATTCAATTGAACAACCAATTTGGGCAGGGCAATGGGAAGAAATGGCAGAGCTTTGTAGCAAAACACCAATTCCAATAGCATTAGATGAAGAGCTGATAGGTGTAAAAAAAGCAAAACAGCAAAAGCTACTAGAGACAATTAATCCTCAATATATTATTTTAAAACCTGCTTTAGTAGGTGGTTTAGAAGCATCTAATACTTGGATAGAACTTGCAGAGAAACAAAATATTCCTTGGTGGATGACTTCTGCTTTAGAAGCAAACATAGGCTTAAATGCAATTGCACAATTTACCGCTAACTATATAGTAGATAAGCCACACGGTTTAGGAACAGGGCAATTGTATCACAATAATTACGATTCGCCATTAACAGTTTCATCAGGTACTTTATTTTATGATAAAGATAAAAAATGGGAAGTTTAGACCTTCTTTATTAAGTAGCGTTTATATCAATTTTGATTATTCTATTTAATGGTAATACGTTAATTTTAGGAAGACCTAATTAACTCTATTATCATTATGAAAAACCTAATTTGCTCATTTATTGTTCTATTCACTCTGTCTAATTTTAATAACACAATTGCTCAGAATTTTGAGAGTACAGAGGATCTGAAAAAATTTTACAAGAAAAATGCAGAAAGATTACCCTCTCCTCAGAATGGATGGTTTGAGGCATGGGTAATTATGCCTTCTGAAGAAGAATTTGAGCACCATACAGATGGTGAAGTCCAAAATGCACGCGTATTTGTGAAAGATGGAGAAGTTCTTCGAGTATTTTATGATAACGATGCTTACCTAGAAACAGTGTATACTATTAGCGATGTGAAAAATGGCAAGGCTAAATTCCAGAAAGTGTTTTTAGACATCAATCATGATTTAACCGAAGTATTTAGTGCATACACTCATACGGTTATTTTTAAAGATCATAAAGCAGAAGTTGAAGCTCCTTTAAAGGCTGGAGAAAACATTGGTAATGTAGTGTTTTACTCAAATAGTAAAAAAATACAAAAGCAAGGTTTCTTTGTATTTGTCAGAAATAAGACCACCGAAGAATATGACTTTATTGGTTATTTAAATAAAAAATATGACGAATCTAAAGAAGCTTTAGACGAGGTTGCTTTGCAAATTCCTATGATTAAAGGGGACTATGAGATATTTTCTGTACAAAATAAAATTCAGTTTAATAGGAGAATGCCGATGAATAAGCATGAAATTGATTTTATGGAAGAGGCTTCTCATCAGATTGAATTAGTAGCGAAGAAGTAAAAATATTTATAATAAAAAAAACGGGTCTCGATAAATTTATTATCGAGACCCGTTTTTGTATGTTTTTAAAAAATATTCTTAGTGAATACCTTTCATCATCTTTGTTAAGAATGGAGAAACAACAAAGGCTAATGCCGCTGCCACTAATGCATAAACTGTAATAAAGTAGAAGGTATCAAATTCATAATACTCTGATATTGCAGTCATCTGTGCAGCAAAGAAGTTACCTAATGCAATTGATCCCATCCAAAGTCCCATCATTACTGAAACAATTTTTGGAGGAGATAATTTAGTAATCATTGATAATCCAATAGGAGACATACATAACTCGCCAACAGTATGGAAGAAATAAACCATTACTAACCAAATTGGAGAAATTAATGCATTCGAAGCAGTGTATGTATCATTAGCAATTGCCATAATACCAAATCCAATTGCTAAGAAAACTAATGACCAAGCAAATTTATAAGGTGTTCTTGGGTTTAGTTTCATATCAGAAAGCTTTCCCCAGATAACTGTAAATAAAGGTGCTAGAATAATAATGAATACAGCATTAATAGATTGGAACCATGAAGCAGGAATTTCAAATCCCATTACATTTCTATCAGTATATTCATTAGCAAAAGTATTAAAAGATGTACCTGCTTGCTCAAAGCCAGACCAGAATACGATATTGAAAATTGCTAAAGCTAAAATTACACCTACACGGCTCCATTGTGTTGCACCTTCAGTATTTTGATAGATTGTTAAACTAAGGTAGCCTAGACCACCAATACCGATAATACCAACAACTGTATTGATGATATCTGCATCAACATTGATTAAAAAATGAACAATGATATAAGAGAAAACAGTTAAACCAACTACAAAAGCAAGGATTGACGTCCAGTCTTTTTTCTCTAATTTATTCTTTTTGTGGGGATCATCTTTTGGTGGTAAACCAACAGGAAGACCAGTTTCTCCACTAACTACAGAAGTTTCTCTCATGAAGAACCAGATAGTAGAGACAACCATACCGAAACCAGCAGCCATAAAGCCATATTGCCAGCCTACATTTTCTGCTAAAGAACCACCTACAAAGTTTGTTACAAAAGCACCTAAGTTGATACCCATGTAGAAAATTGTAAATCCGTTGTCCTTATTTGGATCATTTGCACTATATAAACCACCAACCATTGTAGAAATGTTTGGCTTAAAGAAACCGTTACCAGTAATAAGAAGGCCAAGACCTAAGTACAATGCCATCTGACGCGTCAAAAAGAGATCATGCATATCTGTTACAGACATTGCCATGATAAATTGACCAATAGCCATTAGAAGAGCACCAACGTAAATTGATTTTCTCTGCCCAATTAACTTATCTGCTAGAATACCTCCAATAATTGGAGTTACATATACCAATGCTGTGAAAATACCGTAGATACTGTATGCTTCGGTTTTTTCTAATCCAAATCCTCCTTTTGCTAGTGTTGCTGTAAGGTATAACACAAAAAATCCACGCATACCGTAGTAACTGAATCTTTCCCAGAACTCGGTTGCAAATAAAGTATAAAGTCCTTTAGGGTGACTTTGTGAAGCTGATTTACTCACGATTTACTTTTAATTATGGTTAGTAAAATGTTTAATTGAAATATTTTTGACTAAAGAAGGGTATAAATTACCACTAAAATGAGTTTAAAAATAATTGTATCACAAATATGGTAAAATTTATAGATATAAAAAGTTGATATTTGACATCAAAACAATCATTATTATGTATTATCTTTCAGATTAAGTAATATTATTGATTAAATATAAACTAAAATTAAAAAATGAGCTTATCAATTATCGCTGTATTTTTAGTTCTAGGTATAGCAGGCTTTTTTACATTAATGTATTTTGTTCCTGTCAACCTTTGGATTACAGCAATTTTTTCTGGTGTCCGAATTAGTTTACTAAGCTTAGTAACTATGAGAATACGTAAAGTACCCCCAAAAATTATCGTTAACTCAATGATTACTGCAACTAAAGCAGGGTTAGATTTGAAAACTGAAGAGATTGAATCTCATTACCTTGCAGGTGGTCATGTTCCTTCTGTGATTAAAGCTTTAATTTCGGCAGAGAAAGCGAACATTCCTTTGTCGTTTAAATTAGCGGCAGCAGTAGATTTAGCTGGTAGAGATGTATTCGAGGCAGTACAGATTTCTGTAAACCCTCAAGTAATTAATACGCCTAATGTATCTGCAGTGGCACAAGATGGTATTCAACTTGTTGCTAAAGCAAGAGTTACTGTACGTGCAAATATTGCTCAATTAGTTGGTGGTGCTGGTGAAGAAACAATTCTTGCTCGTGTAGGTGAGGGTATTGTAACTTCTATTGGTTCTTCATTATCGCATAAAGAAGTACTAGAAAATCCTGATAAAATCTCTCGTTTAGTATTAGAGAAAGGATTAGATTCTGGAACAGCCTTTGAAATTCTATCTATTGATATTGCAGATATTGATATTGGAGATAACATTGGTGCTAAACTGCAAATTGATCAAGCAGATGCTGATTTAAAAGTCGCAGAAGCGAAAGCAGAAGAGCGTAGAGCGATGGCTGTAGCCGTTGAACAAGAAATGAAGGCAAAAACACAAGAGTCTAGAGCTAAAGTGATTGAAGCTGAAGCAGAAGTGCCTCGTGCAATTGCAGAAGCATTCCGAAGTGGGAATTTAGGTATTATGGATTACTATAAGCTTAAAAACCTTCAGGCAGATACTACTATGAGAGACTCTATTGCAGAGTCTAGCAAAGAAGATGAAACTTTCCATAAAAATAGTGCAGATGATGATGATGAATAATCTATTTATCGTTTAGACATAAAAAAGGGTTACATTTCTTATTGAGATGTAACCCTTGTTTTTTTATACTAATTCTTCTGGAGAATCATCTATCGTCATTACACAATCTTTACAATTGAATTTTAATTTATAACGATTTTTCTTTTGTTTAAGATAAAGAGGGAATTGTACGTTTTCTGGTGGAGTAACAAATGTTTCATGTTCGTCACACATACCAATTTGATAACGTAAACAATGTTTTGTGGTCATTAAACGTAGTTTACTTTTATCTTCTCGACCTTCAAAACCTTCTTCTATTTCTGTAACACCATGTTTTGCATAAAAACCTCTTGCCAGTTTATTTAATACATTACCATGATGATCCCATTTTTGAATTTTTTGAGGGAATGGGAAAGTATCATCAATTTCTGTATTCCAACGAGCAGGTTGTTTATAAGCGGCATTCCTCTTTGCCTCTAAAGCTTCGATCAAATCTCTTCTCATTTGATTTAAACGACCTCCTGGAATAAATGGTAAATTACCTTTTGGTAAAGTAACATCATTTATTAAAAAGATTGTATTCCCAGACTTTTTGAGAGATTTAGTCATATTTTCTTCAGACTTTTCTCTATTTGAAGCTACTTCAAACGCCTCTTTGTATTTATCTGTGTAAGAATTACCGTAAATATCTTTAATCGTTAAAGATACCGTACTGTTTTCCCATTTCATTTCAACATCAGCTTCTATCTTACGAACAGTTTTTTCAGCTTTTAATTCTTTATTGAATTGCTGATCAAAGTTTCTAAAGATTTCTGCACCTACACGAACACCCATTACTAAAGATGTTTTTATCCATCCGTCGCTATCTACATGTTCAACCTTCATTCCTTGTAGTTTTTCATGCTTATCTAAAAAGCAAAGACCATCACCAGGAACTAAAGTCTTATCAGTATCTATTAAATATTGATTTGCTTTTACTTCTTTAACCACTCCAATTTTATCTCCGATTGCTTTTGGCGTATCGTAGTTTACAATTTCAGTGTGTCTATCATTATAGAAATAATCTGAAAAACCTCTATTGTATGTTTTTTCAGGAGCAGGTTCAAAGTCTAGAATAGTCTTACCTTGAGAGTCACTTACAAACTCATTTCCATATTTATCTAGTACAAAGTCAATACGTTTACGGAAGTTACCTACCATATTTTTTACGTAAGCTTCGTCTTTTAATCTACCTTCAATTTTAAAAGATTTTACTCCAGCTCTTGCAAGTGGAAGTACATAATCTTCTAAGTTCAGATCTTTAAGAGAAAGTAAATGTTTTTGGTTTGCTAACATCTGACCAGCATTATCTACCAAATCAAAAGGCAATCTACAGGGTTGCCCACAAGCACCTCTATTGGCAGAACGATCACCAACATTATTACTCATATAGCATTGTCCACTTAAACTAACGCAAAGTGCACCAGCGACAAAAGCTTCTAATTCTACATTTGTTTTCTTTCCAATATCTTCTATTTGCTTAATAGATAACTCACGTGCCAATACGACACGGTCAAAACCTACTTTCTCAAGAAACTCAACTTTTTCTAAATCATAGTTGTGAGTTTGAGTACTTGCGTGTAAAGGGATAGGAGGTAAGTCCATCTCTAAAAGACCCATATCTTGAATAATGATTGCATCAACACCAGCATGGTAAAGATCCCAAGCTTGTTTATGAGCGGCTTCTATTTCATTATCAAAAAGAAGAGTGTTCATCGTTGCAAAAATATTTGCGTTATAGCGATGAGCGTGTTTTGTTAACTTTTCGATGTCTTGGATACTATTTCCAACGGCATCACGGGCACCAAAAGCTTTTGGACCTATATATACAGCATCTGCACCATGATTGATGGCAGACATACCTATTTCAATATTTTTAGCCGGAGCTAATAATTCTAAAGACTTCATTGCGTCAAAGTTACGAGTATGAGGGTGCAAAAGTAAGTATATTTTGAATTGATAAGAAAAAAGCGATCAAATACTTATCGTATTGATCGCCTTTACGTTATCTTTTTTCTCTTTTAGAGGTTATTCCTCTTCTAAAGTATTTTCAATTGCAGGATGATTACCTACAGATTTATCTACTAAAATAGCTACTGTAGCATCGCCTGTTACATTAACTACTGTTCTAAACATATCTAAAATTCTATCAGGAGCAAGAATAAGAGCAATACCTTCTGTAGGTAAACCAACTTGTTCTAATACAATAATTAACATAATAATACCAGCTCCAGGTACGGCAGCAGAACCAATAGAAGCTAACGTTGCTGTAATTACAATAGAAACTTGGTCCATCATTGTGAGTTCAATACCAAAAACTTGTGCAATAAATACTGCTGCTACACCTTGGTATAAACTAGTACCATCCATATTAACTGTAGCACCTAATGGAAGTACAAAACTTGTTGTTTCTTCAGATACTCCCAATTCTTCTTCCACTTGTTTCATTGTTACAGGTAATGCTGCTGCACTTGAACTTGTAGAAAATGCCATCATTTGTGCAGGGAAGATACCCTTAATAAATCTAGAGAAATTTACTTTAGCAAAAACTTTTAAGATGGTTGGGTAAACGGCTGTTACCATTATCATTAATCCCATTATTACTACTAAAGAGTAAAAGCCTAAAGTAAGCAGTAATTCTGTTGCTTTAGAAGGATCATCACCAGTGAAGTCAGTGATAAGAGATGCAATTAAAGCGAAAACACCATAAGGAGCGAATTTCATAATTAGATCAACCATTTTTAAAATGATTTTATCTAAACTCCCAAAAAAGTCTTTTACTGCTTTGCCATGTTCTGTAGGTATTGCTACTAATGATATACCAAATAAGATGGCAAAGAAAATCACTTGAAGCATATTACTATTACTACTCATTGCATTAAATATGTTACCAGGTACCATATCTAATAGAGGTTGTAAAGGACTTCTTGATTGTACTTCGCTTGCCTGAGCAACTCTATTTGAAGCAC
This sequence comes from Flammeovirga pectinis, assembly GCF_003970675.1. Taxonomy (GTDB): domain Bacteria; phylum Bacteroidota; class Bacteroidia; order Cytophagales; family Flammeovirgaceae; genus Flammeovirga; species Flammeovirga pectinis. The sequence goes on from NZ_CP034562.1 coordinate 1,717,321, forward strand.
TATCTGCAAATCTTTCTAAAAAGCTTGCTCTCATTTCCTCAGAAAATCCTGCACCAGGTTGGAATACATTTACAAGTACTAAACCTATAGAAATAGCACATACTGTTGTTGCTAAATAGATTAATACAGCACGACCACCCATCTTAGAAAGTTTAGATAAGTCAGTCATAGAAGCGACACCGTTGATTAATGAAATTAATACTAACGGTACTGCAATTAATTTAAGAAGACGAATGAATATAGTTCCAAATGGTTTAATCCAATCATTAGAAAACTGTGCATTACCAGTAAAACTTATAAAAAGTCCTAATAGTAATCCTAGAACCATACCAATGATTATTTTCCAATGAAGTGCGAGTTTTTTCATGCTAAACGTTTCCTTAAATTATTGTGCTGCTATTAATTAATGTAGTTTAACTATCTATATTTAGATAAATCACTGAATATGTGATTTTTAATACATTGTTTCACTTTGTTGTATTTGATGACAATTGTTATTGTATACAAACACGGTACAAGTTACTATTCTAGTTTAATAAAATTATATTTTTTCACGTTTATTAAACTATCTAGACGATTTAAACGGATGGACATTTACAATAGTGAAAAGTTATAGTATTGTTATTTATAAAAACCAGCATATAATTTTATCAGATACTAATTACTACTTGACAAAATACAAAAAGAACCAATAAAAAAAGTGTGACCTTTTTAAAAGCCACACTTTCTTATTTTAGCACTATCTAAAACTATTATCTATTGATATTATCATCAATATACATCAATACCTTTTTCATTAAATGGACTCTATCTTTACCTCTTACATTATGAGGGTGTCCAGGATACGTAAAGAAATCAACTTGTACGCCATTAGAAACACAATTTTGTAAGAATAGGAAAGAATGTTGAGGTACCACTACATCATCAATCAAACCATGAATAATTAATAATTTACCTTCTAAAAGAGGTGTTTTGTCTAATAATAAAGACTTTTCATATCCTTTAGGATTCTTTTGTGGCGTAGACATATATCTTTCAGTATACATAATTTCATATAAGCCCCAATCCATAACAGGACCACCAGCTACACCAACTTTAAAAGTACCAGCCGCTTTTGTCATTAGAGAGGTTGTCATGAAACCACCAAAACTCCATCCATGGATAGCTAATTTATTTGCATCAACATAAGAAAGTGTTTTAAGAGAATCAACACCTTTCAACTGATCTGCAATTTCAGCATCTCCTAAATGTAAATGTGTAGCTTGTTCAAAGTCTTTGCCTCTGTTTTCTGAACCTCTACTTTCTACAGTATAAATAATGTAACCATCTTGTGCTGCTTTTTGCATCCAGAGTGATGCTCCGCCTTGCCATCTGTTTGTAAGTAATTGTACACCAGGACCACCATATACGTACATAATTACAGGATACTTTTTAGTAGCATCAAAATTAGACGGCTTAATCATACGGGTGTTTAGCACAGTTTTACCATCTGCAGCAGTAATTGTATTTAGTTCAATAGGAGAGACCTTATAATCTGCCAATGGATCTTTAGCGTCAAGAATAGTTTTAATTACCTTTCCATTGGTATCAAAAATCACTTCTTTATTTGGCGTTGTTAAGTTTGTGAAATTGGCGAAAAGTAAATTACTAGAAGCATCATATTTCACACCGCTATAAACACCAGATTCTTTTGTGATTTTTGTGACTTTCTGAGACTTAATATTTGCTCTATATACCTGACGGTCCATTCCGTTATTATCAGTTCCTAAAACAAAAATATTTTGATTCTTTCTATCAAAACCTAAAACATCCATTACTACCCAATCACCTTTTGTAATTTGAGCCAATTGTTTACCATCTGTAGAATAAAGATAAACGTGTTCAAAACCATCTTTTTCAGTTCTCCAAATAAACTTATCGCTAGAGTTTGGTAAAAACTCCATTGGGTGTGTCAGTGATAAATACTTGCTGTCTTTTTCTTCGAATAAAGTCTTCACAAATTCACCAGTTTCTGCATTATATTCATTTAATGCCAAATGATTTTGGTCTCTATTTAAGATACCAATGAAAACTGATTTTTCGTTAGGACTCCAAGCTACATTTGTTAAGTATTGCTCCTTAGGGCCTTCTGTTTTAATATCAATTGTTTTCTTAGAGACAGTATTGTATACTTTTAAAGTTACTTCCTCACTTTTTTGTCCAGCCATTGGGTATTTTATAGGATTAGCAGTGGCAGGGCGAGTAGAAAGATCTACAAGTGGATAATCTGTAACTATAGTTTGATCGTTTCTATAGAAAGCCAATGCAGTTCCTTTTGGCGACCAATACGTACCTTTATTTACACCAAACTCGTTTCTATGAACTGTTTGTCCAAAAACGATTTCTTTATTTGGCTCATTTGTTAATTGAATTTCTTCATTTCCAATTGAAATATATAGATTATTATCAATGGTGTAAGCCGCTTGTTTTCTATCTGATGTTACATCTTGATGTTTTCCTTCTAAATTCCAAGAAGTAGTTTGCTCAGATTTTTTAGTAGTAACATCTGTTACATAAATCTTATTTTCTAAATTGAAAGTAAATTTATTTTTAGTAATCCATTTGTATCTAGGTAATCTACTAATATTTAAAAGGTCGTTATGAGAACCCTTTAACCCTCCAAGAGTTAAAATGATATTCTTTGTGCCTTTCTTAGCGTTAACTTCAACAATTCTATTTTCCTCATTGATAATGTAATACCCTTTACTGTCTGGGCGCCATTGAACAGTGATATGTTCTGGATAAAATTGAGACCATCTTTTTACAATAGCATCCTCAAGCGTTAACGTTTTCTTTTGGGCATTCACTGTAGATACAGTTAAAAGCATCATCAAAAGAAGGGTAGTTAATTTGTATAATTTATTCATTAGAAATTAAATTGATATGGATTTAAATGATGTTATAATATTACTATTAACATCAGTCTATTCTTTTTATTGGTGATATTTAAGCTATGAAAAAAATAACTTTCCTTTTTATTCTATTCATCTGCCAAGTAACTGATTTATATGCCCAAGAAAAGATCAATTGGTTATCATTTACAGAAGCAATACATCAAAATAAAAAACAGCCTAAGAAAATATTTATTGATATATATACCGATTGGTGTACATGGTGTAAAAAAATGGATCGTAAAACTTTTACAGATCCAAAAATAATAAACTACATGAATGCCAATTTTTATGCAGTGAAATTAGATGCCGAAGGTAAAGCACCAATTACTTTTCAAAATGAAACTTTTATATATCATAAAGAAAAGGGAACAGGTTATCACGAACTAGCATCAACTTTACTTGATGGTAATATGAGTTATCCTACGGTTGTTGTTTTATTTGTTGGGAAAGATGAAGAACTGTTAACTCAGCCAATTCCTATTCAAGGATATCAAAATAAAGAAAAAATGCTAATGGTTTTATCTTATCTTGAAGAAGCCGATTTAGAAAAGCAATCTTTTTCTGATTTCCAGAAGACCTATAAATCACCTTATAAGTAAAAAAGATTAAGGACATAGTAAATTGATTTAATTACCTACATCCTTAATCTCTATTTTATTTATTTTTTTGCTACTTTTTCTAAAGTGATTTTTAGATAATCCCAAAATCTACTTACCGTATCAATTTCACACATCTCATCTGGAGAGTGAGGGTTTTTGATAGTAGGTCCGAAAGAGATCATATCTAAGTTAGGGTAGTGGCTACCAATAATTCCACATTCTAAACCAGCGTGAACGGCATTTACAACCGCTGGTTTATTAAATAATTCTTGATGAATTTCTTTCATTTCCTCAAGAATTTGAGAAGTAGCATTTGGTGTCCATCCAGGATAAGCACCTCCATGTTCTACATTGCCTTTTGTAATTGCAAAAGCAGCATCTAATTGATTTGTAACATCAAATTTTGCCGTATCTACAGAACTACGTGTTAAAGATTGTACTAAAACATTACCGCCTCCAACTTTTACTCTTGCCATAGATGTAGAAGTTTCTACTAAACCTTCTAAATCATCAGACATTCTAACAACACCACAAGGAGCGGCATAAATAGCACTTAAGAGAGCATCTTGAGCAGCAACATCCATTACTTTAAAAGGAGTGTCAATTGCAGAAATCACAACAACTAAATTAGGTTCAGTTGCATGTAACTCCGTTTTGATCTCTTTTTCGAATGCACTAATATATGTTTTAAATTCTTCAACTGATTCTGGAGCGACAACTACATCAGCAAAAGACTCTCTAGGAATAGCGTTTCTTAAAGAACCACCATCAATTTGAGCGATTTCTAAGCCAAATTTTTGACGAGTATTCCAAAGTAGGCGATTCATCAATTTGTTCGCATTACCTCTTCCTAAATGGATTTCACAACCAGAGTGACCACCTTTTAATCCTTTAATCTGGATATGGAAAGCAGTACCTTCAGCTGCAACTTCGTCATAGGTATAATTTACATTCGTATCTATACCTCCAGCACAACCAATACAAAGCTCATGCTCATCTTCAGTGTCAAGATTTAAAAGAATATCTCCTTTTAAAATACCACCCTCTAAACCAAAAGCACCAGTCATGCCTGTTTCTTCATCAATAGTAAATAAACCTTCAATTGGTCCATGTACTAAATCTTTAGAAGCTAAAACACCCATAATAGTGGCAGCACCAATACCGTTATCCGCACCTAATGTTGTACCTTTTGCTTTAACCCAATCTCCGTCAATGTAAGATTGAATACCGTCAGTATCGAAGTTAAAATCTGTATCAGCATTTTTTTGGTGGACCATATCAATATGCGACTGAAGGATAATTCCTTTACGGTCTTCCATACCAGGTGTTGCAGGCTTTTTAATAATTACATTACCTGTTTTATCTACTATGGTTTCTAATCCTAAGTCTTCACCAAATTTTTTAGTGAAAGCAATAATTCTTTCTTCTTTTTTTGATCCACGAGGTACTTCATTCATTTTTTCGAAGTTCTCCCAAATCTGTACAGGGTTTAACTGTGCTACTTCCTTATTCATGATATATATGTGTTAGTATGTATTTTATAAAGATTAGTAAAAATCGGTTCTAAAAATAGAATTCCAATCTACTTTCTTAAATTCTCTTTGTTGGTTCCTTTCTACATAAAGTAAAAAAGCGTCTCTCGGTATCTCTTCTGCACCAAGACTTTCTAAATGATCTGTATGCATTTGACAATCAATAAGCTCATATCCTTGTTCTATCAAATTCTTACAAAGCGTGATAAAACCAAATTTAGAGGCATTACTTTTTTTCGAAAACATAGATTCTCCGTAAAAGCATTTATTCATTGCTCCACCGTATAAACCTCCAATAAGTTCATCTTCATCCCAAACTTCTACAGAATGCATAAAACCTATTTTATGTAAATGTACATAAGCGGCTTTCATTTCGTCTGTAATCCAAGTTCCGCCTTGGTCTGGTCTAAAGATTTCTTGACAAGAAGTGATTACATCTTCAAAAGCTTGATCAAAAGTTACTGTATACGTTTTTCTTCTTAGAAGTTGACGCATACTTTTTGATACTTTTATATTGTCGGGGTAGAGTACGCATCTTGGATCTGGAGACCACCATAAAAGTGGGTCTTCAGGGTTAAACCAAGGAAATACTCCACTTGCGTATGCTTCAATAATTCGTCCTGGTGTAAGATCACCGCCAACAGCTAGAATACCACTATCGTCGGTCATACGTGCAGGAGGGAATTGATTATTATTATCTTCTAATTGAAAAATAGGCATACTTAAATTTTCATCAAAATTATTATTTCGGCAGTCAATTTACAACAAAGAAACTAAAAAAAGAACGAGAGGTTTTTTATTTTAAGTAGGGAGTACAGTCAATTGTATATTTTGGAGTTGTTAACGAGTAAATTATCCATTTTTGCACCTTAAATAAAGTATAAAGTAGTGTTATTGTAATAAAGTATAAGTGCGTTATCTATATAGATAGACCACTTAATTATAAATATTATTTAAATTAATCTGAGTAAAGTGATGATTTAGTAACCAAAGTCACTATTTTTGCATAACTAATCTTTTTTAGAGTGCGAAAACAAAAGACAATGCAACTAATTGACGGAAAAGCAACTTCAAATGCAATCAAACTAGAAATTGCCGAAGAAGTAAGAAAACTGACTGCCAAAGGAGGCAAGAAACCACATTTAGCCGCTATTTTAGTTGGTGAAGACGGAGCAAGTAGAACTTATGTAAATCATAAAGTAAAATCTTGTGAGCAAGTTGGGTTTACATCAACACTTTGTAAGTTTGATGCAGATATTTCTGAAGAAGCTCTATTACAAACAATCGATAAGTTAAATAACGACGATGATATCGATGGTTTCATTGTTCAATTGCCACTTCCTAAGCATATCAACGAGACGAAGGTAACAGAAGCAATTGACCCAAATAAAGATGTAGATGGATTTCATCCTACAAACTTGGGTAAAATGATGTTAGGTTTACCTACATTCCTTCCGGCAACACCATACGGTATTATCCAATTATTGGATCGTTATGGTATTGAAACTTCTGGTAAGAAATGTGTTATTGTTGGTCGTTCTCACATTGTGGGTACTCCAATGAGTTTATTAATGTCAAGAAACAGTAAAGTAGGCAACTGTACTGTTACTTTAACGCATAGCCGTACTAAAGACCTTAAGAAAGAATGCTTAGAAGCTGATATTCTTATTGCAGCTTTAGGAAAAGCAGAATTTGTTACTGCTGATATGGTAAAAGAAGGTGCTGTTATTGTTGATGTCGGAATTACAAGAATTGAAGATGCTTCTAAAAAATCTGGTTTCACTTTAAAAGGTGATGTTAAATTTGATGAAGTGAGCGAAAAAGCAAGCTGGATTACACCAGTACCGGGTGGTGTTGGCCCTATGACAGTAGTATCGCTGTTAATGAACACATTAGAATCTGTTAAAAGAAAAACTGTTAAGGAAACGGTTTAAAATTAGATAAAAGCGCATTTTTTTACGAAATTTGCACTTTGAGTCCTTCAAGGGTTCCCTCACCCCTTGAAGGATTTTTTATTCTCTTATATTTAAAAAGGAACATTAATGGTTAAGCATTTAGAATACTCTACTAAAGAAAGAGTAAAATTAGGATACTCGCTTCCTGTTATGGAAGCTTTTTATACAATTCAAGGCGAAGGGTCCTTTTCTGGACATGCCGCTTATTTTATTCGTCTAGCAGGTTGTGATGTTGGTTGTGTTTGGTGTGATGTAAAAGAATCATGGGAACAAGATAAACATCCAATTTTAGATGTAGAAGAGATTATTCAAGATGCAAAAGCCCACCCGGGTAGGTTAGCTATTATTACAGGAGGAGAACCTCTAATGCATGAACTTGGTCCTTTAACAAAGCGATTAAAGGAAGAGGGTTTTCAAATTAATATTGAAACTTCTGGAACTCATAAATTCACTGGAGAAATAGACTATGTTTGTTTGTCTCCTAAAAAGTTTAAAGCTCCTGTTGAAGAAGCATTTGATAAAGCTGATGAATTTAAAGTAGTTGTGTTTCATAAATCAGATTTACAATGGGCAATCGATCTTTCTGAAAAGTTAAACCCAAATTGTAAATTATACATTCAGCCAGAATGGTCAAAGAGAACTACTGTTACACCTTTATTGGTTGAATTTGTAAAAGAAAACCCAGAATGGCACTTGTCTTTACAGACGCACAAGTACATTGATATTCCTTAATTAGAAATATTCCTTTAGTTTTCGTTAACAGATCTCATGAATGTTATTATATTTGATATATAATATTGAGTAATACATGAGTTCGAATACAAATGATTTTATTAATCAATGGCTTTTACAATACCAAGAGGTAGTTTATAAGTATGAACGTAGAATATCTCTACTTGTAACATTGATAGCAGTAGGACTTGTCTTTTATAGATATGGCTTTTATTTAACGATAGAAGAAATTGAATCCGTAGTAACAGTACTCGGATTTATTTTTGTCGTTTATGAATTAGCCTACTTAGCAAGGTTTATTTTTTCAAATCACCGGCTAACTTTTCTGAAATCTACATGGATAGAAGGTTGCCTATTAACTTTACTTACCTTTAATGGGTTAATGTATAGCTTTTTTGGCATACGAATAATCCAGCAACTTTTTAGGTTATTATGGCTAGATAATCCATTTCAATCCTACGCTCATTTTTTATTCCTCTATTTAATTATTTTAATAGGGATAGAGACAACTAAAATATCAGTTGCTTTTTCTGAGTTAAAAATAAAGCCTTCTACAACATTTATATCAAGTTTTATCTTTCTTATACTCTTTGGTACATTTTGTTTAATGTTGCCTGCGGCATCTATTGGAGAATCTTCAATGGGTTTTTTAGATGCAATATTCACATCTGTAAGTGCATCTTGTGTTACAGGTTTAGCTGTTGTAGATACAGGACAGTTTTTTACATTTAAAGGAAAGATTGTTATCTTATTTCTTGCTCAAGTTGGTGGTATCGGTATTGTTTCATTTGCTACTTTCTTTGCCACATTTATGTCAAAAGGAGTGAGCTTAAAACATAAAACAATTATTCAAGATGTTTTAAGTAGTGAAGATTTATCGTCTGCAACAGGATTATTAAGAAAAGTAATTTTCCTTACTTTATTGATAGAATCCCTAGGTACAGTGTTTGTCTATTTTAGTTGGGACAACTCACTAGTATTTGATAATCATTTCCAAAAGGTTTTCTACTCAATATTTCATTCAGTCTCTGCATTTTGTAATGCTGGTTTTAGTTTGTTTCCAGATAGTTTAAATACCTATATTTTATCTTCTGATACCACCCAATTTAATACACCAAATACTGTTGTTGATTTAAGGCACATGTATGGGTTACATTTGGTAATAGGAATAATTATTATTTTTGGAAGTTTTGGTTTTACTACAATTGAAGAAATATTTTCTCCCGCAAAAATTAGAGATAGAATCAAAAACCCATGGAAAAAGTATTCTATAGGAACTTCAATTTCTCTGTATTCTACTATTCTTCTGATTTTATTAGGAATGGTAGCTTTATTTTTCTTGGAAATAGATCAATTAAGAGAGGATAGAACATTAGTAGAATCGTTAATAGCGTCTTTCTTTCAGTCTGTAACAACAAGAACGGCAGGGTTTAACTCTATGGATTTCGGTAGCATGAAGCCATCAACGATTATTGTTATGATATTTTTGATGTTTATTGGTGCGGCTCCAGGTTCTACAGGAGGAGGTATAAAGAGTAGTACTTTTTATGTTCTCTTACTTTCCTCTATAGGTATAATTAGAGGTAGGCAAAGAATGGTAGTGAGAAAAAGAACAATTAGTGATGAGAATATTAAACGTTCGTATTCCATTTTTATGTTTGCTGTTATTTATAATATGGTAGCAATTTTTCTACTGACCATAACTGAATCTGGCAACCCGAATATTGAGATTTTACCGTTAGTTTTTGAGGAAGTTTCTGCATTTGGTACTGCAGGTTTGAGCATGGGTGTTACAGGAGAACTTTCTTCTTTAGGGAAAGTAATTATTATCCTATCAATGTATATTGGAAGAGTGGGAACATTAACACTAGCATTAGCATTAAGTTCCACTGTAAAAACAAATAATTTCCAATATCCAGAAGCCCATGTAATGGTTGGTTAAGCCTCGTCTTTACTAATTAAAACAACAAATAATTCGTTAGCTGTTTCTTTAGATTTAATAGAAGTCGAAATCATCATAATAGGAGTTCGCTCACTATTGGCAGGGTTATATGCTTCTATATGCCTAGCCGTTTGAGGTTTCCCTGTTTTCTTTGCTAAAATCATAGGATGTTTATCTAAAGGAATCTCCACATCTGTACCCGCAATAAATAATTTTCTTACATCCATAGCATCATCTTCAGTTCTAGGTCTAACACCTCTACCTAAAAGTTCTGTACCAGTTTTATTGACATAAATCGGTATAGTATCTTCATCTGCTACCAAAATACCTAAAGAAGCCTCAGAGAAAGTTTCTATTAAAGAGCTTATATTATCTGGTAGATGATCTACCTTTTTCTTTGTTTCTTTCTCATAAGCGGCAATTTGTTCTTTTGCCCATCTTAATTCTTCTAATTGTGTGTGGAATCTACTTTTTAGTTGGTCTTCAGTTTCTTTTTCAATCTCATCATCGGAAGAAAAGTTGAGATTTTTAAAAGCCATATCAAATTCCATAAAGAAATTTTGCCATTCTTCAGGAGCGTCTCTATTTAATTCACTCGCTATACCTTGACTTTCGTATTCAAGATGTTTGATAAAGCTTAGTATGGGTTTTTTTAACCATCCTTTAATAACTTTATTTGTACTGAAATAAAATAGAGTTAAACAGAGAATACAAATTAAAGTAAGAGGTAATGTTTTTATACTTTGATTTAACCAAAGGTCTACCTGTGATATACAGAGTGCTACAGATTTATTAGAGTTTACAGCAGGTGCTAGCCTAACGATATACCAATTTTTAGTATTTGATGTAATATGATAATTAGGATTTTTAAATTCCTTAGTTAATGTTATTGGAATGGTAGAAAGAGCAGTTTTATTCATAATTGTCTTCTCTTTTCCATCTCTTATCCAAAGTACAGGAGTACCATTATCATTTAAAAAATAAGTATCTGTATGAGTAAGTTTATATAACGCAAATCCACTATTACGCACTTGAACAATTGATTTCTCAATTTCTTTCGACGCTATTTTAAATTGAAGAGTGGCTTGAGAGTTCTTTAATGCTTTCACAAGTGTACTTTTCTCTTGTTTTACATCAAGATATATTTTGACACTACTTCCTATAAATATAAATACAAGGGTAAGAATATAAGTTAGTAAAGCCTTAAACTGTACTTTTGAAAAAATAGTATTTATCTGAGTATTCATTATTTTGTATTCAAATTAATTCTCTGTTGCTTAGAAAGTCGATCTAGACGTACTTCAAAAGGTAAATCACTTCCTGTCTCAATTTTATTTATGAGCAGTTGTGAAAAATAAGGAGCTAAAGAAACGCCTTTGGCACCTAAACCATTAAAGATATGAATATTTTTAGATTTATCAGATGTTCCTATAAAAGGTCTTCTATCAAACGTAGCCGGTCTAATACCTGACCAATGAGAGAGGATCTCGTATTCATCATTTACTAAATTATCTACTTTTTCTAATAATTGCCTTTTACCTTTTTCAGTAGGAGACTCCATTTGTTCAACTCGCTCATATGTAGCTCCTAACTTGCAATTACCTTCTTCATCAATTGGTAAAATAAAGCCGTTTCTATTCACTATATGATTAAAACGTGCATTTTTGAATTTTATCATAAGCAACTCACCTTTTACAGGTCTAAAATCTAGATTTGTAAAGTAGGGGTTACTTTCAACTTTATTCCCTTCACAGAATATAATATGTTTTGCCGTAATATCTTTGTAACGCACCCCACCTTCGAGTTGTTCTAATTGATCATAATCGAACTCCTCATTAATCAATTGATTATTTTTCAACGCATAATCTTTAAATGCATCAAGTAATACAGGTATATCAACATAACCACTTCTTGTAACTTCCATGCCGCCAAAATCAGCTTGAATATACTCAGCGTATAATCCTTCTTTATGAAATTCCTCTATATAACTTTCATATTTATCATCAGCACTTGCAGAAATCCAATCTGTTTGTTTCTCTTGAGAATCAAAGGGGAAGTAAATGTTCATTGGTTTAAAACTTTTTACTCCATACTTTTCATCTAGTTGAGGATAAAAATTCTCCAGTTGATCAAATAAATCATCACACATCCAAGTCTTCACCATCTTTCTTCCTGTGATAGGGTTATATACTCCACCAGCAACACGAGAAGAGTTTTTTAGAGCGGCATTGTCAATGATCTTAAATGAAAAACCATTGTTTTGAACTGTTTCGGCAAATATTGTCCCTGCTAAGCCTTGTCCTACTATTAAATAATCAACTGTATATGTCATACTAAAATTCTAATTGTACATTTGTACTGTAAATATCATATTCTGATTAGAAAAAGTAGCAACAAAATGATAAAAGTTCACACTTTAACCTTTAGTCCATTCCAAGAAAACACTTATGTGGTATGGGACGATACAAAAGAAGCAATAATTGTAGACCCTGGATGCTATGATGCATCAGAAGAAAAAGAACTTGTATCTTTTATAGAAACGAACGAACTAAAAGTTGTCAAGATAGTAAATACGCACTGCCATTTAGATCATGTATTCGGAAATAAATTCTGTCAAGATACATTTGGAGTGAAATTATATATTCCTAAAGGAGAAGTTGAAATGCTTGCCATGGGAAGTGCATCAGCTGCAAAATACGGTATTCCTGGTTTTATCACATCTAGGCATGATGAGTTGTTGGAAAACTCAGGTGAAATTACATTTGGGGAGTCAACTCTAGAAATTCTATATGTTCCGGGGCATTCACCAGGTCATTTAGTATTCTTTGATAAAGAAGCTAAAGTAGCTTTGGGTGGCGATGTATTATTTAAAGGTTCTATTGGTAGAACAGATTTACCAGGTGGAGATCATCAGACACTTTTAGATAACATTAAATCTGTAATGTATAAATTACCTAGCGAAACAGTTGTATATCCTGGTCATGGACCTTTTACAACTATTGGTGATGAGAAAAGAAGTAATCCATTTGTAAAAGGATAATATGGGAATAAAAAGACATATACCGAATGCCATTACTTGTGGAAACTTACTAAGTGGTTGCTTTGGTATTTCACAATGTTTTGAAGGGAACTTAATCCTTGGAGCAGCAATGATTATTGTAGGAGCGGGGTTTGACTTTTTTGATGGCTTTGCCGCTAGAATGTTGAAGGTTTCTTCTCCTGTTGGTAAAGAATTAGATTCATTGGCAGATATGGTAACATTTGGTGTTTTACCAGCTGTAATCTTATACCAATTGTTTTTACAGTTAAACGTACATGAATACATTCCTTACCTCGCATTTTTAATTGCAGCATTTTCTGCAGTAAGGTTAGCCAACTTTAATGTAGACGAAAGACAATCCGATGGATTTATTGGTGTTCCGACGCCAGCAAATGCATTATTGATTGGATCGTTACCTTTAATTATAGATATGTATCCTCAGTTTACTCCATACATTATGAACGAATATGTTCTAAGTGGAATAGTTGTAGTGATGTCTTATTTATTAAATGCTGAGCTTCCATTAGTTTCTTTAAAGTTTAAGAACTTTGGATGGAAAGGGAATGAGTCTAGATATATCTTAATAGGAGTTAGTATCTTATTATTACTCATTTTACAAGTTGCTGCACTACCACTAATTGTAGTTACACAGGTAGCTGTATCAATGGTATTTAAAAAGTAGAATTCCTGTTATTCATAAAGAAGCATCTGATAATTAACTATCAGATGCTTCTTTTATTTTTACCTTAGGCTTCTCATTTCTAAAGATCTGATATTTCTTATATCCATACCAAAACTCTTCAGAACCTACTTTCAGTATTGTTAATGTTGGAATTGCAAATACCATCCCAATAACACCGCCCAATGCAGAGCCTACAAATACGGCCAAGAATATGGCGAGGGGATGCATTTTTACGCTTCTAGAAAATATTATAGGCTGTACCACTACATTATCAACTAACTGAACAACTCCGAAAACAGACAATACTTTAATAATTAAGAAGATATAATCTGAAACTTCTACGAGGGAATCATCTGTGAGAATACCCACAAGTACACCAAAAGAACCGCCAATAAAAGGTCCTAAATAAGGAATTAAATTGGCTACTGCAGCAAAGACGGCTATTGTAATAGCATACTCTACATTGGCAATCTTTAAACCAATGGTTGCAATAGAAAATATACTTAGCATCTGTAAGAATAAACCAAGTAAGTAGCTGGAAAGCAACTTCTCTGTTTTTATTAATGCAGCAATGGAAACTTCAAAATATTTATTGGGAATTAGAATAATAAATTGTCTTCTGAATAAACTAGGGTCGTATAAGAAGAAAAAAGTGATAAATAATACCGCCATCGTTCCTACAAAGAAGTTACCCGTTACAGCTAAAACGCCATTTAATATGCTTCTTAATTTATCACTCTGTATAGTGCTAGATATCTTTTCTGTTAACTGATTAAGTAGAAAACCATCTTCAGCATCATTTAAAAAGTATTCTTTTACCAATGCTTCCAAACTATAAATTGGTCCTTCTATCACACTAAGTAATTCTTGTGTATTCTTTTCTGATAATACGGCTATTTGACTTTTTATCAATGGATAAAATAAGAATACAAACAATCCAATTATAGAGAAGAGTAAAAGGAAGGAAATAAATACCGCTAATGCTCTGGGGAATTTATACCCGAACGCATGTACATTAGAAATATAGTTTGTAGGAGTTTGTAAAATCGATGATATAATCAGCGATATAATTATATAGGCAAGAATATCTTGAAGTTGAACAGAAAGCCACATAAATACAGCAATTACAGCTATAAATATTAATAGATTACTGAACGACCTAAAGTATTTTGCAACAGATGCTATTTCTTCGAAAGAAGATTTAATTTTATCAGACATTATAGATTTATCATTTCCCTTTTAATAAATATAGAAAGGCTCTTGCTTATTTAAAAGCAAGAGCCTCTCTAGATTTAACAATAGTTGAATTAGTAAGACAAATCTGTGTCAAACGGTTCACTTTTGTATGAATCATCAAATTTCTCTTCGTAGTTATCTTCTTCGACTTCTTCTTGTTGTTGTTCTGGTAAAAGATCATTCTTGACTTTGTCAACACAATCTCCTAGAGCATCAACAAATTTGTCAAAATCTTCTTTGTATAAAAAGATCTTGTGTTTCTCGAAAACAGGTTGATCATCTTTAAAGCGCTTTTTACTTTCCGTTATGGTAAGGTAATAGTCGTTTGAACGTGTTGCCTTAACATCAAAAAAATACGTACGTTTTCCAGCGCGTACTTTCCTCGAAAAGATTTCTTCTCTTCTCTCTTCCACTGTCTTTAATCTTTTAGTTTAATACACTCTAAATTTTTGTATAACATTTATATTATCCAAATAGAATCGAATAAAAATGCACTTTATTTATACTTTCTTTCAAAAATAGAGGAAAAGGGTATTTTTTTTCTAATTTTGAATCACGAAAAATGACAAATCATCTAAACAGTTTTTAGTTTGAATTTTTTAGTTAAACTAATTTTTGTGCTTTTATTCCCCTTAATTACAACGGCACAAAGCATAACCCAAATAGGATATAAAGAAATGGGTAAGGCATCCTACTACCCAGACGATCGCAATGGATCTATTACTGAAGGAGGGTATAAGTACGACATGAATGCTATGACAGGTTCTCATAAGTATTTTCCTTTTGGAAGTATTATTAGTGTAAGGAACGTTAATAACGGTAAGACAATTAATGTGAAGATTATTGATAGACCTTATACTAGCAAAAGAATTCTAGATGTAACCTATGCAGCTGCTCAAAAGTTGGATATTATTGGTAGAGGGCCGGTAACCGTTGAAGTTACTTTAGTAGATACACCTCAAACCTTAAAGAAAAAAAGACAGGAAGCACTTGCTCAAAAAGAAAAGGAAGTTATCGAAGAACAAATGGATACACTTTCAGTAGTTGTAGATCCTCTTGATTTTCTGAAAACGGGTACATATACTTCTGTTGGTGAAATAGCTAATGTTGAAGGTTATGGGATTCAATTTACTATGTCTAACGATATAGAAGTGATTCTAAAAGAAGTTTACAAACTAGAAAATGATTATTTATTAAGTGAAGTGTTTGTACAAACAGGTTGGTCGAATAGTAAAAGAATTTACCGTTTAATTATTGGTGAATTTGATTCTAATATTGAAGCACAGCCTTTACTTAAATTACTAAAAAGTGGTGGTTTTGATGACTGTTTTATCAAAAAGCATTTAAAGAATATTTAAAAAACAATGAAATTTATATTATTAGCCCTTCTCTCTGTAGCCTTTTTTAATACTACGTTTGCTCAAACCAAAGTAGGTGATACAAAGAAAGGACAATCATCTTATTACGCAGATAAATTCCACGGAAGAAAAACTGCAAATGGAGAGAGATTTAATATGTATGCATTTACTTGTGCACATAGAAAATTACCATTTGATACTTATTTAAAAGTAACAAATCTTAAAAATAAAAAATGGATTGTTGTAAGAGTTAATGATAGAGGACCTTTTAAGTCTCAGAGAATTCTAGACCTTTCTAAAGGAGCTGCCGTTAAAATTGATATGATTAATGATGGTATTGCTGACGTTGAAATAGAAATTCTTTATACAAATGGGCAGGGTACTAAGGTAAAAGAAGGTACATCTGGTGGTCCAAATCAAAAAATTACAACAGCTGATGTAAAGAAACCTAAGAAGAATAGTTCTACATCAAGTCAACCTAAAAAGTCGTCTGGTTCTTATGGAGCACCTGGTACTTATAGTATTTGGGGTACATCAAAAAAAATAAAAAATGGATATGGTATTCAAATGGCATCATATAAAGATGTCAAAAAAGCCATAGATGCAGGGAAGCTTGCTAATAAAAAAGGATTGACAGAAATCTATATTCAAGCAGGTTTTTCAAACAATAAAAAGATCTATAGATTACTTTATGGTGATTTTTCTGAAGGAAATGCGAAAAAAAACGTACAAAAAGTAAAATCTAAGGGCTATAAAGGTGCCTTTGTCAAAAAGCATTTATAACTTATAAAGGATTACCACTTAAAGGTAACTTAGAATAACTTAACTATGCTTTAAGACAATGATGCAAGAAATCTCTTTTGATACAATTCGCCAATATGGGAATATAGAATTACTCGCTAAGCAAATGGTAGAGGGTTTTATAACGGGTTTACATAAATCTCCATATCATGGCTTTTCTGTAGAATTTGCTGAACATAATTTATATAACCCTGGCGAAAGTACTCGACATATTGATTGGAAGGTATATGCTAGAACAGATAAGTTATTTACAAAGCGTTACGAAGAAGAGACAAATTTAAGAGCGATGATTGTCTTAGACAGATCTCTATCTATGTATTATCCTGATAAAACATACGATAAGATGGGTTTTAGCACAATGGCAGCAGCATCAATAGCCTATATGCTACAGAAGCAGCGAGACGCAGTTGGTTTATGTACTTTTTCTGATGACTTGGAGGAAATGACGCAAGTGAAATCAACACGAACGCATTTACATCAAATTTTTGTAAAACTGCAACAAATGTTGGAAAAAGCTCCACCACAAGGAGAAACACATATTGCAAAGGTTCTACATCAAGTTGCTGAAACTATTCATAAGCGTTCTTTAGTTATCATCTTTAGTGATATGATGGGACAGATGGGGAACAGAGATGAAATGTTTGCTGCTTTACAACATCTCAAGCACAATAACCATGAGGTACTATTATTTCATGTAGCAGATCATAGTACAGAGTTGCAACTAGATTTCCCAGAACGTCCTTTTGTTTTTGTGGATGTTGAAACAGGACAAAAAGAAAAACTTAGACCTTCTCAGGTGAAAGAACAGTATGAAAAAACGATTCAAGATTTATACCATGACTTAAATGTAAAATGCGGTCAGTATAAAATTGATTATGTTGAAGTGGATAGTAAAAAAAATATTGATCAGATAATTTTACCCTATTTGATTAAACGTCAAAGAATGCGTTAATCCATAAATTAAGCCATCAAATAAGATCCCTTTATAAAGAATAAGAATTGTTTTGATATACTATTTTAGAATAGGTATCAAATACTTCTTATTTTTTATTATTTTTGCCCCTCAAAAAAATATCTAAAGATGGCAAAGCAAAAACCTAGTGTTCCAAAAGGTACCCGAGATTTCGGACCGGAACAAATGGCAAAAAGAACATATATTCTTGATACAATTAAGTCTGTTTATAAAAAATATGGTTTCCAGAATCTAGAAACTCCTACAATGGAGAATCTATCTGTACTTACAGGTAAGTATGGAGATGAAGGTGACCAATTGTTATTTAAAGTAGTTAACTCTGGTGATTACCTTAAAAAAGTAACTGCTAAGGATTTAGAAGAGGGTGCAAAGCATATGCTTCCAAAGATTTCTGAAAAGGGTTTACGTTATGATTTAACTGTTCCTTTTGCAAGGTATGTTGTAATGAACCAAGGAACTTTAAGTTTTCCATTTAAAAGATACCAAGTACAACCTGTTTGGAGAGCTGATAGGCCTCAAAGAGGGCGTTACAGAGAATTTTATCAATGTGATGCTGACGTTGTTGGAACAGACTCTTTACTTTGCGAGGCAGAAATCCTTGCTATGATGGGAGAGGCTCTTACTGATTTAAAGATTACAGACCACACAATTAAATTAAATAACAGAAAAGTACTTACAGGTATTGCTGAAGCTATTGGCGAAAACGGTAAGGAATCTGAATTGTGTGTTGCTATTGATAAATTAGATAAAATTGGCGTTGAAAAAGTAAATGAAGAACTTATTCAGCAAAGAGGTTTCTCTCAAGATGCAGTTGATAAGTTATCTCCAATATTTTCAATTTCAGGTTCTACAGAAGATAGAATTGCTGCAATGAAAAATATGCTAGCAACTTCTGAAGTTGGTTTAAAAGGACTTTCTGAATTAGAAGAAGTTTTTGCATTTACTGCTAAGATGGGAGTTGCAACTGATAAAGTCGAATTTGATGTTACTCTTGCTAGAGGGCTTTCTTATTACACAGGAGCAATTTTTGAAGTGAAAGTAAATAATGCAAACATGGGAAGTATTAGTGGCGGTGGACGTTACGATAACTTAACCGGTGTATTTGGTTTAGAAGGCATGTCTGGTGTAGGTTTCTCTTTTGGTGTTGATCGTATTTACGACGTGTTAGAAGAATTGGATTTGTATCCAAAATCGGCAATGGAAACGACTAAAGTTATGCTAACTAACTTTGATGATGCTGGACGAGACTACTCATTACCTTTATTACAGAAGTTAAGAATGGCAGGGGTTAGTGCAGAATTATATCCTGATACTGCCAAAATGAAAAAGCAAATGAACTTTGCTAATAAAAAAGGAATCGCTTATGTAGTTTTGGCTTGGGAAGATGAGATTTCTCAAGGTAAATACTCATTAAAAAATATGTTGACAGGTGAGCAGCAATTATTATCAGCAGATGAGATTGTTGGCTTATTGAAATAAAACAGTCAATTCTATATGGAAAAGCAGCCCTACTTATTTTTGGTAAGTAGGGCTGCTTTTGTATATATGATTAATTGGATACTAATAATTCCAATCGTTTTTCTCTATTTCTAGAACTGCATTTACAACTAAGTCTATCATTGCAACTACATCAGTCGGGTGAGCCATTTCTGTTGTTTGGTGCAAATAACGCATAGGAATACTTATAGCTCCTGCAATAGAACCATTTTTTGGCATTCTTTGAATGTTTGCAGTATCAGTTCCTCCAAAAGGAAGGACTTCTGGTTGAGATGTAATTTCATTTCTTTCAGAAACACTCTCCAAGTGTGCAACCATTCTACGATCGCAAATGGTACCACCATCAAAATGCTTAATAGAAGCACCTTTACCCATAGATGTTACATAATCTTGAGGAGCAAGACTAGGAATGTCATTAGCGACAGTTACATCTAGTGCAATACCATAATCTGGAGATACACCATGAGCTGCAACTTGAGCACCTCTTAAACCTACTTCTTCTTGTACAGTAAAAACACCATAAACATCTACAGGAACTTCTTTATCCTTTAATGTTTTCATAATTTCTACTAAGGCATAGACACAAACTCTATCGTCAAGAGATTTACCATTAATTAAATCACCAACCATTTCAAGTTCTTGCCATCTAGTAATAGAATCGCCAACCTTTACATGTTTCTCGACTTCTTCTTTAGATAAACCACAATCAATAAAGTACTCTTCATTTGTAACTACTTTACTTCTTTCTGCAGCAGACATAGAATGGATAGGTTTACAACCCATAACACCAAGCAAGTCTTTTTTACCATGAACTTTTACACGTAAAGAAGTTAATGTTTTTGGATCGAAGCCACCAAGAGTTTGAAATCTTATGTAACCATTATCATCAATATGTTTTACCATAAATCCAATTTCGTCCATATGTGCTGCAAGCATAAACTTTTTAGCAGTTGGCTTATTAGATTTTTTGATAGTAATTAAATTACCCATGTTGTCTACATAAAATTCATCGACAATATCTTTTAAAGTGTCAATTAATAAATGTCTGACTTTTTTTTCGAAACCTGGAGCGCCCGAAGTTTCGCTAATTACTTTTAGTAGGGGTAAGTCAATTTTTTCTAAACTCATTGTGTCTCTATTTTATGTTTTATATGATTTGTTTCTGTAACCTAAATTGATATAATTTATGGTATATATCAAGTAAACCAAAAAGAGATCTCGATTTAACAAGACCTCTTATTGTAATTACAGTTTAATTAAAATATTTTCTGATACTAGAGCTGAAATTATCTTCTTTTCTCTAGCATTTATTTTTAGTTCAAGTGATTTGTCAAATTCAATTTTATCAAGAACTTGAATCTCTGAGCCAATACCAATACCAACTTTATCTAGATATTGTAATAAACTACTGCTTTCGTCTTTTACTGCAACCACAGTACCTTTTTCATTAATCTTTAGCTCACTTAACTTTGTAGCTTCTAACGTGCTAAAATTACCATCTTTATCAGGTATTGGGTCTCCGTGTGGATCGTGTTTTGGATAGCCTAGAAAATGGTCTAATCGTTCAATCATTCTCTGAGACTGAATATGTTCTAATTGTTCAGCAACTTCATGTACTTCATCCCAATTAAACTCTAATTTTTCAAGTAGGAATACTTCCCATAATCTATGTTTTCGAATTATGCGTAAAGCAGCCTTTTCACCTTTTTCTGTTAGTGTTGTACCTTTATATTTTTGATAATTAATAACTTCTTTGGTATTAAGTTTCTTAATCATATCTGTTACAGATGCAGGTTTTGTATGTAGTGCATCTGCAATAGCATTCGTACTTACCGGATCTGTAACGCCAGAAAGGTGATATATTGTTTTTAAATAATTTTCTTCTGAATTACTAAACATACTGGATTATATAGGTCGTAATAATTTAAAGTGATGTGCAATTTATAAGGTTTCAATGATATTCAACAATTTTTTTTCTTCTGTATTCCATAAAGCCTTTTGATCTATACCGTTTGAATAGGGAATGAAAGTATTAATCTGTTCTTCAAATGACTTAATTTCAATAGGTTGTTTGAAATCAATAAACATACTACCATTAGATTCCTTACATACTTTTTCCCATAATAAATTTTCTTGAGTAAGCATGGGTATTCCTAAACCAAGACATTCATATAATTTTGTAGGAATACAATTTTTTGTACAGGGGTTTTCGGGGTAGGGTAATACTACAAAATCACTTGAAAACATTTCTTTGATAATTTGTTCGTGTGGAACAAATTCAGTGACTCCAATGCACTTTATATTTTTATTGGTAGTTGTACTATTTTGTAGAATTTGGATAACATCCTCTTCATAAGCTTTTCCAATTATTGTGAGTTTGTAATTTAATACAGACTTGCAACTACTTAAATCAGAAAACCAGTTTAATATCACTTCTACACCAAATATTTTTGTTAAGCTGCCACAAAAAACTAAAGACACAGTATTACTCTGCTTTTTAATAGATTTTTTTAAATGATATATCGGATTGAATTTATTTTCTAGAATTGTGGTTTTTGAAAGAGGTAATTTTTTCTCTGTTAAATAGGTCTGCTCTGCCACAAAAATATGTGATAAAAAAGGATACGATACTTTTTCAATTAAATGACTAAAAGAAGATAATATTTGGGATTGTAGAGTGGGTCTATACTTTTGATATCGAAAGTTGAAAGGATAATTTTCCAACATATCATATATAATTTTCACCTTTTTGTTTTTAATCTTATAATAAATAAGAGCAGGTAAAAGCTCAATAGTATGTACGATGATGAGGTCTGGCTTGACTTTGCGTATTTGTGATAGAAAAAGCCTACTTGTAGTTAAACGAGTAGGCTTTTTGCTAATTTCATCATAAGGATGAAAAGTAATATTTTGAATAGGAGCTGTCTTGTTTAAAGAAGCAGTTCCTACAATATGAATTTCAGCATTTTGTATTTTAGAAAGAGATAGCCCAATTTTTTCAAATACTCTGCTGTCATCAACAGGTTTTAAAACTGACGCTAAAACGATCTTCATTTTTATGCTAAAATAGGAGAAAGAAACTCCATTGTATCAATTTCGTCTGCGTAAGTATCTACGGTAGGGAATTGAGCTAAACCAAAATCTTCGGAGTTAGCCAACCATCTTCCTTCAGTTACAATACACTGTATTTTTTCTTTATTTTGATCAATCTTATCTTTAAGATCTTGCCCGTTTTCATAGGTTTCATAATAAAGAACAGAAATAGGAGAAACCATTTCTGTAGACTCTGTTAAAATAAGTCCACCATTATCTAAGTGCTTTACTTTATTGATTAAATAAATAGATTTATTGTAATCGTAATTATTAGCGTACTTATGATTTATGATAGTTTCTTTAGCAGCATCTTCTAAAGCAGCCATCAATAAAGTATGGTCATAACCCTTAGGAGTATATATTTTTGAAATATTTCTACAGCCTAATCCATAGTATAAGAAAATATCACTTGTTAACTTGGTAAGTGCTTCTTTACTTTCATCTCCACGAACAACTGCAATAGAAGAACGATTTTGACGTATGATATTGGGATATTTATCAAAATATTTCACAAAATAACGAGAACTGTTGTCTGATCCAGTTGCAATTACCTTGTCAATTTCTTTAATAGGGGCGTCAAGAATAACAATTTTGTCATTAAATCTTGGTTCAATTTCTTTTAACCAAGTAAAAAGTATTGTCATCAGAAAAGTATCTGATGAACTTAACTTAGCCATTAAAATATTGCCTGTAATTAAAGTACATAATGCATCATGAAATCCAACAGCAGGAATATTACCAGCCATTACAATTAGCACTCTTTGTGGAGTTGCATCATTTGTAGATGGGTATTTAGTTACCCACTTGTTAAGAACATCTCGTTCTAACATTTTAGTAATACCTGTAATAGCATTACTAACTGTATTATTATCGAACCAACCGTTTCCATCATTTGCTCTTCTTGTAAGCATAGATGCAGTTTCTTCGTCTAAAGTTCTTAGTTTATCACCTAATGCTACAAAAGCATCAATTCTATCTTGCAACTTCATAATTCCTCTATTTTTCTAAAAACAGTGCAAATCAAATAGGAAAGTAATCATCAAACAAGTAAAATAGATTAAAAGTCAGTTAATGCGAAAGAAATAATGTTAGTTCCCATTTGAAGCGCCTTAGTTCTTACTTCTTCTGGGTCTCTATGAATACTTGGATCTTCCCATCCGTTACCAAGATCCGATTCAAAACTATAATAACAGATTAATCTACCATCATACACTAAGCCAAATCCTTGAGCGGGTTTGCCGTCATGCTCATGAATTTTAGGTAACCCATTTGGGAAATCAAATACTTGATGATAAATAGGGTGGTCAAATGGTATTTCAACAAAGTCTAATTCTGGGAAGACCTTTTTCATCTCAAGACGAATAAATTTATCAAGTCCGTAGTTATCATCAATATGTAAGAAACCACCTCCAGAAAGGTAATTTCTTAAATTCTCGGCGTCACTATCAGAGAATACAACATTACCATGCCCTGTTAAATATACATAAGCATAATTAAAAAGTTCTGGGCTTCCAATTTCTACAATTTCGTCATCAACATCAATGCTTGTTCCTAGATAATCATTACAGTAATCTGCTAAATTAGATAAGGCTGTTTTATTAGCATACCAATCACCGCCACCACTGTATTTTACTTTTGCAATTTTTAGAGAATAACCTCTTTGGTTTTGAGCAAAAATACTAATAGATAAAATTGATAATAAAAGAACGAATACGATTTTCTTCATGGTATATTGTATTAGAATAACAGCGGTCTTTATGTTATGACCTAACCTAATTTAATGATAAATTTTTAATTATTTCAAATAAGACATATTCATCATTTGTACAGCTACAATTCCAGCAGTCTCGGTTCTTAATCTTTCTGTTCCTAAACTGACCCACTCAAAGCCTTTTTGCTTTGCTTTATCAGCTTCTTCTTCACTAAATCCACCTTCGGGGCCAACTAAGACAAAAGTATCTTCATTCGCGGTTAATTTCTGAAATAAATTTTCTGTAGCTGCAGTGGGTACATAGGCTATATATTTATTTTTTATGGGTGATAGAAATACTTCATCTAGGTTTTTAGCAAGAGATAACTCAGGTAACCAATATTTTCTTGATTGTTTCATAGCGCTAACAGCAATACGTTCCAATCTTTCTAATTTTAAATTTTTTCTCTCTGAATGAGTGGAATAGAAAAATGTAATTGATGCGACGCCAATTTCGATTGCTTTTTCTAAGAAAAATTCTATTCTGTCCATGTTTTTAGTAGGAGCTATGCCTAGATGTACATTTGCAGCAACTTGAGGCAGTTCTTCTACACTTATTATAGTAACAAGACATTTTTTTTGGTTAGCGTCTTTAATGTTACAAGTATAACGAAAACCCTTACCATCCATTAACTGAAGCTCGTTGCCTTGCTTCATTCTTAGAACACGGACTATATGTTTAGAATCTTCAGGTTGTAAAACAACTTCTTGCTTGTTAGAATCTATATTAGAATGATAAAAAAGTCTCATAATGGTATCTTTTTATTGATTTTGAACGTAAGTACATACAAAATTAAGAGTCTTTTAAATTAAATTTGTATAATTGCGGACGAAATAATGAATTTTTCTTTCTTATGCAGATTTGATTTAGTAATTTTGCAAGCCAAATCACAGATAAGGTGAATAAGAAAAAAGCATATAGTATAGGAATTGGTGGCCTGAAAAATGGTAAGCATCAGTTCGAATTGGAGTTAACGTCGAAACTTTTAGAAATATTTGAATCTGAATTGATGGAAAATATCTCAGGAAAGGCGATATTGCACCTTGCAAAAAGTGAAACATCTATTGATGTAGATATTTTACTAGATGCAGAAGTTAAGCTATTAAGTGATAGAAGTCTAAGAGAGTATGATGATACTTTAGCTGCAGAGCAAAAAGTTTTCTTCAAATTTTCTGACCATTTTGAAATGTTGGAAGATGATTTATTTAAAATCCCTTTCAATGAGTCAAATTTAGATTTTGCACAAATCTTGTATGATTTAATAGCAGTGTCATTGCCAACAAAACGTTTGCACCCTGATGAAGATGAGTTAGAAGATGTTTTCTACTCAACTTTAGAAGATGATGAAATCGAGGAAGAGGTGGATGATCAAGACGAGATTGAAGAAGAGAAACCTTCTGATCCTCGTTGGGATATTTTGAAAAAACTCAAGTGATATATATTAAGAATTAAAGATGGCACATCCTAAATCGAGAATTTCGAAAGCAAGTAGAGGTAAGCGTAGAACGCACCTTAAGATGGATAAACCTACAATCTCTTTTTGCCAATCTACTGGTGAAGCACACGTAAGACACCGTGCATTCTGGGCAGATGGTAAAATGTATTATCGTGGCCAAGTGGTTATCGATAATTCTGTAGATGTAGACGAAACTGCTGAGTAGTTTTAAACTGCTCAAAATCAAGCCAATTCCTAAAAAGGGATTGGCTTTTTTTTATACTTTATATGGAAATTGCAAGAGTTGTTTATCTTTGCCTTTTGAAATAGAATTTTGATTAAGGCAAAATCAAAAAATTACAAAGAAATACCAATAGAACTATGGCAATAAAAGCGGCAATAAAGGGAGTTGGAGGATACGTTCCGGATTATATCCTTACAAATAAGGAATTAGAAACAATGGTTGATACAACCGACCAATGGATCTTAGAAAGGACGGGTATTTCTGAAAGGCATATCTTAAAAGGAGAAGGATTAGGTTCTTCTTATATGGGTATTAGAGCTGTACAGCAGTTGTTAGAAAAAACAAATACAGATCCTTTAGATATTGATCTTATTATTTGCGCTACAGTAACACCTGATATGTTTTTCCCTGCAACATCAAATATTATTGCGAAGGGAGTTGGAGCAGATAATTCTTTTAGTTTTGATTTAGGAGCTGCTTGTTCTGGCTTTTTATTTGCATTAAGCACAGGCACACAGTTTATAGAAACTGGTAAATATAAAAAAGTAATTGTAGTAGGGGCTGATAAAATGTCTAGCATTGTAGATTATACAGACCGTACTACTTGTGTTTTATTTGGTGATGGTGCAGGAGCTGTATTATTAGAACCTACTGAAGCCGAAGAAGGAATTAGAGACTTTGTATTGAAAAGTGATGGTATAGGTGAAGATTACCTCTATATGAAAGGTGGAGGAAGTAGAATGCCTTCAACTCACGAATCAATAGACAATAAAATGCACTACATCTATCAGGCGGGAATGCACGTGTTTAAATATGCGGTAGTTTCTATGGCAGATGTATCGGCAGAAATAATGGAGCGTAATAATCTTACTGGTGATGATATTGCTTATTTAGTGCCTCATCAAGCCAATAAAAGAATTATTGACGCAACAGCAAATAGAATGGGTGTAGGAGAAGATAAAGTGATGATGAACATCCATAAATATGGAAATACAACCGCTGCAACGATCCCATTGTGTTTAATGGATTACGAAAATAAGTTAAAAAAGGGTGACAATTTAGTGTTAGCAGCCTTTGGAGGTGGATTTACTTGGGGTGCAGCTTACGTAAAGTGGGCATACTAATTAAATATTTGTATTTTTGTGGTTGGAATTAAAAATCCAACTAATTTTGATTGATTTAGAATAATAATTAAAGATATATATGGCATCTACAGCTGATTTTAAAAATGGTTTGTGCTTACTTTACAATAATGATATTTTTCAAATTGTTGAGTTCCAACACGTAAAACCAGGTAAAGGTCCTGCTTTTGTACGTACTAAATTAAAAAGTATCCGTACAGGAAGAGTAATTGATAATACTTTCTCTGCAGGACATAAAGTGACTACAGCTCGTATTGAAAGAAGACAACATCAATATTCATATAAAGATGATATGGGTTTCCATTTCATGGATACATCTACTTGGGAAGAGGTAGCTTTACCAGAAGATCAAGTTCCTAACAATGATTTGTTACAAGATGGAATGAATGTTGATATCTTATTCCATGCAGAAGAAGAAGAGGTAATAGGATGCGAACTATCTCAGTTTGTTGAATTAGAGATTACTTATTCTGAACCTGGTATTAAAGGTGACACTGCAACGAATACATTAAAACCTGCTACGTTAGAGACTGGAGCAACAATATATGTTCCTTTATTTTGCGATACAGGTGATGTAATCAAAGTGAATACACTTGACCGTTCTTATGTAGAACGTGTTAAAAAATAATAGTATTTAATCAAAAAAAAGGTTGAAAAGATAACTTATATTTAGTCGTCAATTCAATATCACACACTATCACATTATGAAAGCACCAGAGGTAAAAGATCTGATTAGCTTTATTGCGAACTCAGGTTTGCAAGAAGTAAATGTAGAAACTGCAGAAATCAAACTTCACGTTAAACGTAATGCAGAAGCTATAGCCGCTACATCTGTAGCAGCACCAGTTTTAGCAGCACAACCAGTTGCTCCTTTAGCAACAGCACCTGCAGCTGAATTACCTTCATCTGCACCAGCAGTAGAAGCATCAGCAGCAGTAGAAGCACCAGCAGCAGACACTTCAAATTACATTGAAATTAAGTCGCCTATGATTGGTACATTCTATACAGCTCCAAATCCTGATTCTGATATGTTCGTGAACGTAGGAGATTCAGTGAAAAAAGGAGATGTTGTTTGTATTATCGAAGCAATGAAATTATTCAACGAAATTGAATCTGAAGTATCAGGTAAAATCGTTAAGATACTTGTTGACAATATGTCTCCGGTTGAATACGATCAACCATTGTACTTGGTAGATCCAGCTTAGTCTTATATTCTTACATATAAGACAGCTTTTTAACAATTTTATCACTAAAAATTGGGACTATCGTGTTCAATAAAATATTAATTGCAAATAGAGGCGAAATTGCTCTTCGTGTTATCCGTACTTGTAATGAGATGGGTATTAAGACTGTAGCTGTTTACTCTACTGCTGATAAAGAATCTTTGCATGTTCGATTTGCTGATGAAGCTGTTTGTATCGGACCTGCAAGTAGCACTGATTCGTATTTAAACATACCGAACATTTTAGCTGCTGCAGAAATTACGAACTGTGATGCTATACATCCTGGTTATGGTTTCTTATCAGAAAATGCTCAGTTCTCAGCAATTTGTGCTGAAAATAACATTAAATTTATTGGTGCTTCGGCTGATATGATTAATCGCATGGGCGATAAAGCAACAGCTAAAGCAACAATGAAAGAGGCAGGTGTGCCTACTATTCCAGGTTCTCAAGGTTTATTATCTTCTGTTGCAGAAGGTAAAGAAATCGCAGAAACAATTGGATATCCTGTAATTATCAAAGCGACTGCTGGTGGTGGCGGACGTGGTATGCGTATTATTAACGAGCCATCTGAATTCCAAAAAGCTTGGGATTCTGCTCGTCAAGAATCTGCAGCTGCATTCGGTAACGACGGTATGTATCTTGAAAAATTCGTTGTTGAACCTCGTCACGTCGAAATTCAAATTATAGGTGATAGCTTTGGTAAAGCATGTCACTTATCAGAAAGAGACTGTTCTATTCAACGTCGTCATCAAAAATTAACAGAAGAAGTTCCTTCTCCAGCTTTAAACGAAAAAATTCGTAAAAAAATGGGTGAGGCAGCAATTGCTGGTGCAGAACGTATTAAATACGAAGGTGCTGGTACTGTTGAATTTCTTTTAGATAAATTTGGTGATTTCTACTTTATGGAAATGAATACTCGTATCCAAGTAGAACATCCTGTAACTGAACAAGTAACAGGTTTTGATCTTATCAAAGAGCAAATTAAAGTAGCTGCCGGCGAAAAAATCTCAGGGAAAAATTATTCTCCAATGTTCCATTCAATTGAATGTAGAATTAATGCGGAGGATCCTGCAAATGATTTTAGACCTTGTCCTGGTAAAATCACAACATTGCATATTCCTGGTGGACCAGGTGTAAGAGTTGATACTCACGTTTATACTGGGTACACAATTCCATCAAATTATGATTCAATGATTGCAAAATTGATTGTTACAGCTGAAACAAGAGAAGGAGCAATTAAAAGAATGAAGCGTGCTTTAGGTGAGTTTGTAATTGAAGGTATTAAAACTACAATTCCTTTCCACTTAAGATTAATGGATAATGATGTTTATAAATCTGGTCATTTTACGACTGCATTTATGGATGAACATTCTTATGATACATTATAAGTAACTTAATTCTTTAAGATATAAAATATAAAATAGGGTAGCAATTTAATTTGTTACCCTATTTTTTTGTCAAATAACTTATATGTTAGATATTAATCAAATACCCTTGAAAATAACCGTATCATTTCCTTTTTAGAGCTAATAAAATACACATTTCAAATTTTCTAATATTTGTGCTATGATAAAAGTAAGTTTTGTATATTTAAAATATTGAAGTAAACTTGCAATAGTAAATTAATTATTCATTATATATTTTATTAACCGAATGTATAAATAATATTATTAATATAATATTCGTGTAATAAAATATAGGTATACTTATTATTTAATCAATTGTATAATGAAATATCAAATAAATTCCATGAAACCACTTCCTTCTAACGAAATAAAAGAAGGGATGTATATTGATTCAATTATTAAAGAATATAAAAATTATCTCTTGTTAGAAATAAATGATGAAAAGGTCAATACAGCGTATAAAGCTCTTACAGTTTTTAGAAATTTTCTAGATTATATACTTCGATTTAGAGAGGGGAGGTTTTCTAAAATTAGTTTTGAAAAATATTCTGAGTATTTAGTAGACTTAGTTGATAAAAATGAAATTTCTACTTCAAAAAAAGCATTTAAAAGAATGTATGCTAGAAGAATAGCTATAGAAGGTAAAGCAGGTTATTTAAGATGGATGCTTGATAATAATATCAATCAAGTTCTGGTATCACCAAAAAACAAATTATTGTCTAATAAATGGGACGATAATTTTAAATTATGGTTAGCGTCAAAGTCCAAACTTAAAAGGACTACAAATTATCCAATTTATATTTCAAATATTGTCAATAATTATATTAAATGGATTTATAATACTTCTGATTTACAAATAATTAATGATATTACTGTTAATCAATTTCTAAGAAATAATGCCCATTTAAAAACTTCAACGCTTAATCTCTACCTAAAAGCAATTAAAAGATTTGCTGATTTTTATATAGAAAATAGTGAAGATGAAAAAGGAAAAATTGAGGCAAAAAAAATATTGAAATTAAACGAATTTGAGACGAATAATAGTATTGAGAGAATTAGAATAGATACTACTATTATTAATAGATTATATAGAAATGCAAATGATAAAATTGATTTAATTCTACATTTAGGCGTTGATTTAGGATTAAGAGCTAGTTCTATGATCAATTTACAATTGAAAGATATTGACTGGGAAAGAAAAAAAATTTCAATTTGGTTAAAGGGTAGAAATGAAAAAGAAAGTTTACCTATTCCTAAAAACTTATTTGATGTACTTGATAGGTATTGTATTGGAATGGAATTAGAGCAATTTGTACTTGGTTTTAGTACACAAAATTCATCTTCAATTTCTAAATATTTTTCAGACTTCCTAATAAGAAATGACGTGAAAGTAATTGAAAAAGAAGGTGATTTATATTCAATCAGTCTACATAATTTGAGGCATACTTTTGCTTATAACTCTCTTGATAAATATGGGCTTATTATGACTTCTAAATTACTTTGTCATTCATCAGTTGAAATTACACAGAAACATTATTTAAAAGATAAGTTAAGAGACGAAATGAATTTAATTTTTTCTGATCAATACAAATAATAATAAGTTTAAATTTACTTGAAGATTTGTTTCCATTTTCAGACAATACAAAAAAATAGTAGTAGGTCGCTAGATCAGGAGAATAATCAATTAGGTGCTGTTGTAATTTGGGAAATTGTGAAAGGTTTTGGAATTTGTAATGACTTATTATTTTATTCCTTAAAAATATTGCTGAGAAACTAAGTATTAAAGCAATAGATGTTACTCCTAAAATGATAACAAAAATGGGAGGTAAAATTATCGGAGAAAAAACTAACTTTTACGGAATACCAATCACAACCATGTCTTTAAGTAAATCGCAATTTTTTAATTCTATATCAAGTTCTAATAGATAGTATGCATATTAGTTTTATATACAAAAATGAGTCATCACTTTTAAAAATATAAAGTTATGACTCATTTTTTTAGAGAAAGAGAAGTAGTTTACTCTACTCTTAACCAAGTTTGTGTTTTATAAATAAACCCTATGTAACCACGTACCTGAAGTTTTCCATCTTCAACCCATATTTTTCCAGTATAGATTTTCCCATTTTCAGGTTTTAAGATTTGTCCATCAGACCATTGGTCACCATTAGATTCCATATCCCAAATAATTTCCATACCAACTACAGGTTTATCTTTTTTATCTCCAGGGCACTTATCACAAGTAGTATCTTCAGGGTCAACTAATAACTTAATAATTTTCCCTTTCATTTGCTCACCATCCTTGTATATTTCAACATAGGCTTTGGCTTCATTTGTTTCATCATCAATTGTTTTCCAGATGCCAAAAGGAGAAGTTTCTTGAGCAGAAGAGCTGAATGATAGGAGTAATATGAAATTTAAACTTAGATAGAATGCTTTCATTGTATAGTTTTTTATTCTAAAATAATTTGCTTTCCTGAATAGAAATCAAGGATTTTTCTTGAGAAAATAAATTGATATTTTGATCTGTTTAGCTCTGCTTTTGCAATATTTAGATTGTTTTCTGCAACAACATAATCGGTTGTTGAAGCAGCTCCAGAAGCAAATCTTTTATTTACAGATCTAAACTGTTCTTGTAGAGATTCTACAGATTTTCTATTAGAAATATATGTCTTTTGAGAAGAAAGAGCATTGATATAAGACTGTTCAATTTTCTTTCTTAAATCATTTAATTGTTGTTGTAACTGCACTTCATTTTTCTTTGTAGATAACCTTGCTTTGTTTACAGCAGTTTTAACATTACGTCTACTGTAAATGGGTATATTTAACTGAATAGTAGCTACTTGACTAAAGAAGTTTTCAAACTGTGTACCTAAAGAAGTATCATTTGGGTCGATAGGATTTACATAATTTGAGGAATATCTTGTATTTAGATTCCCATTAAAATTTAATGATGGATAATAATCACCTTTAGCAATTTTTTCTTGAAATTCGGTTACAGATATATTTAATTCTGCTTGTTTAATTTCAGGCATAATTAACTTAGATTCATCAAATACAACTTCCGACGGAGTAAATTGCATTGTAGTATCTGGGTCAGCAAAATTAGGAATATCAACATTAAAGTTTGTAGAGAAATCTAGCTGCATAGATTGCTTTAAAGTTAGAATTGCAATATTGTAAGAGTTTTCTGATTCAGTAAGCTGTCTTTCGGTATCTGCAAATTGAGACATTAAATCAAGTAATTCAGATAGAGGCGAAGCTCCAGCTTCAACTAGTCTTTTTGTTCTATCTACTTGTTCTTGAAGTGTTTTTACTCTCTTTTTTGAGATTTCAACATTTTCAAATTTATAAATTACATCTAAATAATTTTCCGTAACCTGAATGATTATATCATTTTCAATCTTGTCTTTTCCAAATTCAGCACTTTCAATACTAGAGCGAGATTGCTTAATAGTATTAGAAATTTTTCTGCCATTAAATATAGGAATACCTACTTGAGCACCAAAAGAACCAGTATTTACGCTCTGTTGAGAATATACATTGGTTGTTGGATCGGGGTTTAAACCTCTATTAAAACTATGAGAATAAAAACCAGATACACTTGGGTATCTTTGGGCTCTAGCTTGTTTGTATTCTTCGGTTCTATCACCAACCTCATAATCTTGTAACTTTACATAGAGATTATTTTCTATTGCGAATTCAACACATTGACTATAAGACCATAAACTATCTTGTGCGAAAGTTGTGGAAGTAGATAGAAGTGTAAGTAATATTGCGAGGAGTTTGTTTCTTAACATGATGAAAATGCAGAGGCATTTAAAAAGTATGTATTTAAAAGTATAAGTTAATAAAGTTTTAGATTCTTCTATAATTACTCATCCACATTTGGTAAAAAAGTTACATTTACAACCCATTTTAAACTTTGAAGGTATTGTAAAGTAATGTCTCTAGGAGCTGAATCCATTTCTATAAATTGACATGCCGCTTGATGTTTCCCTTTTCTAGAAACGGTCATTTCTGCAATATTTACATCTTCCTGAGCTAAAAGGTTTGAAATAAAAGATATTGATCCTTTTCTGTCTTCTGCAGTAACGATTAAGGTAGGAGAATTTGCACTAAAATTAGATGTGAAACCATCAACTTGACGAATTGAAATAATACCACCACCTTTACTTACACCAACTAATTCTAATTTTTGATCACCTTTAAATAAGATTAACTTTATAGTATTAGGGTGATGTGCTGATGCATTACCTACTGGTTTAAATTCAAAGTCAAGATTACTTTCTTCAGCTTTATCGAATGCTAATTTTATATTAGGGTCGTCCGTTTGCATTCCCATTAATCCAGCTAAAATGGCTTTATCAGAACCGTGACCTTCATAAGTTCGTGCAAAGGAATTATAGAAAATTATTTCTGCTTTATCTGGTGTTCCTCCAATCATCTTATTTCCAACTCTTCCAATTCTTACAACACCCGCTGTATGAGAGCTAGATGGTCCGATCATAATAGGACCTATCATATCGAATATGCTTGATTTTTCTGCCATGTTTATATATATAATTGAAGAACTAGGTTAAGATTCTTCATAGTATTTAGTATGTGTTTATTTAATATCTATAAAGATCATTATTTCAGTTCAAAAGTAAAGACTTTTACTGTTGAATATTTGTAATTACATACCCAAGCTTCAATTATAGTAGTATTTTCAAATAGAGTAATACCAACAGGCCCTCCATTAGATTTATATTCACCTACTTTGATGCCATTTTCTAAATTGAAAACTTGTAGTAAGTCACTCGCGTAACATGTCACAAAAATAAATTTTTCATTCTTTGAAATAGCAATACTTCTAGGGTCATCTGCTGTGGTAATACTTCTTACTTTTTTTAGAGTTCCTCTATTATAAACACTAATTATTTCTTTACTACTTTGGGAAAGCACAATTTCATTTGCTGTTAATTTAATATCTCTAGGTGAAACAACATCTTTAATAACTGTATCTAATTTTAGTGTAGTTAGATTGTATATGCTTAAAGAATAGGAGCCCATATTACCGATTATAATTCTATTGTATTTTTCATCAATAAGTATTCCTCTAGGCGTACCTTGTGTTTTAATGTGTTGAGTTGTTTTCCATTCGTTTTTATCACCAGAAGCATCAATTATAGAAAAAGAATTGTCGTGCCAATTTGTAACATAAACTTGTTCTTTTTTTATTGAGTACCCGATTGATTTAGGGGTAGTTTCTGTATCAAGAAAGTCAAGTTTAATTTTTTTAGGGGTAGTCGAATTTGAATCTAGTAGAAAAGCATTATAGTTTGTCTTTGCTTTTGGTTCATAATTGATATCCCAGACAGCTACAGCATCAGCATTATGTAAACTAACCCATAAATACTGACCATTGTTGGTGAAAATTCCTTCAACAGGTTTTTCTTTTGTTGATTTTACCCAATTCTTTGTTGAGTAATTATAACCAAGACCTTCCGTTGGTTTAAACTTTAATGTCCTTTGTCTTTTTCTAGTTTTTTGATCAATCTCAACAATAGATTTCCCCTCTAAGCATAATGCATATATGTGTAATTGGTTTGGTGATATTAATAAAGATTTAGGTGATCTATCTACAGGGAAGCGTTGAGATGTAATATAAATTAATGAATCATAGTTCTTTGGATGTTGTTTTGAAAGGTATTCTGAATTAAAATTAAGCGTGATAAAATATCCACCTATAATTAATATTAAGGTGGATATCATAAGAATTAAAGCTATTTTTTTAACAGTAAAATGCATATTACTTGCATGCTATTACACAAAATAATTGATGGGATTTGTATTGATAGTAGTCTTTAGACACTTAACTGTTTCAAATTGTGACTCAATAAAATCTTTAAGTAAATCAGAAGTAAATTGTTCACTTTCATAATGTCCAATATCTGCAATAATAATTTTACCTTCGGCATCAAAAAATTCGTGGTATTTAAAATCACCAGTAATAAATATATCAGCTTTGATAGACATAGCGTTTCTTAAAAGAAAACTTCCTGATCCACCGCAAACAGCCACTTTCTTAATCTTTTTATTTAAAAGTGGAGTGTGTCGAATTACACCTACTCCAAAAGTTTGCTTTATTCTTTTCAGAAATTCTATTTCATCTTCAGCTTCTGGCAAAGTACCATACATACCAGAACCAATTTCATTGTCTGTGTTTTCTAACGCAGTTATTTGATAAGCCACTTCCTCGTATGGATGTGAGCTTAAAAGAGCATTAATTATTTGACCTTTTAAATGTTTTTGAAATTGTATTTCTAGTTTAATTTCAGGAGTACTTTTTCTAATACCTTTATCACCAATAGTTGGAGTAGAATTGGCATTTGGAGTATAACTTCCAATACCTTCAGATCTGAAGTTACAACCATCATAATTTCCAATTTTACCAGCACCTGTTAAGTGTAAAGCATTCTCTACTTTCTCAATACTATTACTTGGCACATAAGTTACAAGTTTAAATAAATTTGATTGGGTAGGAGCTAATATTCTTTGGTTTGTCAATCCAATTAGATCGCATATTTTGGCATTGACACCATGTTGCATATTATCTAAATTTGTATGGATTGCATAAATAGAGATATCATTCTTTATTGCTTTAATGATTGTACGTTCAACATAATTCTTTCCATTTAGACGTTTCAATCCTTTAAAAACTATGGGATGATGAGCAACTATTAAATTACATCCTTTAGCAATTGCTTCTTCTATAATTTCTTCTGTACAATCAAGACTTACCAGTACTTTTGTAACTATGTCGTTACCTGAGCCAGTAATTAGTCCTGCATTATCATAACTTTCTTGATACATAGAAGGAGCTAGTGTATCAAGCTTATTAATTATTTCTTTTACTTTCATATTGCTTTTTAAATAAATAAAGCTCGAATCTAATGAAACGAGCTAAATTTTAATAGTAAGGTTCTTTATAAGAAGAACTATTCCTTTAATTTTTTATTAAAAGTAAGTACTGGACGAATTGCATGGTTGGCAACTTCTTCTGCAATACTTCCAAGAAGTAAATGTTGAATACCTGTACGACCATGAGTTGTTAAACTAATCATATCAGCATTTATAAATTCTGCAAAACCTCTAATGCCTTCTTCTTCAGAAAAATCATTGAAAGTGGCTACATCAAAGTTTTTGAATTGATGTGTTTTTGCAAAATCTTGAAGATGTTGAATTGAAAATGGAGTCGCCTCAAAATTATTTGGTGTAATTACTTTGACAAGGTGAATTTTGGAATCAAAAAGTTCTTGAAATAACTGAATAGAAGAGATTGCATGTTGAGAGACTTTATTAAAGTCAGATGCAAAAACAATATTTTTTGGTCCAAAATCTTTTTCTTCCCTTTTAATAGTAAGAACAGGTACTTTTGCGAGTCTAATAATTTTTTCGGTATTAGATCCAACTAGTACTTCATCAATTCCACTTATACCTTGAGAACCAATCACAATTAAATCTGTTTTGTCTTTTACCACAAAATCAGCTAAATGTCTTTGAAGAGAATCAAATTCAATGTGTTTCTCAATGGTAACTTCAGGGTTTTCAGCAATAATCTTATTTACTTTGGTTTCTACAACCTCAGACAACTTCTTAGTGTAATGTACATAAACCTCTGGATCTTCCATTCCAACATCACCAGCACCAAAAACAGATAAACTATCGTAATGATTTATTGTAGGAACATCGATAACATGTAATAAAGAAATTGACGCATTAATTTTTTTTGCAATAGTAATAGCAACATTTAAAGCGTTATTTGCTTCTGGAGAGAAGTCTGTTGGGACTAAAATATTTTTTATCTTCATGATTTTTAGTTGTTTTATTTCCTACTATGAA
The DNA here is from genome assembly GCF_003970675.1 of Flammeovirga pectinis. Lineage (GTDB taxonomy): Bacteria > Bacteroidota > Bacteroidia > Cytophagales > Flammeovirgaceae > Flammeovirga > Flammeovirga pectinis. The sequence continues at coordinate 1,754,780 of NZ_CP034562.1, forward strand.
GATACAAATATGTTCTCAAAAATGATAGTCTTTTATATATAAAAACGTTGTAATTACACTAATTATTTATTACTGAAATTTATATAACAGATAGTAAAACTTATTTAAGCATTTCTTTCTGTAAGTTTTTTCTATTCGAAGATCTTCTTAAATAATTTTGTTTGAGAAATGGATAAGAAAGTACAGATAATAAAATTATACCTGCTCCTATATAGAACCCAAAGGTCATTGTTTCTTCCTCACCAAATATGATTAATGCTAGGATAATACCATAAATAGGTTCAAGATTAACTGTTAAATTTACTTGAAATGCACTTAAATTTTTCTGAATTTCTACACAAACCGCATAGGCTATGGTGGTGCAAATAACAGATAGTACTAAAAGATAGAAAATATCTATTGTTGAAGGTATTACTAAAAGTGTATCTGTAGATGATAGAAAGGGAAGGCAAGCAAAAGCAGTAATGCTTCCGCCAATCATTTCGTATAATGTAATTTTAGGTGAGGTAATTCTTTTAACAAACTTACCATTTAACACACTAAATAAAGATCCAACAAAGGCAGCTCCTAGCGAGAGTCCTAAACCTAAAGCATGATCAAATTCGAATTGGAAAATAATATACAATCCAAAAATTACAAATAGACCAAGAACAACCTCATACGGTTTAATACTTGTCTTATTTAGTAATGGCTCTAAAATAGAAGTAAACAATGCCGTTGTTGCAATACCTGCTAGACAAACACTTACTTTAGAAATTTTTGCAGAAGCAAAGAATAAAATCCAATGTGCAGCAACAAGAGCACCTGTAAATAAAAGCTTTGCTGCATCTTTGTAATTAATCTTTAATTCCCATTTCTTATACTTCATGAAAATTGCCATAGAAATGGCTGCGATCAACGTTCTATAGAAAACTAATTGAAACGGATCTAAGTCAATAAGGACACCTAAGATGGCCGTAAATCCCCATATAAATACAATTATATGGAGTTTAACTTGCTCGTTGAACATGTGTTTGAAGCGAATATTTATGGTAGTAAATAATTGAATTGCAAATGTATAAAAAAAGAGTCTAACTTTATTTAAAAAGTTAGACTCTCTTTTAGCCAATAAATCTTATTGGTATTTATTTCTGTGCTTTTAGGTATAACCCAATGGTTACAAACAAGAAAACAATATTTGGCATCCAAGCGGCTAGGAAAGGACTTAATGTTCCTGCTTCGGCAATTGCTCTACTCATTATTACAAAGAGTAGGTAGATAAATGCTAAAACAAATCCCATTGCTATTTGGAATCCAGATCCATGCCTTGATTTGGTAGAAGATACACAAACACCCATTATTGTAAGCAATAAGATTGCAAATGGATAGGCGTACCTTTCATATAGTGCATTTTCATAGATTCCTAAATTACCTACACCTCTTTGTCTTTCTTGATTAATAAAGTCGGACAATTCAGTATTTGTTAAAGTCTCGTGTAAGTTATACTTACTTTCGAAGTATTTAGGATCTAAATTTAATTTCTTTGTGAGTGATGTACCCTTTACAAATTTTTGCGTTCCATCTACATTGAAAGTATATTTTTCATACTTATCAAACGTCCATTCTTCTTTTGCAGAATCCCATTGGATACGGTTAGCAGAAATTTTTTCTAAAAGTGTATTGCCATCAAAAGTTTCTAAAGTAGGTCTATAACCCCTTTTGATTCTATTGTTATAGCTTTCAACATATAGATAAGTAGAATCACTTACCCTATAGTGAATATCTCTTTCATTAAAGTAGTAGGGGCTTTTAAGGTATTTAATCTCAAACGCAACTCTAGTTTTTGCACTGTAAGGAACTACATATCCTATAAGTCCAAAAATAATTCCACCAATTATAGAAGCACCAACAATATAAGGAAGTAAGAATCTAGGATAACTTACTCCATTACTTAATACAGCAATAATTTCTGTATGTGCCGTTAATCTTGCAGTCATAAAGACAACCGCAATAAAAATTGATAGTGGACTTAATGTATTAACCCAATGTATAAAAAGGTTTACATAGTACTCGGAAAATACATATCCGAAGTTTAATCCATGATTTAAAAAATCGTCTTGCTTCTCGGTGTAGTCAATTACACAAACAATGATATTTAATAGTAATACTACAAAAATAAATGTTTTAAAAAACTTAGTGAGAATATACTTATCCAGAAGTTTCATATAAGTCTGTCGTATGTGTTTTAATTCGACATAATGGCAAAAGCCTAACTAATTACAAAAAACGATTTCCTAACGCTAATTTGCAACGTATTTAGGGTTTGAATTGTAATTAAAGGTGTCTTTTAACGTTGTTTCACAACTATTGAGCCATATTAAAAAGACTTTTGATATAAAAAATGAAAGCCTTTCGTGTAAATACACAAAAGGCTTTCAATATCATTAAATCGTGGAAATAAATTATCCTACGATATCAATTTTTAAACTGTTTGTTCTTCCTTCTTTATTCAATGGAAGAGCAGCGATGTTTACAAGGCTATCACCTTTAGAGATGAATCCTTTTTGTACTAAAATTGCTTCTAACTCTTTGAAAGTTTCAGTAGAAGATTCTTTAGGTACATAATGGAAAGCTCTAACACCCCATACTAAGTTTAAAGTTGCAGCTAAAGCTTTATCAGATGAGAAGATAAAGATGTTAGCGTGTGGTCTGTGTCTTGCTATACGAGAAGCAGTAAACCCAGAGTTTGTTAAACCTACAATTGCTTTAGCTCCTAAAAGGTTAGAAATATTTGCAGCAGATTGTGCGATTAAGTTACCTCCGAAAGTTGGTTTTGTTGGATCAAAATCAAATTCTTTCTCGTAGATATCTTGGTTCTGACGTTGAACAGCAGTAATGATACGAACCATTGCTTGTACAGTTTCTACAGGGTAGTCACCAGCAGCAGATTCAGCAGATAGCATTACAGCATCAGCACCATCAGTTACAGCGTTAGCTACATCATTTACCTCAGCACGAGTAGGACGAGGGTTAGTGATCATAGATTCCATCATTTGAGTAGCAACGATAACTGGCTTAGCAGCTTTGTTACACTTAGCGATGATTTCTTTTTGGATCATTGGTACATCCTCGAATAAGATTTCAACACCTAGGTCACCACGAGCAACCATAATAGCATCAGTTACTTGTAAGATCTCATCAAAGTTTTCAATAGCTTCTGGACGTTCGATCTTAGCGATGATACGTGCATTAGAACCTTTAGCTTTGATGATTTCTTTAGCTGAAATAATATCTTGAGCAGTTCTTACGAATGATAAAGCTACCCAGTTTACACCGTGCTCTAATCCGAACTCTAAATCTCTTCTATCTTTTGCAGTTAAAGAAGCTTCAGAAATATCTGTATCAGGTAAGTTCATACCTTTACGAGATTTTAATTTACCACCGTGAACAACTTCAGCGATGATTTCATTAGCTTTAACTTCAACAACACGAACACACAAGTTACCATCATCAATCATGATGTTGTCACCAGCTTTTACATCTTTTACAATGTTTGTATAACTAGTAGATACTTTATGTTTAGTACCAACAACTGGAGTATTTGTGATGATGATTTGCTCACCTTCAACAATTTCTACAGCTCCGCCTTCCATTTCGCCGATACGAATTTTAGGGCCTTGCAAATCTTGTAAGATCGCAGTATTGTGACCGAATTTTGAGTTGTACTCATTTACCCAATCGATAACTTTTTTATGCTCAGAGTGAACATCATGCGAGAAGTTTAAACGAAATACATCTGCACCTGCATGAATAAGCTCTAATATTTTTTGCTTATCTCTTGTAGCTGGTCCAATTGTAGCGACGATCTTAGTTTTGTTGATTGCGATACTCATAGTTCTTAATTAACGAATATATAAATTTTAAATGATTGAGTTGCAATATCAAATTTTTGGTCTGATATTTATTTATGAACTCTATATTTGAAACACATGCGAATTTATTAGATTCCTTATAATGGAACAAGTACTATTAAATCATCTTATATTAACAAATGCAATTTAACACTGAAAATTGGCTTTTAGAGAGAAAAAAAACCAAAAAAAAGACTTTAGCAGTACTCGTTGATCCCGATAAGTGGACAAAAGAACTAAATTTTTTTTTAAGAAATGGAGATAAAAGTCACTTGCCTGATATTTTTTTGGTTGGAGGAAGCCTACTTTCTACAAATTTTTTAGAAAAAGTAGTTGCACAATTAAAAGAATTGGGGAAACCTGTAATCCTTTTTCCAGGTAATTCTCTACAAATAACAGATAAGGCAGATGCAATATTATTTATGTCCTTAATCTCTGGAAGAAACCCAGAATTTTTAATTGGACAACAAATTCATGCTGCACATAGAGTAAAAGAAAGTAATCTTGAAGCAATTCCTTTAGGATATATTTTAATTGAAAGTGGAGCTCCTACATCTGTTCAATATATGAGTAATACGCAACCTATTCCTGCAGCAAAAAATGATATTGCAATGAGTACTGCAATGGCTGGAGAATTACTAGGGATGAGAGCTTTTTATTTGGAAGCGGGTAGTGGAGCAGATTCTCCTGTTTCTGATGAAATGATTTGTGGTGTAAGAAAATCTGTTGAAGGTTTGTTATTTGTGGGTGGTGGTTTAAGAGATGCAGCTGTAATAAAGAGTAAATTTAAAGCGGGAGCTGATATTGTAGTAATTGGGACTGCTTTTGAAAACAATCCCAATTTATTAAAAGAACTTTCAGAAGAATTAGAATATTAATCAGGTCTTCTATCTTTATTATAATTATTTGATTTGTTACGGTTTTGGTTATTTCCATGTGAATTACCACTACCGTTACCGTATTTATTATTATTAAAATGCTTTTTTGGTCCTCTATTATTTCCGCCACCTCTAGCGTTTGAATTTCGGGGTCTTGGAGAATATCTTGGTCCGAATCCTAAAAATTGAGGATTGTTAGGTTTGTCAATTTCAATACCTATTAAACCTTCAATTTTTGCAAAAGAGATTTGTTCTTTAGGATTATCATTGATAAAAGTGATTGCTTCTCCTTTTCTAGATGCACGAGCAGTTCTACCAATACGGTGAACATAATCTTCTGGATCTTTAGGGACATCAAAGTTAATTACTAGTTCTACTGTTTCAACATCAATACCTCTAGAAATAATATCTGTTCCCACTAAAATCTTAGTCACTTTTCCTTTAAAACGAAGTAATACTTCTTCTCTTTCTTTTTGATCAAGATCAGAGCTAATACCTTCCGCAGAAAGTCCTCTTTTTCTTAAAATATCTGTAACTTCTTTAACCTTGCTCTTCGTACTTGTGAAAATGATAACACTTTCATAAGATTCTTCACTAAGAAGAAAATCTACCATAGGACCTTTTTGGTTGTCATACAGTAAAAAAGCTTTTTGTGTTACATTTTTTGACGTCTTAGATATTGCAATATTAATCTCAGTAGGATTTTGCAATAACTCTTTTGCTAAAACCCTAATTTTAGGAGGCATCGTAGCAGAGAAGAATATATTTTGTCTCACTTTAGGTAAATGAGAAGCAATTTGTAAAATGTCTTCATGAAAACCCATGTCTAACATTCTATCAGCTTCATCCAAGATAAGGTTTCTAACCTTACCTACATTTGCACCAATATTTAAATGTGAAAGTAATTTACCTGGAGTTGCTACAATAATATCTACACCTTGCTTTAATGCAGTTCTCTGATTTGAGAACGTACTAGAGTCTCCACCATACACTGCAATAGAAGTTACAGGTGTAAAATAAGATAACCCTTGGATTTGATAATCTATCTGAAGGGCTAATTCTCTAGTAGGTACAATTATTATAGTATGTGTATCTTTTCCGTTATAATCAGACATGTGTATCTGATCCATAATAGGAAGTAGGAACGCTGCAGTTTTACCTGTACCTGTTTGTGCACAGGCAATAAGATCTTTTCCGCCTAAAATGGCTGGAATAGCTTGTTCTTGAATAGGAGTAGGCTCTCTAAAATTCATAGAGTAGATGCCATCCAAAAGATCGTCGTTTAATTCAAAATCGTCGAAAGTCACGTTAAATTCTTTATAATTTAAAAAATAATTAAAATGAGGAATTTAAGTGCGGTTTTTATATGCATCTGTTGCTCCTCTAACAGATTTATGTTCAGCTAATAAGCTTTCAGCAATAGATCTATCCACAGGTATTTCATCCATAACCATTCGGATAGCTCTTTCTTCTAATTTATGATTTGTAAGCTGCATATCAATCATTTTATTTCCCTTCACTTTTCCAAGTTGGATCATGATGGATGTTGATATCATATTTAAGGCTAATTTTTGAGCAGTACCTGCTTTCATTCTTGTACTTCCTGTTACAAATTCAGGACCAACAATAGGCTCCACAGCATATTGTGCTACTTGTGCCATTTTGCTATCAGGATTGCATACAATACAACCTGTAAGAATATTATTTTTGTTTGCTTCTTCCATTCCACCTATTACATAAGGAGTTCTTCCAGAAGCAGCAATACCAATTAGAGAATCATTTTCTCCAATATTTTCATTTTTAAGGTCTATCCAAGCTTGTTTGTCGTCATCTTCTGCATGTTCTACAGCTTTTCTTATTGCACCATCACCACCTGCAATAATACCAACAACTAAATCAAAAGCTACACCAAAGGTAGGAGGACATTCAGAAGCGTCAACAACGCCAAGTCTTCCACTCGTTCCAGCCCCAATATAAAATAGTTTACCACCTTTCTTCATTCTTGGAACGATAGCATTCACTAATGCTTCGATTTGAGGAATTGCTTTTTGGATTGCTAATGGTACGGATTGATCTTCTTTATTGATATTATGTAAAAGTTCATTTACACTCATCTTTTCAAGATCATTATAATTTGATGATGATTCTGTAATCATATTTGTTATTCGTTGAAAAGTTTAATTTACGAATAACACTTTAATACTTTTCCTACTTAGATAAAAATAACCAAAATAGGAGCGTTTTATTTAAAGAAAAGCAATTATATCTTCAATATGTGCTTGGGCGTCACTTAAATCTTGATTAATTAATTTCAACTGATTCTCAACTTCATTTTTATTAAGGTGTGTAACACCAAAAATAAAACTACCAGAATGGTTAATTTTTAAATCTCTATTGTGAATTAATTTATTGCCAATCTTTTTAATTGAAATTTGATATCCATCAATTAAGCACTTTCCTTCAAACTTTAAAATATCATTTTGTGAGTTAATCAAGAAGTTATTCATGTAGAATAACATATTATCTAGATTTTCTGAATCGAATGGAATAATAAATAAGTTGATATCTTCATTTACTTTTTCAAAATAGATATCATCTGTATTTTTATTTAAAATTGAATTGATATTTTTAGGATAAGAAAGGGCTGAAGGGTTAACTTTTTTAGCAAAGTAATAATTGCTAGGGTAATTGTCATCAAATATTAGACGATCGGCAAAAGCCATATCGTGCCATGAAATACTATTATTTAAATTGACAAGATTTACTAACTCATCTTTTGAATAAGCAACCGTATCTTTCCAAATAAATTTATCCATAATTATTTCATCTGATAAGACTAAATCTGCAACATGTTCTAGTGGAGTTAGTCCATCTGTATAAATACAAACATCATTATTTGCTGCAATAACTTTATCTAACCATTCTAGATTTTCATCATATTTTATCCAAGTAGCTATATTATTATTTCCTGTAGGGGCAAATAAAATAGTATTTGATGTCTTTTGAGGACGAAAATTTGTGATCGTAATAAAGTGTTTGATATTCATATCTATGTAATTATTTGTGATACTCAATTACATAAACATTATTTTAGCTAAAAATGATTCATTTTCACTTCACAATAAATGTCAAATGCGTTTGATATTGTCGCATATAATTGCTGTTGCAACCGCAACATTTAAAGATTCTGACTCACCAAATCGGGGGATAGTAATTTTCACAGATAAGATATTATGGATCTCCTGACTAATTCCATGAGATTCACTTCCCATTACCATAATGCTTTTATCGTTAGGAGTAAATTTATGAATATTCTCACCATCCATGTCTGCACCGATTAATTGTATGCCAGCTTGTTTATAACCTGATAACAAAGCAGAAAGATCTATAACATGACATTTAATTCTAGTAAATGCCCCCATAGTAGATGCAATTACTTTTGGAGCAAAAGCATCTGTACAGTTTTTAGATAAGAAAATGTCGCTTATTCCATACCAATCTGCAATACGTAAGATTGTCCCAAGATTACCTGGGTCTCTAACATCATCAAGAGCTAAAGAGAAATTAGGGAGTTCGTTTGCGGTAGGAATAGGGTAAGAAGGGATTTTGGCTATTGCTAAACCGCTATCATTTGTTTGTAGTGAACCGTTTTGTTTTAAAAGTACAGGAGTTGTTTCATCAGTAACTGAGATTTTATTTAAAACTGAAGGAGGGAGAACCTCTTTAAATTTTTCAGTATAAAAAAGTGCTTCAATTTCTAAATTAGACTTGATAAGTTCTTGAATGTTTTTTTGTCCTTCAACAATAAAACGATTTGAATCTTTTCTTTTTTTCTTTTGAAGTAACCCTTTTACTTCTTTGCTCCAACGTTTGTTCACTGTATTTTAAATTTTATCTTCTTCTAAATTCAGGTATGTCTAATATGTCGAATACATTATTTGTATTTACAAAAGCGTGATTTACTCGATTACTAAGTATCATTAAAAAAGCCTCAGTATCTGGATAGTGAACAAATAGTGTAGAATATCCACGCCACCATCCACCATGGTAAACAACTGTAGAACCATCAGAGACATGAAATAATCTCCATCCGTAACCGTAATTGTAATTACCTCTTCTTTTTGGACTTTGGAAAGTGAAAGCTTCATCTAATGTTTCTTGTTTAAATAATGAATCTTGCAATAAAGCAACATGCCACTTAAACATATCTTCTACATTGGAATATACACTTTTATCGCCTAAAACACCATCTAGTAGATAATCTTCGTATTTACGTCTTCTTGCAGTGTGCCCAATTGCTACATTATCTTGATGCGCTCTTTCTTTTTCAAAAGTAAAAGTGCTATCCATGTGCAAAGGAGTAAAAATTCTATCGTCTAGAAATTGAGCAAATGATTTACCCGAAACTTTTTCGACAATTTCAGCAAGTAGCATATAACCCGTATTTGAATAACGAAACCTTCTATCGGGCGTACCGTACTTACCTGGTTTATATTCATAGAGGTAATCAACGCAAAGATCATTATTTATATAAGTTTGCTTGTCTTTAATTTTTCTATCCATTAAATAGATATAATTAGGCAAGCCTGATCTATGGTCTAACAACATTTTTATTGTAATGCCATCATACGGGAAATTAGGGAAGTATTTATTTATAGAATCACTATACGCTAATAATGAGTCTTGTTTTAAAAGCATTATTGAAGCTGCTGTAAATTGCTTTGATACAGAGGCTAATTGAAAAAGATCGTCATCATGTAACTTTGTTCTTCTTCTGATATCTCTATAACCAAACGCTTTTTTAAAGACAATTTGTTTTTTCTTGCCTCCTAAAACAACTCCATTAAATTGTCTAGTTTTTTGAAGTTTGGTGAAAGTAGAATCAAAAATATGATAGAATTCATCGAACTCTTCTTTTGATAATGAATCAATTGTTGGTGTAATTACTTCGGGCTCTTCTATTGTTACTACTTTTTCAGCTGATTCTTTTTTAGTACAGCCAAATAATAGGTTTACTCCAATAAGTAAAGTAATTAATCTGGAAAGATTATTTTTCAATGAATTATCTATTTGACTTCGAAATCGAGTAATTTTTCACCTTCTATAAATCCTTCAATTCTATCTCCAATTTTAACTGGACTAACACCTTTAGGGGTTCCAGTGAAAATAAAATCTCCTTTCTTTAAAGTGATGTATTTAGATACAAAAGCAATAATTTCATTTACATTCCAAAGCATCATACTTGAATTGCCGTTTTGTTTTTCCTCACCGTTAAGTGATACACTGAAATTAATGTCTTGAATATCTTTGAAATTCGAAATAGGTTGAAATTTAGAAATAGGGGCACTGTCATTAAAAGCTTTTGCAAGTTCCCAAGGAAGCCCTTTTGCTTTTAGTCTAGATTGAACGTCTCTTGCTGTAAAGTCAATTCCTAAACCTACTTCTTCGTAATATCTATGAGCAAATTTTTCTTGAATGTATTTCCCGCCTTTACAGATTTTTACAACTAATTCTACTTCATGATGTATATCCTTAGAAAATTCTGGATAGTAGAAAGGGTCGTTATTTTTTAAAACTGCTGTTTCAGGTTTTGTAAAAATTACGGGTTCAGTAGGACGTTCATTATTTAATTCAGCAATGTGATCAACATAATTTCGACCTATACAAATAATTTTCATAATCTGTTTTTTAAAATAGAGTGAACAAAAAAATGCCCGATACATTCATACCGGGCATTTTAGAGGAAACTAAAATCAACTATTTTTTCTTAGTTGCAGCTTTTCTTCCTCTTGTAGAACGACGTTTTGGCGACGCTTCAACTTCTTCGATTACCTCGACATCAGTTAAAACTCTACCGCAGTGTTCACATACGATTAATTTCTTTTTCTCACGGATATCAGCTTGTCTCTGAGGAGGGACAGTGTTGAAACAACCACCACAAGCACCTCTTTTTACAGTAACAACTGCTAAACCATTAGAAGAGTTATCTCTGATCTTGCTGTAAGATCTTAATAATCTTTCATCAAGATGTTTTGTAGCTTTATCACGTTGCTTAAGAAGTTTTTGTTCATCAACTTCACTTTCAGCCATGATTTCGTCAAGTTCAGATTTTTTAGTTTGTAAATCCTTTTTACGCTCTTCTAAAGCGTCTTTTGTATTTACAACTCTTTCACTCTTCACTTTCTCATCAGCTTCGTTATCACGAATTTTCTTTTGAGCAACTTGGATATCAAGATCTAACATCTCCATTTCCTTGTTGATAGCATCAAATTCTCTGTTATTTCTAACGTTCATTTGTTGCTCTTCAAGATAAACAATACGCTTTTTGAAGTCCTGAATTTTACCTCTTAATTGATCAATAGTTCCTTCGACATCTGACAGATCTCTTTGTAAGTTATCTATACGAGTCTCGTAACCTATGATCTCATCCTCTAGGTCTTGAACTTCTTCCGGCAGGTCGCCGCGTAATTTGCGGATTGCATCTAGTTCGCTATCGATTTGTTGTACTTTCGAAAGCGCTTCGATTCTTTGGGCGACTGTATTCTCCATAGGGATTGGCAAAACTAAATGTTGACATTAAATTTCTTAGTGGCATTTATAACTAGTAAAATGCACGAAATGCAATTTTAAGAAATTAAATCGTATTTATCTCTATATAATTGAAATTAATAACGATTCAATATTGTATAAATGCAAAAAAAAGGCTAGCAAAACAAGTTACTAGCCAATTATTGTGCTCCCAACAGGGCTCGAACCTGTGACCCTCTGATTATGAGTCAGATGCTCTAACCAACTGAGCTATGGGAGCTGCTTTTCCTTGAAAGCGTTGCAAATATAGGGGATTATTTCCGTACAATGCAAAATAAAAATTGAACTTTTTTTAGATTATTTTTTAAATGATTGAAATAGAACAATTTATTTTTAATTATTTACTTCTATTTTTTTGAATCAAATTGATTTATCATCCAAAATCTTCAATTTTACCTCATAAATCAATTAATTTCCTTTAGGTATAATTAGTTTATGATTGATATTTATTCACATAATTATTGATTTAGAACATTATTAATTGGAATTTAATCAACAAATAAATTAACAAAATTGAATGTTTTCCCATCAAACAAACCTTTGTCACTTATTTTTAGTTGAGGAATTACCAATAATGCCATAAATGAAAGCGTCATATAAGGATCATGGAGAGTAGAACCGAACTCTTTTGCTGTTTCAAGGAGTTGGATATATTTTTTTGCAGCTGATTCTCCATCAATATTTGTCATTAAGCCAGCAATTGGTAATGCAAATGTAGCTTCCTTAGTGTCATTCTTAATGCAAAGCCCACCTTGCATATCAATAACTTTATTTACAGCTGCTGCAATAGCCTCATCAGTAACACCAACAGCAACTATATTATGAGAGTCGTGTGCAACTGTAGAAGCAATAGCTCCTTCTTTCAAACCAAAACCTTTTATATAAGCTACTGATACAGGAGCTTCTTGATAGCGATTTACGACTGCAACTTTTAGAACATCATTCTCCTTTAAAGAGTTTATATCGTGTGACTCTTCAGATGTTATTAACTGACCATCGTGTGCTACAATTACTCTTACTTTATTTTTGCCATCTAGTGCTAAATTAAAATCACTTGCTTTTTTAGGTTGACAATTAAATTTATTAATAATTTGAGCTGTTGGCGTAGAGAATAATTCTTTTCCATTTTCAGCAACCTTCACACCATTTATATAAGTGGCAATAGGTTTGAAATTGCTCATGTTATTAATAATCACAAAATCTGCATAATCACCCTCTCTTAATTGGCCAACATCTAAGTTATAATGCTCAATAGGATGGATGGATGCTATTTTAATGGCATCAAAGATATCTGTACCCATATCTAGTGCTCTTTTGATAAACTTATCCATATGACCGTTTATAAGCTCATGTGGATGGGAGTCATCAGTGCAAAACATTAGTTTTGATGGATGCGATTTTAGGAGTGGAGATAAAGCCTCGAAATTCTTAGCAGCAGAACCTTCTCGGATTTGAATTTTCATTCCATGTTCAATTTTATGGAGTGCTTCGTCTAATTCAAAACTTTCGTGATCTGTTGAAATCCCTGCAGCAGCATATTTAATCAATTTTTTACCTTTTAAACCTGGAGCATGCCCATCTACAGGTTTTTTTGCAGTTTTAGCAATTCTAATTTTTGCCATCACATCAGCGTCATTATTGAGCACTCCCGGCCAATTCATCATTTCTGATAAATACTTAATATCATCATTGGCAAGAAGCTCTTCTATTTGGCTAACACTAATGGTATCTCCAGCAGTTTCGAAAGCTGTTGCAGGCACGCAAGAGGGAGCACCGAAATTGAATTTAAAAGGAGTTTGTTTTCCATTCTCAATCATGTAATGTATACCTTCAATACCCACTACATTCGCTATTTCGTGTGGATCAGAAATTGTTGCTACAGTACCGTGTCTAACTGCAATTTTTGCAAATTCAACAGGGGCAAGCATAGAACTTTCAATATGAATATGTGCATCTACAAAACCTGGTACTATATATTGACTTATACCTTTTGAAGATTCATCGTATTTAATTGATTTAATACGTTTCCCTTCAATCGTGATACATCCAGGGTAAATCATTCGTTTATGAACATCTACAATATTTCCTTTGATTTCTGTTGCCATTTCTACTCTTATAATGTTGTGTAAAAAACAAAGCCAAAATACATTATGAATATGTATTTTGGCTTGTTCTATAAAGATTTATTATAAATATTCTCTTTAGAATACTAATGCATATGCTAATGTTACGTCAAATCTGCTTATTGATAAATCGTCTCCACTAACTCGTGTAATATCAGATAAACCTGCAATGTACCTGAAATCAATCATGATATTATCTACCATTGCACCAATACCAAATACTAAAGAGATATTAGAATCATTTAAATAACGATTCACATTACGATCATTTGTACTTTCTGATGGAGATAATGAACCATCAATAATATTAGTAGGGCCATTTTCTTTTGCCTTAGCTAGTACACTAACCATAGGGCCAAAATTAAAAAAGAACCTATTTTTCTTTCCGACAGAAAATTTAGCTAATAATGGAATATCAACATAATTTAAACTGACAGTTGTACCCATAGATTTTGATCTAATCATGCTGTATAAACATTCTGCTTGTAATGAAAAGACATCACTTGTTGCTGCTTCTACAACACCACCAAAAGTAATATTTGGCTTGTAAGAAAAATCGTTTGTACGATTGGTTCTTATTTTAGAGATATTAGTACCAACTTTTGCGGCAATCATAACACCTTGACCAAAAACTATGTAAGAACTTAAAAGTAGTCCAAGGGTTAAAAAAATCTTCCTCATGAACAGTAGAGTTAGGGATTTAGATTAAAAAAAGAAATACATGAAAACTGTATGTTAATTGTATTTCGTTTAGACAGTAGTATTTATTGAGTAATACTATTGAAGCTAAGATACAAAAATCATGTGATTTCTAGCTTATTTATATCAAAATCATTCCTTTTTCATCTTTTATAATTTTCGTGGTGTTATCTAATTAATAGTATCTGTCCAGTTTTCTCTGTTACTGAGCCATCTTTCTGACTTGTATATCTTACTGAATATGTGTAAGAACCTGACATCATCTTGGCTCCTTTATACGTGCCATCCCAACCATTACCTGGTGTACTCGCTTCAAATGAATCAGTGTATACTTTATGGAAAATTGATTCTCCCCAATTATTATAAATATGGAAATCTATATCAACCGCATAAGCTGGTTCTAATAAAAATTCATCATTCGTTCCATCACCGTTAGGAGTAAATGCATTTGGCGAATGTAACCTTGCAGGGCAAATCTGATTTACATTAATAGTATCTACAGTTGCACATCTTGTTGCATGACTTTCATCGGTAACAATTACCGTTAAAATACCACTTCGATCTCTAGTAATAACTCTAGAGGTTTCACCAGTACTCCATTGGTAAGTATAATTTTCACCTTCAACAGCTGCCACATCTAATTTATCACCTGTTTCAAAACAGAAAGTGGTGTCTTGTAAAACTTGTGCTGGGTTAGGGTGGAATGTAGCCGTGAAATCATGAACAAATTCACACATTGTACCAGATTCATGTTGCACTCTAGTTGTAACTGTGTAAATACCATTTTCAAGAACATCAATTGTTGGAGTTGTTTCGCCGTTACTCCACAAGAAAGATTCAACAACACCTGGATAATCAGGTATTCTACCATCAAAAGTGATAGGCTCTAAATCACAAGATTCTTGTTCCCATTCTGCAATAACATCAGGAACTACATGAACAGTAATTTGATGTGTATTTATACAACCTTGCTCATTTGTAACTTCAACAGAATAAACGGTTTCTTCTAAAGGTCCAACTAAGATGTTGTCTGCAGTAGAGCCATTGCTCCAAGAATATGTGACAGGGACATTTACTTGTGGGGTTAATGTTGTTGTCAACCCTTCACAAATCCAAATATCACTTTCCATTGTAATTACAGGTAAAGGGGTTACTGTTACAGAATCAATATATGTATTTGTACAACCTCCATTGTTTGTTACCTCAACTAATACTTTATAAGTTCCCGGTTGAGTATATGTAAATGATGCGTCACGATCAAAAGCATCGAAAAGTGCACCATTGTCTTCATTATAATTAAAGTCCCATTTAACATTTTTGATACCATGATCACCAGATTGATTTAACTGAGTTGTTGTGTTTACAAACTGGGCTAATTCACCAATACAAATATTATCTACAGTAAAGCTAGGCGTTGGTATTTCATATATATGAATATCTTCTGAATAAACAGGTGATATACAACCTGCAGGAGTTGTAATTCTTAATTTAATAGTATGTGTTCCAATAGTACTAAATATACTTGTAGTATCACCCATTGATTGAACCTCATAATTTCCATCATTATTAAAGTCCCATTCAAATATACTTCCATCTTGAGGAGTAGAAGAATTTCTTGTTGAGAAGAAAATTGTTTCCATCTGACAACCAAATCCTTTATCAACTGTGAAATCTGCAGTTGGTGTTCTATGGAAAACTACAGTCATAGTATCTGCACTATTACAAGAGGTGTCTAATTTGTTATTGACATTAAGTACTAATCGAGCAACAACTTCATGAGAATTAGAATTAAAAATTGGATCAGCTAAAGTGGCTGAATTTGTATTGAAATCAGATTGTGTATTAATTCGACCACCTGACAATGAAATAATGTTCCAACTGTAATTCATACCACTCCAATAAGTATCTAGGGGAGTTATGGTAAACACTTGTTCTTGACAACCTCCTAAATCTGCAGGTAAAACAACTGTTGGTGTTCTTAAAAATGTTATTGATGATTGATCTGTACTTGTGCCACAATTATTAAAGATATTATCTGTTGATAACGATAAATGAGCAGTCAGTGATGAGGCATCATCAGGCATTGTATTTAATATGAAATCAGGGTTGTAACTACTAGTATTTGATATAGAAACATTTCCTCTATTATCGTTTGTAGTAATGTCTGAATCTATTTGATCAATAGTCCAAGCGTAATTAAAGTTATTTATAAACTCTTCATTATTTGGTTGAACAGTAATACTCGTTTGAGTACAACTACCTTGTACTGTTGCAGGGATTTCTGTAATAGGGTTTCTAAAGAAAGTGACATCAATAGAATCACTTACTTGAGTACAATACGGATTTAATGGGTTAGAGATGGTTAACTTATATCTAGCCGTTAATTGTGCTGCACCATGAGGGAATGTCGGACTTGTTAAATTCATTTCATAAGCAGATCCAGAAGGTGTTTCTGTAATATTTGCATTTGAAATTGAGTCTGAATCACTCGTAATATCAAGTTGCTCCCAAGTATAATTAAAGTTAGTTACTTCATTTTGTGACGGGCGAAGCGTTATAAAACCAGTTTCACAAGATACAATTGGAGAAGACAATAATGATAAAGTAGGTTGCTTGTGGAAACGTATAATAGTTGTTTCTAAATCTGTACATCCACTCGAACCATTTGATACATTTAAAGTAGCTTCAATTTCGATGTAAGATGCTCCAATTGGGAAATTAGGGTTTCTTAATTCTAATTGATGTCCTCTTGTGTTATAAGAAGATGTATCAACTGTTCCTGTATTCAAATTAATATCATCTGTTACAGTAATTGTCCAATTATAATCAAAGTGACTAACAAGTTCTTCTCCTGTTGTAATTGAGAAAATTTGATCTTCACATAAATCAGTAGCCGATGGATTTAAAGTAATATTTGGTGTTCTATAAAATGTTATTGATTCACTCTCATTACTTAAACAAGTGTTCTCTTGGAAAGCATTTTTCCCATCAACATCAAGCGTAATGTTTATTTCTCCAGAACCACTTGTAAATTGATTTACATTAATATGTAAGCTATCATAAGTACTTAATGTATCTATTGTACCGCCACTAATTGAACTCATTGACCAATCGAAAATATAATTATCTCTCTGTGATGATGTTATAGGGAAAGTTAAAGCCTTTAAACTCACATTATCACTACAACCAATAACTGAAGTTGACAATGTAGTATTTAGTACAGGAGTTTTGAAGAATGAAATATCAACTTCTTGTGTTGTAATACAAGGTTGACTTGCATTCGGGTTACTATTGATGATAGATAATTCATAACGTACATCAATTTGAGTTTCTCCATTGTTAAATATTGGATTTTGAGTAACTAAATCTTTAGCTGTTAAATCTACTTCAGAAACAGCTCCATTTGTAGTAGAAATCTTTGTCCATTGATATTGATAATCAGAAATCACTTCATTAAAAGGAGAGGTTGTGATTAAGTTTGTACAACTATCATTTGCAGATTTTACTACATCGAAATTTATATGTGGAACTCTAAAGAAGATCAGTGTGTGTTGTTGCGTTGCAGTACAAGAACTTCCATTAGGATTGACTATTGTCAATTCCATAGTAACTTCTATTTGAGATCGACCATTTGTGAAATCGTCATCTTCAAAATGAATTTCAAAATTTTGATTAGCAGTTTGACCATTAATTACATCATTAGTAGTGCCATTGAAGCCGTCAATATTAGCAACACTCCATGTGTAATTGTATCCATTTATTGTTTCATCTCCCAATGGCTTAATAAGCACAGTATCTAACGCACAACCCGTATGATTATCTGTAAAATTAATCATTGGTTTACGAGCTAGTTGAATTGTGTAAGACGTATCAGCATCACAATCAGCATTTAGTTTATTCTCTGCATGAACAGCAAAATTAGCTGTTATTAAAGATGCTCCTAATGGGAAATCAACAGGGTCGCTATCAATAATCATTTGCCCAGCATTAGATGTGTTTATTGCTGATAGCGATGAAATACTTGCATTGTTATCTGTGAAAATACTATCAATTGTCCAAGTGAAATCATAATTGTCAGGACGGGTTTCTACAGTTTGTAAAATTAAATCTGTATCATCACAAACAGTTAAAGTATTTGATGTTAAACCTATTGTAGCGTCTCTATCAAATTGAACTGTTACTTGATCTGATGTTGTACAACCATTATCATTATTAGTAGTTTCTAATTCATAAACAGCAATTACTCGAACACTATTTGCAGGGAAAGAAGGGTTGTGGTTTAAAGTAATAGAATGTGTTGATAAACTACTTTCTACAGGATAAATATTTGCAGCAAGTAAATCAATTCCATTATCTGTAAGAATACTTACTCTTGTCCAATTATACGTATAACCTGAATTATTTGCTTCAGTTGGGAATAAAGTGATTGTTCCATCTTCACAAATTGGCGGGATACTTAAATGTGTTAAATCTGTATTTGGAGTACGGAAGAAAGTAAAAGTATACGTTTCACTATCACTACAACCACCTAATTCATTTTCAACATCTAAAGAATAAGTGACATCAATTCTATGACTTAAAGAATCGAATGAGACAACATTAAATTGAACATCTTGATTATGATTATCTAAATGTGTTGTATCAATAGTTCCTCCAAGAACATTAACCTCATTCCATGTATATCTATAATTTGTAATTTCTTCAGTGGCAAAAGGTCTAATGGTATTTGATAACTGACAATTTGTAGTATCAAGAGATTGTGTAGAAGTTAATATCGGGTTTCTAAAGAATGAAGCAGTGATTGTATCTTTATCAATACATTGAGTTGACAGACTATTCTCAACAATAACTTCATATTCATATTGTATCAATGCACTTCCAGTAGGGAAGAAACTCGTTTGATCAATAGGAGAGTTTAGCGTAAATGTATTATTGTTTTGAATAACTTGAGTAGCAATTAACGCTTCATTATTAGGGTTATTATCAACTGTCGTATTAATTAGATTCCAAGTGTAATTAAACTGAGGTACATAACTTTCCGTTGTTTCTAATACAATAGATCCTGTAGAACATTCGGCATTAATATCTGTAATTGATGCGTTTGGAGTTCTGTAGAAAGTAAATGAAACAGTCTCTGTAGATGTACAAGTAGGAGAGTCTGCATTAACAGCAGTAATTTGATAAGTTACATCTATTTGGTTTGATGAAGTATTGAAAACAGGTGTATCAAAAGTTACATTTTGATCTGTTGTAGAAGATATACTCACCGTACCACCTACAACCGATTGCAGGTTCCATGTATAATTATACCCATCAATAATTTCAGTACCAAATAGTGTTACGGTATTACTATTGCCACAATCTCCAGTTGTAAGTGATTGTGCAATTGTCATAGTAGGTACCCTAAATATAGTGAATTGAATATCTTCAAAATCAGAACATAATTGATTTCCTAGCGTGTCATAATTGACTGCTGTAACTCTATAATCAGCATCAATTCTATGACTTCCAGAATTGAATGATGAAGTGTTTAATTCTATATTTTGAGTAGATGATGAATAACCTGTTCCAATAGCAAGTGTACCTCCGTCTACTTGAACACTATCCCAAACATAATTATAACCCGCTATTGTTTCAGAATTAAATAAGCTGATTAAGTTTGTGCTACCACAAGCAGTCATCGATTGATTAACTGTTATATCAGGTTCTCTGTAGAAATAGAATCTAAATGTAGAATCAGTAGTACAAGAAGTGTTTTCAATATTCTCCACATTTACAGAAACATCAACTAAAACAGTATCACTCCCTGTAGTGAAAACAGGGTTATTAAATGTAAGTGTATGACCTGTTAAAGATGAATTAGTTACAGAGCCTCCAATTGTTGTGAAAGTCCAATTAAAATTAAAAGCACTACTTACATCTTCATTGCCAAAAGCAGTAATGATATTTTCAATTCCACAAGCAGTTAAACTTTGTTGAATGTCAACTACTGGAGTACGGAAGAAAGTAAAAGTATACGTTTCACTATCATTACAACCACCTAATTCATTTTCAACATCTAAAGTATAAGTAATATCAATTTTATGACTCAAAGGATCGAATGAGACAACATTAAATTGAACATCTTGATTATGATTATCTAAATGTGTTGTATCAATAGTTCCTCCAAGAACATTAACCTCATTCCATGTATATCTATAATTTGTAATTTCTTCAGTGGCAAAAGGTCTAATGGTATTTGATAATTGACAATTTGTAGTATCAAGAGATTGTGTAGAAGTTAATATCGGGTTTCTAAAGAATGAGGCAGTGATTGTATCCTTATCAATACATTGAGTTGACAGACTATTCTCAACAATAACTTCATATTCATATTGTATCAATGCACTTCCAGTAGGGAAGAAACTCGTTTGATCAATAGGAGAGTTTAGCGTAAATGTATTATTGTTTTGAATAACTTGAGTAGCAATTAACGCTTCATTATTAGGGTTATTATCAACTGTCGTATTAATTAGATTCCAAGTGTAATTAAACTGAGGTACATAACTTTCCGTTGTTTCTAATACAATAGATCCTGTAGAACATTCGGCATTAATATCTGTAATTGATGCGTTTGGAGTTCTGTAGAAAGTAAATGAAACAGTCTCTGTAGATGTACAAGTAGGAGAGTCTGCATTAACAGCAGTAATTTGATAAGTTACATCTATTTGGTTTGATGAAGTATTGAAAACAGGTGTATCAAAAGTTACATTTTGATCTGTAGTAGATGATATACTCACCGTACCACCTACAACCGATTGCAGGTTCCATGTATAATTATATCCATCAATAATTTCAGTACCAAATAGTGTTACGGTATTACTATTGCCACAATCTCCAGTTGTAAGTGATTGTGCAATTGTCATAGTAGGTACCCTAAATATAGTGAATTGAATATCTTCAAAATCAGAACATAATTGATTTCCTAGCGTGTCATAATTGACTGCTGTAACTCTATAATCAGCATCAATTCTATGACTTCCAGAATTGAATGATGAAGTGTTTAATTCTATATTTTGAGTAGATGATGAATAACCTGTTCCAATAGCAAGTGTACCTCCGTCTACTTGAACACTATCCCAAACATAATTATAACCCGCTATTGTTTCAGAATTAAATAAGCTGATTAAGTTTGTGCTACCACAAGCAGTCATCGATTGATTAACTGTTATATCAGGTTCTCTGTAGAAATAGAATCTAAATGTAGAATCAGTAGTACAAGAAGTGTTTTCAATATTCTCCACATTTACAGAAACATCAACTAAAACAGTATCACTCCCTGTAGTGAAAACAGGGTTATTAAATGTAAGTGTATGATCTGTTAAAGATGAATTAGTTACAGAGCCTCCAATTGTTGTGAAAGTCCAATTAAAATTAAAAGCACTACTTACATCTTCAGTGCCAAAAGCAGTAATGATATTTTCAATGCCACAAGCAGTTAAGCTTTGTTGAATGTCGATAATTGCAGGGCGGTAGAAAATCATTGTAGTATCTAAACTACTACTACAACTAACTTGGTCTGTATTATTTATTTGAATGGTGAAAGGAATTTCAATTTGATTACTTCCAGAAGCGAAAGCAGTTATTGGTAATGTAACTTCAATATTCTGGTTATTAACCTGATTAGTGATATCAGAAATTACATCATTTGGTAATGTATTCCCATCTGCACCAGCTCCAGTAATACCACCAGAATTTAAATTCCATTGATAATCAAAACCACTACCATGAGCAATGTTTTCGTTTGTCCCAAGAGGGTAGAAGTTGATTGATAAGCCACACGATCCATCATTTCTAACTTCAGAAAAATTAGTAAAATCAGGAGATCTATATAAAGTACTCGCAATACTCATAGAATCTAAACAACCTACAGAATTTGTATTGAATGAGTTTAATAAGAAGCGAGAATCAATTTTTGTAGAATGAAGAGCAAAAGTGTCAACAGTAACTGTAAGGTTTTCATCTGTTAAAGTTGATGTAGTAATGGCTCCACCTTTAAGAGAAACATTTGACCAAGTATTATTATAACCTGAAATATTCTCACTATTAAATGGAATAAGTGTAAGTGCATTATCACAACTATCATTACTTGCCCTAGCATAAGTTAGATTAATTTCGGGCTCTCTAAATAAAGTGAAATTAAATGTAGTATCATCATCACACATAGATTCACCAGAATTTAATAATGTGATTGTATAATTTGCATTGATCTCACTTTCTCCAGCGTTAAACGTATTTGCCGTGAAGGTTGCTGTTCTGCTACCGTTTGGAATAGCAGGTGAACTTACAATTGTACCACCTGTAATACTATTTTGAGTCCAATCAAAATCCACATCATTTAGCATCTCATTTGTAGAAGAAACCATAACAGAACTCTGACAAATACCAGTTAAACTAGTAAGACTTACTTCTGGTGTTCGGTAGAATTTAAAGCTAACGGTATCTTCTGCATAACAAGTTGTTTGATTTGTATTGACAACACGCAAGTGATAATACACATACATGATTGATTCCATGTCGGTAAAACTATCTACTTGTACCGCTAATTCTCTTTGTGCTAATGCTGCATTATCTATAATTACACCATTTCTAATAGAATCTATACTCCAAATATATGTGTACCCGTTAATGTCTGTAGGGAAAGGAGATGCTACTCCATTACCATCACATTCAGCCATTTTTGAATGATCAAAAGGAGAGTCAATTGTAGGTGTTCTATAGAAATATAAAGTGTAGTTTTCTGTATTAGAACATGTAGGATCTGCTGTTGCAGCACTATTTACTACAGTTAATTCAACTTGGATTGCAATAACTGATTCGTTATCTATAAAGTCATCATCCGTAACTGTAAATGTTGTGTTTTGAGTAGAATAGGTATCGTTTACAACATAAGTACTTCCATCATACCCACTAATATTTGTAATTCTCCAGCTATAATTAAAACCAGGTATTGTTTCTAATGCGAATGGTTGTAATTCAGAAGTTAAATCACATGAGTCTGTTTTTGATTCTACAATATCTATATCTGGATAACGAATGTATCTGTAGAGAATTGTTGTGTCATTTGCAGCACAAACAATATTTGTATTTGAATGAGCTATATTTAAATCCATTTCAAAAGATAAAATATGCGCACCATCTGCATATGCAGAATCTCCAACACTTAACGTTAAATTTTGATCGTTTTGATTAGCATTTATACTATCAAGAATAGGTTGAATCAATACACCGCCATTTGCTCCACTAACAGTCGCAGGATTTAAAGTCCATTGGTAATCAAAGCCATTGTTATGGTTAATAATTTCTGTAGTTCCAAGAGGTTGAATGTAAATTAAATCTCCACAGAAACCCAAAGGCATTGTTTCGCTATAATTTGCAAAAGAAGGAGTTCTATAAAAATGAACTGTTATGGTATCTTTATCTGTACAAGAATTTGATACTGAATTAACAGCAGTAAGTTCATAAGTGACATCAATTGTTGTCGCATTTAAATCAAAGGATGCAACAGAAATATCTAGGTCTAAATCATTTACTCCACTATTTTGAGTTATACTACCACCAGTCACGCTTAATTGTCTCCAAGTTCTTAAGAGTAAAGGAACATCTTCTCCATTAAATGGCTTAATTATATCTTGTAGCGAACAGGAATCAGCTTTTACAGATAAAAAGTCTATTTCTGGAGTTCTATAAAAAGTGACTTGAAAAGTTGTATCGTCATCACATGTATGTGCTGAAGAATTGGTAATTGAAACTTGATATTCTAAATCTATTTGGACAGCATCTGTACTAAAAGAGTCTACATCTACAATAAACACATTGTTGTTATTTAGAGAGTCTATACTACCACCAGTAATAGAATTCAAATTCCAGAAAAATGTTTCTCCAGCATTTACAAAAGCTTCATTTGCCGTAGTGAAAGACATTGATGTGTCTTTTACTGCACATTTTACTAGAGGATCATTAAATACAATTTCTGGAGTTCTGTAAAATTCAAAGTTCACATCTTCTTCATCGAAACAAGAAGGGACTTCGCTATTGAATACACGTAATCTATATGTACCATCAATTTGTAAACTATTTGTTGCAAAAGAATCTACATCGATTGTAATTTCTCGACTAAATAAATTGTTGTGATTTACACCGCCCCCAGAAACGGAGATTGGCATCCATACATAAACAAATCCATTTACATTCGTAGAGAAAGGTTCCGATGTTCCTGTATGATCACAATTGGCTATTTTATTGAAAGCAAAAGCAGAATTTATTTCTGGTGTACGATAGAATGTTATTGTATCGACAGCAATATCTTGACAAGATGTATTTGAAGCAGCTAAGCTATTGGCAACATCTAATTGTAAAATGATTTCAATTTTTGATTCAGTGTCTATAAAGTCATCATCGATTACGGTTAACGTTAAGTCTTGTGTTGTGAATGCAGAACCAACACTTAAATTATTTGATGGATTACCATCGTTGCCATCATATCCTGTAATGCTTGTTACTTGCCAATTGTAATTAAAACCACTAATTACTTCTGATCCAAATGGCTGTAAAGTGGAAGTCAAATCACAACTGTCTGGCTTAATTTCTGAAAGACTTATAACAGGAGGTCTCTTAAATGATAATAAAAGAGTTGAATCTGTCTGACAAGTAACATTATTATCTGTATGCTCAATAAGAACATCAAGAGATAATACAATTTCATTTGATCCACTTTCGAATGCACTCAATGGCATTGTTAAATTAAAGTTTTGATCATTTACTTGATTTGAAATGGAATCATTAATGTTAGAAGGTAATGTATTTCCATCAGCGCCAGCTCCTGTAATCGAATTTAAAGTCCATGTATAATCAAACCCTTCATTGTGATTAATAATTTCGGATTGTCCCAAAGGATATAATTCTACAGAAAGTCCACATTCATCAAAAGGTTTATTTTTAACGAACGCATTAAGAGTAGGTGTTCTATAAAACCTAAATTCAATAGTATCAATATCCACACAACTATTAGCATCGGTATTTTGCACAAACAGTTCGTATCTAGCAACGATATAGGCAGTGTCTTGATCAAAACTTGTAGCTGTTACTGTAAGGTCTTGATTGGTTAAAGTGGATGTAGAAACAGTACCACCATCAACAGAAAGTTGGTTCCATTGGTAGTTGTAACCATTTATAGTTTCCGTTCCAAAAGGCTGTAGCGTATTAACTAAAGCACAAGAATCTGTTCTTGTTTCTACAAAAGCTATTTGAGGAGTACGGTAAAAAGTAATATTAAAAGTAGTGTCATCATCACAAGTAGATGCCGTAGAATTATTGATAGTTAACGTATAATTTGCATCTATTCTATGTTGACCCAACGTGAAATTATCAACATCAATAATCATTTGATTATTTGTAGTAGTAGTATTATCTGCTGTAGGAGTAGTAAGTAAAGAACCTCCTGAAATAGTGTTTTGATTCCATAAGAAATCAGCACCGTTCAATGCTTCACTATTTGCCGTTACTGTATCAGAAATTGCACAATTATTTACATCGGGTGTATACGTAATTTCAGGTGTTCTAAAGAATTGAATAGTATAATTTTCAACATCCATACAAGTTGGAGATGCTGAATTTGTTACCGTTAATCTATATTCTGCAGTAATGATTGTCTGGTTTGTGTTCCAACTGCTCACTGCAAGATTAATGTCTTTATTTACAAGGGCATCTTCAGATAGAGTGCCATTTTGTACACTAATTAGATCCCATTGGTAATTAAAACCAGTAATAACTTCGCTTCCTGAAGACAATAATGCAGAAGATGCACATGGGTTATTCCCCGTTTTAGTTTCTGTGAATTGAATATTTGGCGTTCTATAAAAAACAAGATCTAAGTTTCTATTTATTCCACAAGCTGGGTTAGCATCTGTTCCATCAAGTTCTTTTTTACGAACTCTATTGTTCATTCTAATTGTAAATTGAGAAGCTCCTGTAGCATAATCACTATCAGAAAAAGATAAAGTTCTTAATTGACCATAAGTATCTGGAATTGATGATCCGTTATAAGAAGAGCTATTTCCTGAAGTAATATTTCTCCAGCTATAATTAAAATCAAGTGTTTCTGTATGATGATTAAGTACAACAACAGAATCACAGACATCAATTCTTGTATCTAATAAATTAAGTTCTCTTGGACGTCTTTCCACTTCAAAAATTACTGTAGTATCTTTTAAACAAGTATTGTCGAAAGAATTTTCTACATGTAACGAAAGTTCAAAAGATAATGAGGTGGTATTATCAACAAAGTAATCTTCGGTTAAAACAAGATTAATATTTTGGTTGTTTTGATTTGCTACAACTTGATTTACTAGATCTGTAACATTCAACGCATCTAAATTATGATCTGCAGCATTAGAAGACATACTCCATGTATAATCATAACTTGAATTATGGGGCAAAACTTCTGTTTCTCCAAATGGATAAAAATCGACCTCATATGTGCTTCTGTCAGATGAATTACATTGTTCTGTAGTATCTACCCAAGAAGAAAAATCTGGCCGTCTATAAAACTCAAATGTTATACTATCTTGATCTGTACATCCTATTTCATTTTCAACATCAACATAATATTTTGATTGTATTCTCGTACTTCCAGATAAGTAAGAAGTAGGGTTTATGGTTAAATCTTGAATATTTAATTCCGTTGTATCAATTGCTCCACCATTTAAATAGACTTGCGTCCATGTGGTAGAAAAGCCACTAATTATTTCTGAGCCAAAAGGTAGCGCTGTATATAGTGCAGATGTTCCGCATGATATTAAAGTAGTGTCTAAATTAATGATTGGTAACCTGTGGATTTCAACATCTACAGTATCGTAAGTTAAACAAAGAGTAGGGTGGTTAGTGTCCTCAATTTGTAATTGATATTTAATATCAATTCTTGCTTCTCCTGTATTGTAATCACTTTCTTGAGCTGATACTGTTACAGTATGTAAAGTAGTATCTGTAAAACTAGTAGTTCCATTTACAGGGCCATTTAATCTTGTCCATAAATAATCAAAACCTGTACTATCATTCGCAATAGGTCTTAGTGTTACAGGAGTGTCATTACAAACAATAATACTGTCTGATCCAATTTCTGAATCAGGATTTTCTCTTACATAAACCGTTAAACTATCAATGTTATTACAACCTCTTGCTGTGGTTACCATCAATTTTACATTATAGGTTCCTACTGATGTGAAATCATGACTAGGATCTGCGAGAGTAGAAAAATTTCCGTCATTAAAATCCCAATACCAAGCAATTATATCATTTACATTAGCTGGTAATGTTCCATCTCCTATGTAAGCGGAAATATTAGAATTATCGACCGTAGAGATATCTCTGAATTGGAAAGTTTGCCCTAAACAAACTTCATTTGCTAATGCATCAATTTGTCTTTCTGCGCTTAATGCAGCGTCTGGATTTTTAAATTGAAATATTAAAGTTGAATCTGAAGAAGGAATAAATTCATGAGTACAACCTTTATTTGTTGTTACTACAAGTCTTGTTGTAATTACTTGGTTTGTACCTATTATTGTACCATTTCCATCTAATTGGGTGTTGAAATTAATACTTGGATATCTGTGGATTAAACTATCTGTTCCACCAAAATCAAATGTTCCATTATTATTAAAATCCCAATCCCATCTAACTATTTTATCATCTGTAACAGGTGTAATCGTTGATAAATCATCAAATGAAGCTTCAAAACTTTCACAGACATTTTGATATGTGAAATTAGCATTCGGTATTGAATTAACAATAACAGAATCTAACGAAAATGTTGCAAAACAACCGTCTGCAGAAGTAGTTCTTAAGGTAACAGGATAAACGCCTTGACTTGGGAATGTATAAGTAGATATTGGATTGGCAGAATTGAAATCATAGGTTCCATCATTATCAATATCCCATTCATAATTTGTAATCACACCTCTAGTAAAAAGACCGAAGTCTGATAATGTTGCATCTAATGTAGTTGGTGAATTTCCACAAACTTCATCATTAGTAAAAGAAGGGACAGGTGTTGGATTGTATATCACTCTAATATTATCACTTGATACACATTCAGCTGTATTTGTTATGTTGTTTGATGCATCAATTTTGTCAACATAAGAGGTCATTATTGTAGCTTGAATAGTATACAATTTTCCGTCAGCATCATCTGGATTAATTGTAAAAGGAGCAGTATCTATAGGTGCAAAATTAAAAGTTACTTCTGGGTTTTCTCCACCATTAATAGCACTTACTAATACACCATCAACATACCATTGATAAGATAATTCCCATGAGTAAATGTAAGTTGCTGTTTCTATTGTGTCTGTAGTACTAAAGCTACTAGACCAAGACATATCTGTAACATTTAAGGTATAAGTTCCAGCATCTGTACAAAGCGTAATATCTGAAGCTGAAATATCTGGACAACTTAAAACGCGCATATCACCAGAAAAATCTGCGGGATAATTACAACCATTTTCATCAATAAATGTCAAACTCGGTGTAAAAGTACCTTCTGACATATATTGGAAAATATTCGCACTATCCATTCCGGCTTGTCCATCTCCAGAAGACCATTGATAAATTGTATTTGTAATATCAGTGTTTGGGTCATCTAGAGGAAAAGCTACTAATGTTGTTGTAGCTGGTTCAAAACTAATTTTTTTCAATATTTCATAAGTACCAGAAGTACCCCCAACAACAATTGTGATAGGAGTAGAGGTATCTTGACATCCATGAGCATCTGTAACAGTTAAAATTGCATCATAAGAACCTGGAGAATCGTAATAATTTGTAGCAGAACCATCAGTTGTAGTAGCATCTATTGTTCCGTCTCCATCAAAATCCCATTCCCAAGTTTGAATATCAACAAAGAATAAATTCAACCCATCTAAATCATCTCTTCGTATGGTATTACCAGCAGAGTCATCGGCTAGATCAGAAAAAGAAACAAAACCAGGACAAACTAAATTTACTGTATTGGGAGTAAATCTAGCTTCAAGTTCTTGCATAGTAGGTACAGTGAAAGTGATATCATCATCACTAGAACATCCATTTTCATCAATAACTTGGACTGTAAGTGTATATGTTCCTGCAGATAAAGAAAATGTAGCTTGATCATCAATTTGAGTGTTTGAAACAACTGAAGTTCCTCCAACACCACCCATAAAATAATTTACAGTGGAAGTAGTTAAATTATATATATCGTCAGTATCTAAATCAAGGTCAATTTGGGTGATTATTTCATCACAGACATAATCAAAAGTAATGTAATCTGTTATTGGATTAGCAAAAGATACTATTGGTTTAGTAACAGTAATATCATGAGTATAACTTGCTGTACATCCATTCACTTCAAGACTTAAAGTAATGGTGTGGGCTAAATTTTGAGGTGAATTTGGAGCATTAAAAATAATATTAGTAAGGTCTGGTACAAGGTAATTTCCTCCTACTAATTGAGTAGTTCCCGAACTTTGAGATACGCCATCAACAAACCATTCATAATTAGGTTGAAGTGGACTATACATTAAGTTTGTTCCTTGGAAAGTTTGTGGGTCTCCAACACAAGCAGTTGCATTTCCGGAAATCTGAACTGATCCACCTGTTATTTGAATAGGCCCAACGGAGGCGGTTTGTAAACATCCTGCATTTGTAGCAACAGTTACTGTACCGTTATAGTTACCTGGAATTGGGAAATTTGTATTTACTAAACTCGTATTAGATCCAAAGCTAAATGTTATTGATGGGTCTGTGTCAAGTGTAAAAACCCAATTATAAGAACTACCTATATTTCCATCTCCAGCATCAAATGCAAGTGTGTTATTTACGCAAGTCCCAACGGATGTTTGGGGAGTTGGGTTTAGAATTGGTAATGCATTAGGCATCACAATAGTAGTATCTTCTGTGTCTGAACAACCAACACTTGGCTCTGTTGCAGTAATGACAGCGTAAATACTAGATGCTTCAGGTATTTCTCCCTGTGTATAACCTGTGAAAGTTGGGAAATTAGTATCGGCTAAGAAATTGTAATTTTCGTCTTTAGTTATTGGAGAGGTATAGTTGACAGTATTTGATGGGCCAGGAGGGTCTATAGTCAGTGTCCATTGGTAATCTGTATCTGTTGTACCCAAAGAATTATTGGTAAAACCAAGAATTGTTGGGTTACATTCATCTACTGTTAATTCATGCTCAGCTTCAGACGGTTCTATACGAATAGTTTGAGAAGAAGGCATACCTCCACAACCATTAATAATAGCTCTAAGCTCTACTGTAAAAGTACCAGGTAAACTTGTTCTATTATCATCTACAATATCTCCATAATAATAAGCACCAATACCACTTGTTCCTACAGTTACCCAATCAAGATTACTTGCATATCTGTATTGATATATTATTGGATAATCACCCGATAAACCTAAACCAGCAGTATCTGCAGCAGTTGTAGTATTAAAATTAACAGTAGTACCAATACAGATTACAGATGGAGCATATTGAATAGTTGGATTATCTAATCTTTCACCTACAACATAGTCATAAGCAATACTTGAGAAGGAGCAACTAGAATTATTTCCAATTGGTGTTAGATCAATATTTCGTGTAATTTGATAAGTACCATGGGGTAAATTTGATAGTGTCATTGGGTTGCCATTCTCAGTTACAATTGTACTAGTAACTGTATTTAGAATCGACCAACTTTCTGTTTGTACAGTAAATGGGTTATTGATGATATTACCACTTTCATCTTCCCATGTTTCAGAAGCAGTGAATGTTTCGTTTGAAGGATCACAATCAAACTGAGGTCCTGTTAATGTAATATCTAATGGTGCTGAATAGACTACAATACTGTTCAATGCACAATTATCTGATAAATCACCTGTTTGAGCATCAAAGAACAATTCTATGGTATGTGTACCGTAACCGCTAATAGATAGAGTATCTGTGGTTTTGTTATTTCCTTCTGGAGTTCCACCATCAACAACCCAATAAAAATTAGTAACATTTTGTAAATTGATAGCTTGTGTTTCGACATCGAAATTTGCACTACAATACCTTGTGTTATTTGTAACAACATTAATTCCAGCTTGCGGAAGAACTGGGATTAATTGTGCATCCGAATACATACATGAGTTGCCATTTATTTCATTAATAGTAGCACTAACATTAGCTGTAAATGGAGTTGGATTTGTATTAGCAAAACTATGTACAATAACATCACTGATAGGGTGGGATGCTGTAGGAGAACCATCATCAAAATCCCATGTTAAAGTAGTTGATGTAAGTAATGGATCTATTGTATTTGGTGTATAAGTTACTTCATATGTATTACAAGTACTTACTATAGAGGTTGTATATAAAGTTGAAATATCCTTAAAGAAGAAGTCGACAGTATTAGACGTTGTACCAGCACAATTATTTGAAATTGTACTAACAGTCGCTGTAAAGTCAGTTCCGTCTGAAATGTTATAAGTATGAGAAGATGTATTAGTCAGAGTGGTGTCGTAATTGCTATCACCGAAATTCCAGTAATAAGTAGGAGAAACGTTATTTCCATCAGAATCAGTTGAAGTTGCAGTGAATAGTACTGCTTGTGATGTTGCACAACTTATTGCTTGATCAATAGATAAACTAGTAGTAAATGGCGTTTCTATATGTATATAATTGTTTTCTCTTTTGATAAAAGAACAACCATCTGAAGTGATCCCGCTAAGAACTACATCAAAATCACCATAATTGTTCAATACTATTTTTGCAGAGTCGTTTGTTACTGTATATAATTTATTATCAACAAGGAAATCTAAGGCACTAAATGTACCAGGTGTAGTTTGAATTAAAGTTATGGTATCTCCAATACAAGCATTTGTAGAAGAGGCATAGAATGAGCCTTCGGGTTGATCATAAACTACGATCTTATTTGTAACTGTTCTTGTATAGCTTGTGCCCCCAGAATCATCAAAAGTTACGGTGATGGAATAGTTACCAAAAGCATTGAATTGTTCAAAAGGTTCTGCAATGGTATAGGTATTACCATTGTAATCAGTACTCCAATTAAAATTACTGTAAGTATCTGGTCCATCAATAGAAAATTGAATAGCAACACCTTCACAACCTTGAATTACTTGTGTTGTGTCGTAATTAATTCCACTTGATGTCCTAACTAAATCTTGACCATGTAGTCTATTCGCTAACAGTGTTAACGTACAGGTTACAATGAATAGTAACGATCTTAATAACGATTTTGTCATAATAGTAGCTTAATAGTATCAAATCGGGTAGGTTAATTCCTAATTTGATATAGTTAGTTTTGCTGGTATAATAGCATCAACTTTAAATAGAATATTTTGGGTAATAGCGAATATTAAATATCCCTCTATAGAATTTAAGAAATATTTATTTGATTATTAAATTAATTAACGAGTATAATAAAAAAATGTTCCATCAATAGGATTATTCTTATAAGTTAGGGGACGGGCACGATAATTCAAGTGGCTTTCTTTTTGGCTTTTTTCTATAATCTTTATATAAGTTAAAAGTGTATTGTAAACTTATCTCATGAGAATTGGCATGTTGCTGGGGTAAATCTGATAATGTGATATCATAACTATAGCCAAAATTAAAATTTGCTACTTTAATTCCAGTTAGTAGAACAATAGCATCATGATTGATTGCATTGTCCTTTTCAGATTCTTTTAGTAAAGGGAGTCCTCTATACCAAACTCCAAAAAGTAAAGGTTGATAATGAAAGTAGGCTCCTAAGCTCAATTGATCATTCTTACCTTGGCTTTGATAATGCATTGCTAAAGTTAACGACTTACGTCTGTAATTTGGTATGTGTGAATAATGACCTTTGTATTCCAAAGGAATTTTATATCCAGCTTCAAAAGCAAATCTAACAGGAAGATAAGCCTGTTCTCCTAAGAAAGAAATGTTAGGTTGAGTTAAGTGAAATATTGAAACTCCTGCCCAATATTTTTCTCCAAAAAACATAGCACCAGTACTTACGTCTGCGTAACTAACTTGGTCTGTAACAAATGGTTCATTGGTTGTAGCACCTGTAAAGCCAAAGGAATCAAGCTGATCGTTAAACACTAGTGCAGATCTATCTAGTCTATTTTGGCCGTAACCCACTTGTAGTCCTAAATTTAATCCCATGTATTTAGTTATTCCTATAGTATAAGATCCTGAGGCAATTATTTCGTTATGTTTAAGTGGAGTCCCTTCGTTTACACCATAATTATCTTGTTTGATATACCCTCCAAGAGCAAAGCTTTTGTACTTAAATTTATGATCAAATGATGCCATAAATGAAGTAATGCTTGAAGGCAAACCAACCCATTGATTCCTGTAATTGACTATAGCTCTAGTTTCTTCACTAGATCCGGTAAGTGCAGGGTTAAGGTACAAAGGTGTAGCGTAGTATTGTGAAAATTGCGTGTCTTGTGCACTGCAATTACTATTATTAATAAATAGAATTATTAATAATAGATAGAAGTAGTAGTGTAAATTAGGTCTCATAGCAGCTTTAGGTATTGTTTGTATGGATAACGCTTTTAAGAGCATTAACGTTTCAGAGAAAATACCTAAAACTTTACATTGTTAGTTTATTCATATAATAATCATAGTATATTTAAAATATAATTTTTCTGTTAATTATATATTTATTATTACTAATTATATTTCAATACAATATTGTATTTATTTAATAATACTGTGTGTATTGTTCAAAAATACATATATCTACTGTACTGTGTTACATGTAAGGAACTAAAAAAGAGGAACCAACTTTTAAATTGATTCCTCTTTTTTAGACAAGATTATTTGACTTCGCCTTATTTACTTACATCTTCAGTTGGTTTTGTTTTCCATCTTTCATGGAACCAGACCCACTGTTCAGGCTCTTCTCTAATAAATTCCTCTAAAGCTAATGACATATTTTGAGTATTTACATTGATGTCATTCTTTAAATCACCTGTTTTAATTAGAGGGACTTCTGGTTTGAAAGTAAGCATGTGTTTCCCATTCGGTTGCATTTTAACTGCTGCAGGAATAATTGCAGCATCAGCTTTTAATGCAAGAACTGCAGCGCCAATAGGAGTAGCAGCTTTTTTGCCATAGAAATCAACAAAAGTATTTTGAACCTTATCTGTATCTTGATCAATTAAAAGGAAAGCTAAACCACCATCTTTTAATTTTTTAAACATCTTGATACTACCACGAGGGTCGCTTCTTTCAACAAAATCTGAAAGTGCATGTCTATTGTTTCTTCTATTATTTACAAGTAGCTCATTTAACTTAGGATCTTGTAATTTAGCACCAATAGCAATACATGAATATTTTTTTAGATTGAGATAATAGCCAACCATATCAAAAGCACCCCTGTGACAAGTTAGAAGAATAACTCCTTTACCTTTATCATATGCTTCTAATAAATGTTCTTCACCTTCAACTTCAAGAACTTCTAAAATATCATCTACACTATTCATAGTAGGGTAGCGGATAACATCTGTGAAGTTTCTTCCTAAGTTCTTAAAAAGGTTTTTGGTCATTTTTTTAGCCTTATCATCTGTCATCTCATCGCCATAAGCATACTTTAAATGCTCAATTGCTAAATCACGAGTTTTGGGCATAATATAATAAGCAATTCCAGCAAGGTTTTTAAAAAACCACATCAATAAAGATCTAGGAATCCAACCTGCCACAATTAGCAATCCTTTTAATGCCCAATAAAGTAGCTCATACTTAAGCTTTTTCCATCCTTTACGTTGACTCATATCAATTTAAATTTATGAAAAAAGGGCAACAGAGTTAGTTCATCTGTTGCCCATAATATTTTTAGATGCTATTAATTAAGCATCAACTTTTGCATAACGTGCGTTACGTTCGATAAAGTCTCTACGAGGAGCAACTTCATCACCCATAAGCATTGAGAATAAATGATCAGCTTCTGCTGCAGATTCAATATCAACACGTGACATTGATCTAAATTCAGGATCCATAGTAGTATGCCATAACTGTTCTGGGTTCATTTCACCTAGACCTTTATAACGTTGTATACTAACTTTTCCTTCATCACCACCTAACTCTTGAATAGCTCTTAATCTATCATCTTCAGACCAACAATATTTCTCGTTCTTTCCTTTCTTTACTAAGTAGAATGGAGGCTGAGCAATATATAAATATCCTTGTTCGATAAGAGGTTTCATATAACGGAAGAACAACGTTAAAATCAGCGTTCTAATATGACTACCATCAATATCTGCATCGGTCATGATAATGATTTTATGGTAACGTAATTTTTCTAAATTAAGTTCCTTTTCATCATTTTCAGTACCAAAACGAACACCTAGAGCAGTGATAATGTTCTTGATTTCTTCGTTATCGTAGATTTTGTGTTCTTGAGCTTTTTCTACATTAAGGATTTTACCCTTTAATGGAAGAATTGCTTGGAACATTCTATCACGACCTTGCTTTGCAGAACCACCTGCAGAGTCCCCTTCGACAAGGTATAACTCACAAGCAGCAGGATCTTTTTCAGAACAGTCACTTAATTTACCTGGAAGACCTGTACCTGTAAGAACGTTCTTACGTTGTACCATCTCTCTTGCTTTTCTTGCAGCATGACGTGCTTGAGCAGCAGTAATAACTTTCTGAACTATATTTTTGGCTTCTCTAGGATGCTCTTCTAAATATGTTTTTAATGTTTCAGTAACTGCAGAGTCTACAGCACCAGAAACTTCAGAGTTTCCTAATTTTGTTTTTGTCTGACCTTCAAATTGAGGTTCTGGAACTTTAACAGAAATAATGGCAGTTAAACCTTCTCTAAAGTCATCACCAGAAATATCAACTTTTACTTTGTCAAGTAAACCAGTAGAATCAGCATAAGATTTTAATGTTCTAGTTAAAGAACGTCTAAAACCTGCAACGTGTGTACCACCTTCGTATGTGTTAATATTGTTTACATAAGAGTAAACATGTTCAGAATACGAAGTATTGTAAGTCATTGCTACTTGAACTTGAATATTCGCTTTTTCTCCTTCCACAAAAATAGGATTAGGTAGGAGTGTTTGGCGAGTACTATCAAGGTACATTACATATTCAGCAAGACCACCATCAGAATGGAAAGTTTCACCAACAAAATTTCCTTCGTCGTCTTTCTCTCTTCTATCTTGTAGATGTATAGTTAAACCAGCATTCAAGTAAGATAATTCTCTAATTCTTGATGCTACTGTATCATAATTATATACACCAACAGTAAAAATAGATAAGTCAGGCCAGAATTGTACCGTAGTACCATGAATATCTGTTTCACCAACTACTTTAACATCATATTGAGGAATACCTGTTTTGTATTCTTGTTGGTAAACTTTACCGTCTCTACTATTTACAGTTACTTTTAGGTCTTTAGATAAAGCGTTCACACATGAAACACCTACACCATGAAGACCCCCAGAAACTTTATAAGTATCTTTGTCAAATTTACCACCAGCGTGTAATACAGTCATTACTACCTCAAGAGCAGATTTCTTCTCTTTTGGGTGTATACCTGTAGGAATACCTCTACCATTATCTGAGACAGTTACAGAATTGTCTTCATTAATAGTAACATATATATCTGTACAATAGCCAGCCATTGCTTCATCAATGGAGTTATCTACAACTTCCCATATTAAATGATGAAGACCTTTAACTCCAATGTCACCAATGTACATGGCTGGTCTTTTACGAACTGCTTCCAATCCTTCAAGGACTTGGATATTACCGGCTGAATAATTGTCTTTTTTTTCTTCCATATCTTAATACAAAATATCTGCGAAGCTACCTTTTTTTGGAATCAATTACAACCACAAATTTAAAGTAAAAATGTAGTGTATTGCTTACAAAGAGTTTAGTCTTCGTTTTGCTTCTGAATCTATGCTATTTTTATAAGTATGCTTAGGGTACGATTTGGCTTTATTATAATAAATTTCAGCATTTGTCATATCACCTTTGCTTTCGTATAACTTACCTAAGTTTAAAGCGGAATTTGCAGGATAATATTCCTTTGGTTTATCACCTGCTAGTTCCAACACAGTAAGATAATACTTTATTGCTAAAGAAGTATCTTTTAATGCATGTTTTGAACGTGCAAAACGATAATTATATTCTAATTTATCATTTATGTTCAAATTTCTGGAATCAATATCAATTAATGTACGAATTGAAGCTTCATATTGCCCTCCATCAAATAATATTCTAGAGTGATATATTCTCTTGTTATTACGTGTATTTTTAGCAGCAAATGTGTAGGCATATTTATCAACATTGAGGTTTAATGTCCCTTCATCAATAATTTTCTTTCGTAAAGCATCTAAATTATTCTTATCTGTAGTATTAAACCAACTCATTAAATAAAGTTGATAATAAATGCTTTTAACGTAATCCGATGAATACTGATTTAAGTAGCTATAAAAATGAATTTTTGAGAGATTATTTTTTTGAGCATAGAATGCACTAGACCCAGATAAGTACTCTCTATATCCAAACCAATTAGTTGATTTATTAGACATATTAGAGACATAAAAATAGGCTAGTTCTGGTTCATGATTTTTAAAATAACTCCATGCTAAAACACATTTCCCTACATCATATTGAGCATAAAATTGAGCATATATTTTTGCTAGGTTATTAACTTTATCTTGGTTTTTATATATAAATGCATTCAGTAGTAATTCTGCTGTGTAAGCTTCAAAACGCAAGAAGCTATCTGAACTTTTTTTTCCTTTTTTAATTAGCTCCTCAGGTGAATCGATAGGAGGCGTAAAACCTAATAAATTTCTAATCCAATGGTAATCAGATGGTATAACGTCTAGTGTGGTAGCAATTATACCAACTACCAAGGTGTTAGCAGTGTCTTTCTCATTATTTAGATAATTCTTATATGCTGAAGTGTAAGATTTTTTGAGAGTCCAGAATGCATTCCAGAAAGAATGCTCTTTAACTTCGACTAAACCTTTAACTAATAGAATATTATTGATATTTTCTGAATCTTTTGATATATTAGGTAAAGGCTTCGGTAGTGGAGGAGATAATAATTTTTTAAGGTACGGTGTATAGTATTCAATTTGATTATCAATTGAGTTTTGTCCAAAAACTTCTTGATTTATACATTGAATAAATATTGAAACGAAAATTATTTGTAGATAAAAAAAACTCTTCATTTATATTAATTATAAACAAAACTATGCATTCAAAATGAATTTTATAATGAAATTGTAAAATAATATTTAGTTGAATTATTAATATATTTTATCAAGTCAAACAAAAATTAATTGGAATCGTTATTTATTTTAGATAATCTTGTCTCGAATTAAGTACAGAAATTATGAAATTTATAGTTGAAATAATATTGCCTGAGGTTTTAGATCAAGAACTAATTGATATTCTACCTTCGCAATACACGGAGATTGGAGATTTAATGAGTGAAGGGATTATTTCTTCTTTCATGTTGTCAGATAATGCTCAGAAAGCTTGGTTAACACTTGATGCTAACTCGGTTGTGGAAGTAGACAACATTCTAAACGCTTTTAAATTATATGATTATGTAAAAATGGAAATTTCAGAATTAAGTATTTCTGAAGTTAATCCTCCACAAGTTCCTACATTCTCATTAAATTAAAATATTTGTTTTTAAAACTTAAAGTCAATGTTTACATTGGCTTTTTTTTATGTCTAAAGATACTTTGCACGTATTTTGCTATACTCTAAAACATAATAAAAATGATCTTGTTACAGAATGACTATTTGTTCTAGATTAATTGTAGCAATTTCATGATGACTTTGAACTATAAAAGACAATAATGTATAAATACCTTTTATCTACTCTATTATTTTCATTGTTTTTTCAGTTGTCTCATGGGCAAGGGGTTACATCAAATCCATTAATTTTAAAATTAAGTGGCTATGATTTAATCTACAGTGAATCTAAATTTGATGACATTGAATTTCCAATGAGTGAAGTAGATATTATTCCATTATCTGGTGAAAAAATATTTGCAACCTTTAAATATGGAAAAGACAATAGCTATAAACATCCAAATAGTACACAAATTATTCAGACTTACTTTGATAAAGTGAAATCTTTAAGAGGTAAGCCTTTATATAAAGGAGATAATTATGGTTCTTTTCAGGTAAAATCAAATGCTAAAAAGTTTTGGTGTGTTATAGAAACGCATGAAAACGGAGAGTCTTATACTGTCACTATTATTGAACAAGAGAAAATTCAAGAAGCAGAGACAGCTCAAGAAATGTTAGAGCTTTTAAAAGAAAAAGGTACTGTTGATTTGTATTTTCAGTTTGCAACAGGTAGTGCTACGTTATCAAAAGCTTCTTATCAAACAGTAAATGAACTAGCTATATTATTAAAAAAATACGCTCCTAAATTAAAATTAAGTATTGAAGGACATACAGATAATATTGGTAGTTCAACTGCAAATAAAAAACTTTCATTACAAAGAGCAGTTGCAGTAAAAAAGCAACTTGTAATTAAAGGGGTAGATACCAATAGATTAGAGACTATAGGTTGGGGTTCCGAAAGGCCTATTGCTCCAAACGATGATGAAAAAGGTCGACTTCGTAATCGAAGAGTTTCCATAAAAGCAATCAACTAATTACATTTGTAACCGATCTTGAATAATCAGGATCGGTTATTTTTTTATCCTATACATATGAACAGATTATTTTACTTTTTTATACTTCTATTATTTTTTGGTTGTGACAAAAATACAACAAGAGATCAATCCTTTATTAAAGGAAGGGATGCTTTAAAAGAGAAAAAGTATAAAAAGGCAGAAACCCAGTTATTGATAGCTGTTAAAGAGGATGAAAGTTTTTCTGAAGCTTGGAATAATTTAGGTATTGCTTATTATGAACAAGGAGAAATTGAAAAAGCTCTTGATACATATCAAAAAGCGTTATCTATAGATAGTTGCCTTATTGATGCTTATCAAAACAAAGCTAATGCGTTATTTAAAATAGGAAATGTAGATGATGCTATCATAACGCTTACAAATGGGTTAGAATGTGAAAATTTAAATTATAATTTACTTTTAAACCGAGCAACTCTATATCAACAAAAGAAAAAATATAAACGGGCACTAAATGACCTAAATTTATGCTTACAAATAAATGGTCTAGATGATGTTTTATTGACGAACATTGGTTATTGTCATTATAGTTTAGATGCGTTAGATTCTGCATTTCACTATTCAATTCAAGCAATAGAAATCAATGCTGATAGACATGAAGCTGTGAACAACCTTGGGATGATTGCTTTAAAAAATAAGGAAGTAAACCAAGCCTATAAATATTTTTCACGAGCGGTTGAACAAGACCCTCAAAATGTTTTATACCGTCTTAATTTAAGTAAAGCCGCCATTAGTATCAAGAACTACGATAGTGCATGTAAAAATGCAAAAATGGCAGACTATTATGACGAAGGAAATACACAAGCATTAAACTATATTCTACGTTCTTGTGTTTTCACAATGGAAATGAAAATATTTTTTGATTACTGCTTAGAGTTGTATCAAAAAGGAAACATTTCAATCTTCAATGTACCTTTAAAAGAGTTGAGGAATAATGATAAAAATGAAAAATACTGTGAATTATCTAAGTTGATAAAAGAAAAAAACATTAAAATTGATGGCAATTTATTGTCAAAATGTAAATAACGTTTTATAACTTGGACATCAATAATGTTTTTAAGTATTAAATATTGCGTAAATAGTTTAAAGTGAAAGCATTAATAACCGAATAGATTTACAAATGGATTACCAAAACCTTCTTTTAGAAAAGAATGATGGTTTGCTTATTATTACAATTAATAGAGAAAGCAAACTTAATGCATTAAACTCAAAAACTTTAGGAGAGCTAAAAGAAGCTTTTCAAATAGCATATGATGACGATAGTGTAAGAGCTGTAATTATTACAGGGAAGGGGCAAAAAGCATTTGTTGCTGGCGCTGATATTTCTGAACTAAAAGATTTAAACGAATTAAATGCTAGAAAATTTTCTGAAGAAGGTCAAGAGATCTTTAACGGAATTGAAAACTGTACAAAACCTGTTATTGCAGCCGTTAATGGTTTTGCTTTGGGAGGGGGATGTGAGTTAGCATTAGCTTGTCATATTAGAATTGCATCTGTGAATGCTAAGTTTGGTTTACCAGAAGTAACATTAGGAATTATTCCTGGTTATGGAGGAACACAAAGACTTCCATTACTAGTTGGTAAAGGTATAGCTAACGAAATGATTTTAACTGGTGAAATGATAACAGCCGAACGTGCTCAAATTATGAACCTTGTTAATTTAGTTGTATCACAAGAAGATTTATTGCCGAAAGCAATTGAAATGGCTAAGAAAATTTTAAATAAGGCTCCAATTGCTGTTTCGCATGTTATAGATTGTATTAATGCTTCTCATTCTAGTAAAAATGGATATCAAACTGAAGCTAACGCATTCTCTAGTGCTATAAAAACAGAAGATTTTATAGAAGGCACTGCTGCATTTTTAGAAAAAAGAAAACCTAATTTCCAAGGGAAATAAAGTATAATATAACTACAATAGTTAACCTCTTTATATTTGATTCAATCATTTATAAAGAGGTTTTTATATTAAGATTAAATGTTTAAAAAATTATTATCAGATACAGTTATTTATGGGCTAACAACAATGCTCATGAAGCTGATTAATTACCTGCTTGTACCTTTACATACTGAGGTTTTTACTCCAGATAGTTTTGGTATCGTGTCTTATTTTTATGCTTATGCTGTTCTTTTCAATATCATATACACTTATGGTATGGAAACAACTTATTTTAGGTTTGCAACAAAGAAAGATGATGGAGGACAGGCATTTAATTATATTCAAACTTCCTTACTGTTAACTTCAATATTATTCTCCTCATTATTATGGCTTTTTGCACCTCATATTTCTGATTTATTAGGTTATGCTAATAGTGAAATATATGTAAGGTTCTTTGCTTTGTTATTTGCAATAGATACAATGCTAGTTATCCCTTTTGCTAATCTAAGAATATTAGGGAAGGCAAAAAGGTTCGCATCATTAAAGCTTACTGAGGCACTTTTAACTTATGCTTTAAATTATTTCTTTTTAGTAAGTTGTAAAGAGATTTATGCTAACGGTCAAGAAGGAATATTAACCGATTTAGTAAGACAGTTTTATGATCCTAATTTTGGTTTAGGGTATACTTTTTTAGCTAATTTAATTACTAAGGCTGGAATTATGCTTTTACTTCTAGATAAATTCCTTGAGATTAAATTGAGGTGGTCGTGGAGTAAAATGCAACCTTATTTAAAGTATGGTTTTCCGCTTGTTTTTTCAGGTATCGCATTTGCAATTAATGAAGTATCTGATAGGCAATTATTAAAACTTCTATTACCAGATGACTTTTATAGTTTTGGAGGAGCAGACTATGCAATAGGTATTTACTCTGCCAATTATAAGTTGTCTATTTTTATAACTTTAGCAGTTACGGCTTATAAATACGCAGCAGAACCTTTCTTTTTTGCCACAGCCGATTCAAAAGACTCCCCAAAGGTATTCGCTAATGTAATGTACTATTTTGTTATTGTATTAATGATGATGGTTCTTGTTGTAGTAGCGAATTTATCATGGATTGCTCCAATTTTCATCAGAAGCTCATCTTATTTAGTAGGCTTGCCAGTAGTGCCGATTTTATTGATGGCTAATGTCTTTTTGGGGATGTATTATAATTTATCTGTTTGGTTTAAAGTTACTGATCAAACTAAATATGGTGCTTACATAAGTTTTGTTGGTGCAGTAATAACAATAGGCCTTAATACTTTATTAATTCCTATTATTGGGTTTTATGGCTCTGCAATAGCTACACTGAGTTGTTATTTTACAATGATGGTTTTAGCTTATGTATTAGGGCAAAAATATTATCCTATACCTTATAATATAAAAATGATCTCTTTTTATATTGTATTAACAGGGATATTCGTACTTTTGATCACATTTTTAAAATTTGATTCATTTGCTGAGAATTTTATAGTCCATAATTCAATTTTCGCCATATTCTTGCTCATAATTGCTTTTGTAGAAAGAAAATTCATCAAGCAAACGGCAAACTCAATAAAAAACAAACTTTTAAAGAAATAAGCTTTAAAATGAAAATAAAAGTAATAAATAACGGACATCACGCTTTACCTAAATACGAGACTGAATTGTCTGCAGGTTTAGATTTAAGAGCTGTCCTTCAAGAATCGATCACTTTATCACCTCTTGAAAGAAAATTAATTCCAACTGGTTTACATATAGAACTTCCTCAAGGATATGAAGCGCAAGTTCGCCCTAGAAGTGGTCTTGCCTACAAATATGGCTTAACAGTTTTAAATTCCCCAGGTACTGTTGATGCAGATTATAGAGGTGAGATTAAAGTATTATTAGTAAATCTTTCTAACGAAGCATTTGAAGTTAAAGATGGAGAGAGAATTGCTCAATTAATTGTTGCAAAACATGAGGTAGTTGAGTGGGTTCCTTCAGAAGAGCTATCAAATACAGAAAGAGGAGCTGGCGGTTACGGAAGTACTGGTAAGAAATAAACTAACAAATAAAAATAAGATTATATGAAAATCATTGTCCCAATGGCAGGTCGTGGATCTAGATTAAGACCACACACATTAACAACTCCTAAACCTCTAGTTAAAATTGCAGGTAAACCAATCGTTCATCGTTTAGTAGAAGATTTAGCTTCTATGTCTGACGAGGTTCTTGAGGAAATTGCATTTGTTATTGGTGATTTTGGCGATACTGTAGTTAAAGAACTATTAGAAATTGCTGAATCTTTAGGAACAAAAGGAACTATATATTATCAAGAAGAACCACTTGGAACTGCACATGCTATTTTGTGTGCTGCAGATAGTATGGAAGGTAACATCATTGTTGCTTTTGCTGATACTTTATTCAAAGCGGATTTTTCAATTGATAAATTCGAAGATGGTATTATCTATACTCAAAAAGTAGAAGACCCATCAGCATTTGGTGTTGTAAAATTAAATTCAGAAGGTGTAATCACAGATTTTGTTGAAAAACCTGAAGAATTTGTTTCTGACCAAGCAATTATTGGTATCTACTACTTCAAAGAAGGAGAACGTCTACGTGATGAACTTCAATATTTAGTAGATCAGAATATCATGAACGATGGTGAATATCAGTTAACTGGTGCTTTAGAAAATTTAAAAGCAAAAGGAGCTAGATTAAAACCTGGTACTGTAGAAGAGTGGTTAGATTGTGGAAATAAAGACGCAATTGTAAATACTAACCAACGTTACCTTACCTATATTCAAGAACAAGAACTTGTTCACGATTCAGCACAACTAGACAATGTTGTTTTAGTTAGTCCTGTATATGTTGGTAAAAACGTAAAAATTAGCAATGCTGTTGTTGGACCTTACGTTTCTGTAGGTGATAACACTATTATTGAAAACTCTGTAGTTCAAAATTCTATTGTTCAAGAAGACTCTGATATTCGTAGAGTTAATATCGAAAATTCTGTTGTAGGTAACCACGTTGTTTACAGAGGAAGAGCAAAAGATTTAAGTATTGGTGA
The DNA here is from genome assembly GCF_003970675.1 of Flammeovirga pectinis. Taxonomy (GTDB): domain Bacteria; phylum Bacteroidota; class Bacteroidia; order Cytophagales; family Flammeovirgaceae; genus Flammeovirga; species Flammeovirga pectinis. The sequence goes on from NZ_CP034562.1 coordinate 1,799,640, forward strand.
TTTTACTTCTGTGAAAGAATAAGAAAACCGTTAATATTTATATAAAAAGAGCGAAATATATCAATTTCGCTCTTTTTTTCATTTACTATTTTTGTAGATTTATACATAGTTTAGAAAGAAGTTCGATTTAGTGGGGTAAACAATACTATGAGCAAAAACTTTGTTAGTGTCCGTGCGGTAATTTTTATGATAATCTTAAGCTTTTTTGCTTTCGATAATAATACTTTCGCACAACGTAAGAAGAAGAAAAAAAAGAAAAAAGAAAAAGATATTCCAGTAGTGAGTATCGAAGAACCTTCTAAAAAAGAAAAAAGAAAATCTGAAGAGTTATTTGTTTATGCAGTAAATGAATACTTATTAGAGGAATATGAGCAGTCTTTGCAGTTACTTGAAAAATGTAATGATTTGACTCCTAAAAATGATGGTGTAAAATACCAAACGGCTCTGTGTTATCAGAAGCTAGAACAATACCAAAGGTCTCAGCAATTTGCCAAGAGAGCTTTAGAACTTGATCCTGAGAATCAATATTATTATAAACTGGTAGCTCAAAATTACGAAGTACTAGGTTTATTTAAAGATGCACTTCAGGTGTTGCATAAACAGATAGAAGTAACGGGAGATGATGAAGAAGCCTATTTTCAAATAGCAATGCTTTATCTTCAAATGGGCTCACCTAGAAATGCTATTGAGTTCTTTGATATTGGCGAGGAGAAATATGGTATTAATGATGTGATCGTTAGACAAAAGCAACGTATTTATATCAGATTAGGTGATTTAGATGCTGCTTTAGCAGAAGGAAACAAATTAATAGAAGCGTATCCTGATGATCTTGAATTTAAATATTCTCAAGTAAGATTATTACTTGGCAATAATAGGACAGACGAAGCTGTTGAAATGCTTACACCCATTTTAAAGAACTATCCAAATGAAGGAGAAGGACATTTTCTTTTAGCTACTATTTATAGAAACCAAGGAGAGTCTGAAAAGTATTACGAGGAATTAAAAATAGCTTTTGCTAGTGAAGATCTTTTATCTGATGAGAAATTTAATATTCTTGCTGGATATTTACAGTTTACTTATAATGAAAAGAAACGTCTTGAAGGAGAAGAATTAATTCTTATTGCTTTAAAAGCTCACCCAAATGATGCAAAAATATTAGCTATATACGGAGATTTCCAGGTGTCGCTCAAAAAGTTTGATGATGCTCGTAAATTTTATCTTCAATCATTAAATAAAAATCCAGATAATTTTAAAGTTTGGCAGCAAGTATTATCAATTGATTGGGAACTCCAAGAAACAGATTCAGTTATTTCACATTCTGATTTAGCTCTTGAGTATTTTCCTAACCAAGCAATTTTATATTTTTATAATGGCTCATCAAAGTTATTTAAAAAAGAATATGAAGAGGCAGAAGTTATGTTGAACCAAGGTTTACAAGTTGTAGTTGATCCTAGTCTTAAAGTACAGTTCAATGCTCAGTTAGGAGATACTTATTATAAATTAGATGAATACAAGAAAGCCTTTGCTAAATACGAAGAAGTATTAAAGGTTGATCCAATGAATATCTATGTATTAAATAATTACAGCTATTTCTTATCTCTCAGAAAAGAAAATTTAAGCAAAGCTGAAGAGATGTCACATCAAACAGTTTTAGCAGAGCCTGAAAATGATACTTATCTTGATACGTATGGATGGGTTTTATTTGTAGCAGGTAAATATAAAGAAGCAAGTGATGTACTTTCCAAAGCAGCATCAATTACTAAAAGCGGAACAGTTGTAGAACATTATGGAGATGTTTTATTTAAGCTTGATGAAGTTGATAAAGCTGTTGAGCAATGGAAAAAGGCAAAAGAAATGGGAGGAGATGATTTGAGCGATTCTCTTGATAAGAAAATTAAGAATAAAAAATATTACGAATAATAAGAAGAGGAAGTGATTTAATTGCTTCCTCTTTCTTTTTGTGTTAAATATCTCAATACTTTTAAGGTAGGTTCATAATTAGAGCACCCTTCTAATGATTTTTGAAAATACCTTCTAGCCATTTCTTCATTATTGGATTGCAAATATGCAATTGCCAAATTATAATGTAATGCAGGGAAGTAAGGTAGCCTCATTTGCATTTTAGTGTATAAATCTGCAGCTTCTTTTAGTTCACCACATCTACTTGCAAAATTTGCCTCAGCCAATTCTGTGAAATCAGGGTGATGCCCTTGGTTGGCTTTATAAAATTGAATTAATGTACCTGGGACTCCAATTAAAAACATACAATTTTTCAAGATGTTTTTATGAAAGAATTCAATGCCCAAATTGTCCCCTCCAAAATATTTTGTAGTTCTGAAATATAGCTTTTTATTAAAAATAAAATACTCATATTTTTTACGTTTACCTAGACGATCATAATACCCAGTTTCTGGACAAATATCAAACTGTTCACCATTCGAAAATAATAAACCATGCTTGTCACTTATCGAATGGCACTCATCACAATATTGATATTGAGAATCTAAATGATTATCCCAATCAATAGTATTTTCGCAATGACCACAGACACGAGTTGTTACCGCATTTCTAGTGGCAAATAGATCGAATGCTAATTTTATATCTTTAATCATTTCTGATTTGAGAATTATACAATTATTTTTAGAAATATACCATGAAGAAATTTCTTTCCCTAGGATAGGGTATTTTGAAAATGATATAACTAGATATCCCTCAAAAAAAGTTGTACTGTTAATATCATGATAAGAAATTAACTCATTTGATAAAGTTATTCCTTGTTCATTAACGTTTCCAAGTTGTGGAATCAGGAAGTTTCTCTTCTTATTTTCATTATATGTTCTGAAAGAGAATACAAATGGCGTAATTTCAATCATATATCATTTTAATCTTAAGGAAATACAATTCTAGTATTGGTTTAAGCTAAACTTTTAATATTTTTGTATATATCGAAAGATAATTATATCAAAAGAATAAAATAACGTATTACTACGTTTTAAAGATAATTAATTTGACACTAGTAGAAAACCTGTCGCTAATAGCGTCAGGCTTTTTTTTATTTAAAAATTCTCATTAACTTTTGTTTTGTGTTGAATTGTGTAAACACTAAACTAAATTTTTGATGAAGAACAGAGCAAAATTTTCTATTTGGTATTTTCTAAGTATCCTAGGAGGAATGTTATTCCTAGAAGTTTTATTTTTTTCAGGCCCAAATGTAAAAGAATTATCATACAATGCTTTTAAAGATAGTATTGATGTAAATAGAGTTGAACAAGTCGTTATTTCAGATGAGAAAATCTATGGCAAAATTTCAAAATTAGTCATAGATACCACGAGAGTTACGTCTCCAGAAGTCCAAAGTGACTCCACGAAAGCATCTAAAAATTCACTTTGGAAAATTAATCCAGAAGGTAAAGCTGCACCTTGGAGAATTGATTATGAAAAAAGAAAAGAAGATTTAGGAAGACAGTTCTTTGTAATCAAATTAGAAGATCCTGATTTAATACGTGCTCTTCAAAATAAAAATATAGAATATAAAGGTGTAATTGAAAATGATTGGTTAGGTAACTTCTTTTCTAATTGGTTATTACCCTTTGGTTTGTTGTTTGTTATTTGGGCATTTTTAATGCGTAAAATGGGTAAAGGCTCCGGAATGGGAGGTGGTGGAAATAATTATCTAAATGTGGGTAAAAGTAAAGCCAAAATATATGCTGCGGATGCAGAACACTTATATAACTTCGATGATGTAGCAGGTTGCGATGAGGCAAAACAAGAACTTACTGAGGTGGTTGATTTCTTGAAAAATTCGGATAAATACACGGCTCTAGGAGCGAAAATACCTAAAGGGATTTTATTAGTAGGACCTCCTGGTACAGGAAAAACTTTACTTGCAAAAGCAGTAGCTGGCGAAGCTGGTGTTCATTTTTATACATTATCAGGTTCAGATTTTGTTGAAATGTTTGTAGGTGTAGGTGCAGCAAGAGTAAGAGACTTATTTACACAAGCTAAAACAAAAGCACCTTGTATTATTTTTATTGATGAACTCGATGCTATTGGTAAAAGCCGTTCCTCAAATGGAATGTCTGGCAACGATGAAAGAGAAAACACTTTAAATCAATTACTTGTAGAAATGGATGGTTTTGCTGCTGAATCTACAGTAATAGTATTAGGAGCTACAAACAGGCCTGAAATCTTAGATAAAGCATTATTAAGACCAGGTCGATTTGATAGACAAGTTCAAGTTGACAGACCTGATTTAAAAGGTAGATTGATGATTTTAAAAGTTCATGGATCGAAAATTAAAATGAGTGAAGATGTCGATTTAAAAGAGATCGCAGCACAGACTGCAGGTTTTGTAGGGGCAGATTTAGCTAACTTATGTAACGAGGCTGCATTATTAGCAGCTAGAGAAGGAAAAACAGAGGTACATCATATAAACTTTTTAGATGCATTCGAAAGAGTAGTTGCAGGCTTAGAAAAAAAGAACGCTGTAATTAACGATACTGAAAAGAAAACGGTAGCTTATCACGAAGCAGGTCATGCAATTGTAGGGCATTTTACAAAAGGAGCAGACCCTGTTCGAAAAGTATCTATTGTACCTAGAGGATCAGGAGCTTTAGGGTATGTTTTACAAGCTCCTACAGAAGACCGTTTTTTAATGTCTAAAGATGAATTGTTAGGAAAAATTAAAGGTCTTTTAGGAGGAAGAGCAGCAGAAGAAATTATCTTTGGAGATATTTCTACAGGAGCATCTAATGATTTGGAAAAAGTTGCCTCTATCGTAAGTTCAATGCTTACTGTGTATGGTATGAGTGAAACTCTTCCTAATTTATCACTTCAAAAAGAAGGACAAAGCAACTATCTTGGTAACGGAGGTGGAAGTATTAGAAGATCTGAAGAATTAGAAAAGCAAATTGACAAAGAATCTTTAGAGATTATTGCAAAGTGCTATGAAGAAACGAAGCAATTCTTAAGAGATCACCACGATCAATTAGAAAAACTTGCTCAAATTCTTTTGAAAAAGGAAATTTTAGACGAAAAAGATGTTATCGAGATTTTAGGACCTCGAACAGTTTAATTTATGATTAGAGACACAGAAAAAATCGACTCTTTTATTGCAAGAGAAGCAAAAGGTGTAAAAGAGATGTTGAAGTCGGGTGCTATTCACCCATCTTTAGTAACACTAGATATCTTTATAGATAATTTGATTGATGATTTTCAAATAGATAAATCCCAGATTGATTATACTAAAGAAAAATCTAGAGAGGTATTAAAGTCATTGAATATTGAAATTCAGGGTTTATAATTCTTAAAGTGATTTTTTTTTCACATATTACAAGGACTGCAATTTAATTGTAGTCCTTTTTTACTAACCATATTTTTCCAATTCAACACATACTAACATGTATTTTGTAAATAACCAAGGGTACGAAAAGTACACAGAAGAGGATACTCAAGTTTGGAGTATACTTTTTAATAGGCAGATGAAAATGCTCCCATCTCTTGCCGAAAATGATTTTTTAAATGGAATTAAAACAATAGGTTTTAAGGAAGAAGTAATACCTTCTTTTAAGGAAATCGACAAAGTTTTAAAAAATGAAACGGGTTGGAGTATTGCACCTGTAACGGGGCTAATACCTAATAAGGAATTTTTTGAACTTTTAAAGGCTAAGAAGTTCCCATCATCATCGTGGTTTCGAAAAAAGAGTGAGTTAGATTATCTAGAAGAACCAGATATGTTTCATGACATTTTTGGCCATGTTCCTTTGCTCACTAACCAAGATTTTTGTAGGTATTTAGAGAAAATGAGTATCGTTGCTTTAAAGTATATTGATAACGAAGAGTGTATTGAGTTAATAAGTAGATTGTACTGGTATACTGTAGAATTTGGTTTAATCGAAACAGGTTTGGGTTTAAGAATTTATGGTGCAGGAATCTTATCCTCAAAAGGCGAATCTGAGTATAGCTTATTTTCTGAAATTCCTTTAAGAGAAAAGTTTAATTTATTAGCTATTCTGAAAACACCCTATATAAAAGATGAATTCCAAAAGAAATATTGGATAATAAAAAGTTACAAAGAGCTGGAAAATAGTTTAACTGAATTGGATCATTTCTTAGAGTTAAATCAAAAAGGAAGTTTACAACTGTAGCAAATAAGTTATATGTTGATTTACATCTGACATATAATTAATTTTTTTGATCTGTTTTTCATTCTCTTCAAACCAAATTGTTGAGCGTTGTATAATGCCTATAGGTTTTAAAAAGCAGTTAAACCTTTTTGCAATTCTCGCACTAGGATCAGATAAAACTAAAAATGGCAGTTTTAACTTTTTTATATTCTTCTGAAGTAAAGTATCATTACAATTGATAATGACAATAGGGTAGAAGTGCTTTTCTAAAATAGTATTATAGGCTAATTTTAGTCTCTTTAAATGCTCCACATCTAATTTTGCTTCACAAGAAGCTAAAAATGTTATTTGTAACTTTTGATGGATAACCTCTTTAAACCTAAAAACTTCACCTTTAGAAGTAAGTAGCTCAATATTTTGTAACATTGGTAAAATGAAAATAAAAAAGGCTGTTTGTAATAAACAGCCTTTTGAATAATATTGATTGTCACTATTTTAAAATATTGTGACCCATTTTATCTCTTTTTGTTTCTAAATACTTTTTATTGTATTTATTTGGAGTGATCTCAATTGCCACTGAATCAACTATTTCTAAACCATATCCAATAAGCCCTGCACGTTTTTTAGGGTTATTAGAAATAAGATTCATTTTAGAAATACCCAGTTTTCTTAAAATTTGAGCACCAACACCATAATCTCTTTGGTCAGATTTAAACCCTAAAGCTTGATTAGCTTCAACAGTGTCCATTCCTTCTTCCTGAAGTTTATAAGCCTTAAGTTTATTTACTAAACCAATGCCTCTTCCTTCTTGATTCATATAAAGAATAACACCTCTTCCTTCTTTTTCAATCATTTCCATAGCTCCATGTAATTGTGGTCCACAATCACATCTACAAGAACCAAAGATATCACCAGTAACACAAGATGAGTGAACCCTTACCAAAACAGGATCTTCTTTATCAGAAATATCACCTTTGATTAAAGCTAAATGTAATTCACCTGTATTAGTCTGACGGAAAGCTTTTAAATTGAAATGGCCAAACTCAGTAGGCATATCAACACCAATTTCTTCTTCAACTAGAGAATCTTCTAATTTTAATCTGTATTGAATTAAATCTTCAATACTAATTAATTTAAGATTATGCTTTTTAGCAACCTCAACTAAGTTAGGTAGTCGAGCCATTGATCCATCATCATTCATGATCTCAACAAGAACACCTGCTGCTTGTAATCCAGCTAATCTAGCTAAATCAATTGATGCTTCTGTGTGACCAGTTCTTCTTAAAACACCACCACGTTTTGCCTTTAAAGGGAAAATATGACCAGGTTTACCAAGAATTGCAGGATCAACATCAGGGTCTGCTAATGCTAATACTGTTTTCGCTCTATCACTTGCAGAGATACCAGTAGTACATCCATGACCAATTAAATCAACAGATACAGTAAAAGGAGTTTCGAAAGCGGCAGTATTTTTACCAACCATCAATTCTAAACCTAATTCTTCACAACGATCTTCGATTATTGCACAGCAAATTAATCCTCGTCCTTCTTTTGACATGAAATTGATTATTTCTGGTGTTACTTTCTCAGCAGCACAGATAAAATCACCTTCGTTTTCTCTATCTTCATCATCTACGACAATTACTATTTCACCATTTTTGATTGCTTCAATAGCATCCTCGATAGAATCTAACTTAAATTTTTCAGCCATTTTTTATTTGTGAGTGTACATTTTTTATGATCGTAATTGAGAGCCTTTTTACCCTAACTACATAATCATATATGCATTTACTTATATGTTTATATAATTGTTTTACAAAGTTACTATAAATAGTAGGATAATCATACAAAAAGAATGATCGTTCATCTATTTAAGAAAACTAGTCAATACAAAACTTAAAATAATAATAAAACCTCCCATCATGTACAATAAAATCATACTAGATTGTAACCATTTATCAGATTTATCTTTACTGAATTGATAGAGTTGAGTAAAAATAAATATGCAGATAACACAAGTAATGAACACTGTAGTTTTATGGTTCAATTCACTTCTATGTATATCTAAAGCATATTTATAAATTAAATCTCCGAGGCCAATTCCAAACAAGGCACCAAGCCCAATGAATCTTCTTAACATTATAATTCTGATTTGTTAGAATCAAATTTGACTCTTTGAATAAGCCGCAAAACTAGGATTAATACTTCTATATATTACAAATTCTACATTTTTTTTAATAAAATTATCTACACTAGAAGTATTCATTAAAAAAATTACTGATAATAACACTTCTAGGTATACAATTGATTTATCTACAGAAGGCACCTTAAAGTATTCATAATAAGTATTTTACTACTCGTTCTAAAGGATTTGAAAAAAATAATGTGAGTAAGGACCTTAAAAAAATACACTTTATTGCATATTGAATTGACTTAATTATTGTTTATGACACTTGTAAACTTTATTTTTGCTACCCAAACTGAATTAGTCATTATACAAGGAAAGATATACAGAATATATGTTTGATAATCTTAGTAACAGAATAGATCGAGCCTTAAAGAACATTAAAGGTGAAGGTTCGATCAGCGAAATTAACGTAGCTTCTACTGTTAAGGAAATTCGTCGTGCTTTATTAGAAGCCGATGTTAACTTTAAAGTAGCAAAAGAAATTACGAATGAAATTCGTGAGCAAGCACTAGGACAAAATATTCTTATAGATGTAAAACCTGGTCAATTATTTACAAAAATTGTAAGTGATAAACTAACGGAATTAATGGGAAGCGAAATGGTTCCTTTTACTCCAACAGGGAATCCCGCTACAGTTTTAATTGCAGGTTTACAAGGTTCTGGTAAAACTACTTTTACTGGTAAACTAGGTTTAAGATTAAAAAAGCAAGGTAAACAAGTTTTATTAGTTGCTGCAGATGTTTATAGACCTGCCGCAATTGATCAATTAGAAACACTAGGTGAACAAACTGGTGTTGAAGTTTATACTGAGCGTGAAAATAAAAATCCAGTTTCTATTGCGGAGAATGCTGTTAAGTATGCAAAAGAAAATGGTAAATCTATTGTTGTAGTCGATACGGCTGGTCGTTTAGCAATTGATGAGCAAATGATGGATGAGATTGAAGCTGTTAAAAAAGCTATCAATCCTTCTGAAACTTTGTTTGTTGTTGATTCGATGACAGGTCAGGATGCTGTAAATACAGCAAAGACATTCAACGATAGACTTGATTTTGATGGTGTTGTTTTAACTAAGTTAGATGGTGATACTCGTGGTGGTGCCGCTTTATCTATTCGTAGAGTAGTAGAGAAGCCTATTAAGTTTATCTCGACAGGTGAAAAACTAGAAAATACTCTAGATGAGTTCTACCCTGAACGTATGGCTCAGCGTATTCTTGGTATGGGTGATGTTGTCTCTTTAGTAGAAAGAGCACAAGAAGCATTCGATGAAGAAGAAGCAAGGAGATTAAACAAGAAATTACGTAAAAACCAATTTGATTTTAATGACCTTCTTTCTCAAATTCAGCACATCAAAAAGATGGGTGATTTGAAAGATTTGATTGGAATGGTACCTGGTTTAAATAAAATGGTTAAAGATCAAGAAATTGATTCTGACGCATTTAAACCTGTTGAAGCAATTATCCAATCTATGACTCCGTATGAAAAAGCTAATCCGGATTCTTTAGATCAATCTCGTAAGAAAAGACTTGCAACAGGTTCTGGTACTTCGGTACAGCAAGTCAATAACCTAATCAAACAATTTGAAGAAATGCGTAAAATGATGCGTAAAGTAAACAAAATGTCTGGTATCCCTGGTATGGGTAAAAAAGGTGGAGCAAAAGGTGGTAAAAAAACTAGTTTACGTAACCGTTTAGGTGGTCGTAAAAAATAGTACCTAGATATATATACAAAAACCCCATCAATCTAAAAATTGATGGGGTTTTTGTTTTATAATGAATTTTTCAATATTTCTAATCCCATACTTCTTGAGCCTTTTATTAGTATAAGTTCGGAGTTAATGGAGTGTTCGGAGAGGTAAGCAATAACTTCTTCTTTATTACTGAAGAAAAAAGCTTGATCATTTTCAAAGAATTTAAAACGATCACCTACAAAGATACAGTGATCATAATTTTGATCTATCGCAAGTTTTGAAATCCTCAGATGTTCTTCTTCGCTAATAGAGCCTAATTCAAACATATCTCCAAGTATACATCCTTTAGGTGATGAGCTATCAATTTTAGTAAGATTTTCTATTGCAACTTCCATAGAAGATGGGTTTGCATTATAGGCATCCAAAATGAGTGTATTATTTTCGGTCTTAAAAATTTCAGATCTATTATTTGAAGGAATATAAGCTGCAATTGCTCGATTCATTTTATCTTGATCAATACCCAAATTTTTTCCTACACAAAATGAAGTTAAGATATTTTCAAAATTATATGCTCCAAATAAATTAGTAGAAATCACGTCACCCTGTCTGTCCTTGTACACAATAAATGGATTGACTTCTACAAATTCCAAATTGGCAAAATCATATTCATTACCATAATAGATAGGAGATTTCATTCTCTTAGACATATTATTTAAAATATCATCGTTCGAATTAATGTAAATCACACCATCATGTTTAATAAGATAATCAAAGACTTCACTTTTAGCTCGGACATTTAATTCAAAACTACCAAAACCTTCAATATGATCCATTCCAATATTAGTCACAAAACCTTGGTTTGGCTTTCCTATTTTACAAAGTTCAGCAACTTCTCCTACATGGTTATCACCCATTTCAATTAATGCAACTTCAGTATCTAAAGGCATTGAAAGTAATGTTAGAGGAACGCCAATATGGTTATTGAAATTACCTTTTGTAGCATGAGTTTTAAAAGTTGTCTCACAAATTTTCACAAGAATTTCTTTTGTGGTTGTTTTACCATTAGAACCTGTAATTGCAATAACTGGTATATCAAATTGTTCTCTGTGATGAGCAGCTAATTGTTGTAAAGTTGTAAGGGCATCATCAACTAAGATGAATTTATCAGATTTAACAACAGTAGAATCGTCAACTACAACATATTTAGCACCTTTTTCTAGTGCTCCTTCTGCATATTTATTACCATCAAAATTCCCGCCTTTTAAAGCAAAAAATAGACAGTTTTCTTTAATATTTCTTGAGTCAGTACATATCTCACTGACTTCTAAATAGATACTATATAAATCTTCAATTTTCATATTAAAAAAGGATATTTTTATGCAATCTGATAAGATAAATTTGTTATTGCAATATTATCAAAATTAAAAAACTGACAAAAATCATATACTTGATTTTTCAATATCACTCAAATAAGTAGAGAAAATATCGCAAATTGCAAAAGTAAAATATTTACAAATTAACTTTTTAACTTTTAAATACACAAACAAATGAAAGTAACAGTAGTGGGTGCGGGTGCAGTAGGTGCAAGTTGTGCAGAGTATATTGCAATTAAAGATTTCGCTGACGAAATTGTGTTAGTAGATATCAAAGAAGGTTTCGCAGAAGGAAAAGCAATGGACTTAATGCAAACTGCTTCTTTAAACGGTTTTGATTCTACAATCACTGGAGTAACTAACGACTATGCAGCAACTGCTGGTACTGACGTTGCTGTTATTACAAGTGGTATTCCTCGTAAGCCAGGTATGACTCGTGAAGAGCTTATCGGTATCAACGCAGGTATTGTGAAAACTGTTTCTGAGAATTTAATTAAGCATTCTCCAAAAGTAATTATTATCGTAGTATCTAACCCAATGGATACAATGACTTATTTAGCTGCTAAAGCTACAGGTCTTCCTAAAAACCGTATTATCGGTATGGGTGGTGCATTGGATAGTGCTCGTTTTAAATATCGTTTAGCTGAAGCTTTAGGTTGTCCTCAATCTGACGTTTCTGGTATGGTTATCGGTGGTCACTCTGACGTAGGAATGGTTCCGTTGATCGAAAAAGCTGTTCGTAATTCAGTACCAGTTTCTGAATTCTTATCTGAAGAGCAAAAATCAGCAATCGTAGAAGCTACTAAAGTTGGTGGTGCTACACTAACTAAATTATTAGGTACTTCTGCTTGGTATGCTCCAGGTGCTGCAGTTTCTGAATTAGTTAAAGCTGTTGCTTTAGATTCTAAGAAAATGTTCCCATGTTCAGCTCTATTAGAAGGTGAGTATGGTTTAAATGATCTTTGTATCGGTGTACCAGTTATTATTGGTAAAAACGGTATCGAAAAAATCGTTGAAATCGAATTATCAGAAGACGAAAAAGCAAAATTAGTTGCTTCTGCTGAAGGTGTTAAGAAAACTAACGCTCTTTTAGAAGTTACTGCATAGTTATCTATAAATAGAGTTTATCTATTTTAATAATATTGAAGGCTATCTCTTTATTGAGGTAGCCTTTTTTATTTCAAATATTTTAAGGTGACTACTTAATATTTAACAATTTTAAAAAGATGATTAATTCCTTTAAAAAAGCACCTTTAAAGGTGTATGGAGTTATTTTTTGATTTAAATTGCATCTTACATTAATCGATGATAGGATAATGAGAATAGGAATAATAGGAGGTGGGATATCAGGTCTAACAACTGCTTTTTTATTAAAAGAAAAAGGATTTGATTGTGTAGTTTTAGAAGCTGCGCAAACTTCTGGTGGTTGTATACAAACAGATACTATAGAGAATAGAATCTATGAAAACGGACCAAACTCTCTTTTATTAACAGAAAGTCATTTAGACTTAATCAATAGGCTTGGAATAACGAATGAGTTGTTAGAAGCAGAGGGTGTTAATAAAGATAGATTTATTCTTAGAAATGGGAAATATAGAATCTTACCTTCTGGTCCTCAGAATTTCTTCTCCAATTCATTTTTCTCATGGTCTTCAAAATTTAAGATAATGACTGAATTTTGGAGGAAAAATAAACCTTCATCAGAAATTGAATCATTATATGATTTTATCAATAGGAGATTTAATGATGAGATTTGTGATTATGCTCTTGACCCTTTTGTTTCTGGAATTTATGCAGGAGATGCTAAAAAGTTAGCGGTTAAAGCAGCTTTCCCTGCCTTGTATGAAGCAGAAAAAGAATATGGTTCTATTATCAAAGGAATGATAAAATCATCTAAGAAGAATAAAGAAAAAGGAGCTCCGACTCAAAGAAAAAAAGCATTTAGTTTTAAGAAAGGTTTATCTACTTTTATTGATGGCTTATCATCAAAAGTAGAAGTCAAATTGAATACTAAGGTTGTAGATATAAAAAAGGAAGGAGATCAATTCAAAATTATAACTGATAAAGATACTTTACTGTTTGATAAAGTAATTGTAACTTCTTCAGCTCATACTACGGCTCAATTCATTAAGAATTTATTACCTTCAATTTCAAAGCAATTGAATAACCTTTACGCACCTCCAATGTGTATTGTTCATTCCGTTTATAAGAAAGATGATATTGAACGCCCAATTGGTTTTGGCGGACTAAATCCTTTGTTAGAAAAAACATTTACCTCGGGTAGTATATGGAGTAGCTGTATATTTCCAAATAGAGCAGGAGCTGACGAGGTTCTAGTAACAAGTTTTGTAGGTGGTGTACAACGTGCAAAAAATACATTACTTTCTGAAGATGAAATTAAATCTAATGTGAAATTAGAATTAGCTAAAACTTTGGATTTTAATGAAGAGCCTGTCTTCCAGAAAATATACAAATGGGAAAAAGCAATACCTCAATATTCTGCAGAGATATTAAAACTTTGGGATGATTTAGAAACGAATGCTATTCCAAACCTTTATTTCAATGCCAACTGGAAAGGAGGGATTTCTGTACCAAATTGTATTGATAACTCAATTAAATTAGTCGATTCTCTAGATAAATAAATTATATAATTTGATTTTCTAGATAAATCTATATTTTTGTCTTGATTTTAAACACGATTAAACGTCTTTGACTTATGAAATTTTTTATAGACACAGCTAACTTAGAAGAAATTAAAGAAGCACATGCTTTAGGTGTATTGGATGGTGTAACAACTAACCCATCTTTAATGGCTAAAATAGGTGTTAAAGGAACTAAAGCTGTAAACGCACATTACAAAGCTATCTGTGAAATTACTGATGGAGATGTAAGTGCTGAAGTACTTTCTACAAACTATGAGGATATGATTAAAGAAGGAGAAGTCCTTGCTGCAATCGATCCTAAAATTGTTGTAAAAGTACCTATGATTGAAGACGGTGTAAAAGCAATCAAATATTTCTCTAGTAAAGGAATTGATACAAATTGTACACTAATCTTTTCTGCAGGGCAGGCATTATTAGCAGCTAAAGCTGGAGCTACATATGTATCGCCATTTATTGGTAGATTAGACGATGTTTCTACAGATGGATTACAATTGGTAGAAGATATTGTTGATATTTTTGAAAACTACGGTTTTGGAACTCAAGTATTAGCGGCATCGGTACGTCATCCAATGCATATTTTAGATTGTGCTAAATTAGGTGCAGATGTAGCAACTTGTCCACTTAGTGTAATTAAATCTTTATTAAACCACCCTTTAACAGATAAAGGTTTAGCTCAGTTTGTAGCTGATGCTAAAAAAATGGAGGAGTAAAAGTATTTTATTTCAATAAACTAATGAGGCATTCATAATAGAATGCCTCATTTTTATTACATTGTTTTATGTACATTATAAAAGTAAAAGGGAAAGCAAAAATTCCAAATTACATTCAACTTCGAGACGAGGATTTTGTATTAATTGCTTATTTTAGAGCGGATAGACCTTTGACTAAATTAGAAAAATATGGTTTAGAAGGTAAAGAAGAAGCTCTTAAGGGTGTTATTGAACAGCTTCCTTTTGGTAAGATTCAAAAATTGGAGATCTAATATAAATATGAATCACATAGTATCTTTAAGAAATGTAAAAGTAAAATATGAAGACGCAGTAATATTTTCTAATATCACTTTAGATATTGCTAAAGGTGAATTTATATATTTACTAGGACCAACAGGTAGTGGTAAATCATCCATCTTAAAATTACTTTATGCTGATTTACATCCATCTGAAGGGGTAATTAAAGTAAATGATTTTAATGTTTCTTCTATTGAAGAAAAGCAAATTCCTTTCTTAAGGAGGTCTTTAGGAGTTATTTTTCAAGACTTTGAACTTCTGACGGATAGGAATGTTCTAGAAAACCTAATTTTTGTAATGAAAGCAACTGGTTGGACTAGTAAGACATCTATGCTTAACAAAGTAGATGATTTATTGGATTTAGTAAAGTTGCCTAAAATTACAAAAGAAAAAATGCCACATCAATTATCTGGAGGGGAACAACAAAGAGTAGCTATTGCTAGAGCTTTGGTAAATAATCCAGATTTAATAATTGCCGATGAACCTACGGGTAACTTAGACCCCAAAGTATCACGCTCTATTTTACAACTCTTTACAGAAATTAATGATAAAGGGACAAGTATTATAATGGCGACACATCAGCATTCTTTTTTAAAAATTAATCCACAAAGAACAATTATCTGTGAAGGGTCTGAAATTAAAGACATTTCTAAAGAGCAAGTTCAACAAAAACTAGATTTAGGAAATCAAAATGGCTAAATCAAAAATTCAAGCAATTGTATCTCGTAAATGCCCAAGTTGTAGGGAAGGGGATATATTCACTAATAGCACATTATCAACAAAATTTTCTAAGATCAATAAGCGCTGTAAAGAGTGTAATGCAACATTCGAACCTGAAACAGGTTTTTATTTTGGTGCAATGTATGTTAGTTATGGAATAAATGTAGCATTAATGTTTGCTACTCTATTTTTTACTTATTTTATTTTTGATCCTGAAAATCCACTGGTTTATATTTTTGCTGCAACTATACCTATGATGGTATTTATGCCGTTCATTTTTAGATTATCAAGATCTATTTATCTCCATTTATTTGGAGGTTTACCATATCGACCAAAAAAATAAAAAAAAGCCCTTCTCATGAATTGAAATTGAGAAGGGCTTTTTTATTCGTTAAGGTATTTTCTTTGTTTTTACTCTTCCTTTTGGTGCTTCTTTTTTATTAATAATCAACTTCATTTCTTTTATAGCAGATCCAACAGCTATTTTGACCACATATTCTCCATCAATTAAATAACTGATATTGTTATCTGTTTCAGGGAATATATAATCACTACCAATCTTGTTTCCGTAATCAAGTTTTGATGAATTATCAACTGAAAGGTTATAAGGAACATAATTAATTCCTTTAGTAAGATCAATAGAAATTTTCTTTACAATAACATCATTGAACATAATTTCTATGATAGCATTATTATCATTATTTGTAAAAACAGGAATGTCTATGCTTTTTTCATAAGGTTTTCCCCATTCAAAATATCCTTCAATCATTCCCCATTTTTCATTATACATTACATCATCCATATCAAATAATACAAGCTCTTCATTTAACGTGTTATTATTTAATTTTTGGACTTCATTTAATTGACCTACATAAATTGATCTTCCATGTGTACCTACAATAATTTCATTATCCCTTGGGTGAATCACTAGATCGTGAATTGCAACATTTGGTAAACTACCCAATATTGAGAAATCAATACCTTTATTAAAAGAGATATAAAGACCTTGATCAGTACCTATATAAATGATATCAGTATTTTTAGGATCTTCCTTAATCACATTTATTGCTTCTTTTGGTAAACCTTTACCTATTTCACTCCAATTCTCACCCAAGTCATCAGAAACATATAAATAATGATTGAAGTCGTCGTTTCTATATCCATTTAAAGAAACATATACTCTTTCCTTTTTATGCATTGAAGCAATCACTCTACTAACCCATAAGTTCTTCGGAAGCCCTCTTGAAATGTCTTCCCAGTGTTCGCCAACATCAGAAGATCTATTTATTCTACCGTCATCAGAGCCCGTATAAATAAGGCCAAAAGATAGTGGTGATTCTGAAATAGAAGTAAGTGTGCTAAAAGGAACGTTTCCTTGTTTATTATTATAAGTTAAATCATCTGATAAAACCTCGAAATTTTCTCCTTTATCAAAAGATCTATAAAATCTATTTGCACCAAAATAAATAATATCGCTATTATGAATTGATACATGAATAGGAGACTGCCAATTCCATCTTAAGGGTTTCTCATCTAGATTATGTGTAGGAGTAATGTATTTTGAATTTCCTGTTAATCGATTGATTCTATAATAATTTCCAAATTGATAACCCGTATAGATTGTCTTATTATCCCTAAGGTCTATACCAACTTGCATACCATCTCCACCCATTATTGTTTGAAAATCTGTCTTACCAGAATTTTGCCATTCTCTATTTATTTCAGTTTTAGATGAACCAACCCAAACACCATTATCTTGCATTCCTCCGTATATATTGTATGGTTTTTCCATGTCGACATTTACAGAATAGAACTGTCCTACAGGAATAGAATTTGCTTTAAAATAAGTCTGTCCATCATCATAAGTTATATTGACACCTCCATCATTCCCTAGTATAAAATGGTTTGGGTTTTTAGGGTTAATCCATAAAGCATGATGATCTACATGAACATTTTCAGCACCTTTATCAATCCAAGTTTTACCGGCATCTTCAGACTTTAAAAAAGGAACACCAAGTATGTAAAGATTATTGTCGTTTGTGGGGTCAATTCTGATATTACCAAAATAATATCCAAAAGAATATACAACTCTATCTAATGGTTTGTCATGAGTTTTTACCCAAGTTTTTCCTGCATCATCAGATCTATAAATTTCAGCACCTTTTACTGGTGTATTAAATAAATTATCTCCTGCATCTCCAAGGTATTCAACTAAAGATTTTGGAGTGTATTTTTTATTTTTAATATCCTCTTTAATTGATTTAGCTGTATACTGTTTTGGGAATTTATATTTATCTAAAAATGCATTTATATCATCGTCAGCTAATAAATCAAAGTCTGCACTAGGCATACTAAGTAAGATCTGTTTTGTTAAACGTATTGTTTTAGCATCTTCTTTACTCTCTCTGTGTTCTTGATTGTCTAAAAATGCATACAAAGTACTAGAGTTAGAATTCGATATAGTTAAACCAATTCTTCCAACACCATTAGATGTAGGGAAACCACTTTTGTCTGTTGTAATTCTTTTCCAATTTTCACCACCATCTTTTGATTTGTATATTCCCGATTCTGCTCCAGAACCTTTAAAATCCCATGCTTTTCTGGTACGTTCCCAGGCAGAAGCATATAATATTTTAGGGTTTTTAGGATCTATTATTAAATCAATGATTCCTGTACTATCCGAAATGAATAATGTTTTCTTCCAAGTTTTACCAGCATCCGTAGATTTAAATACACCTCGTTCTGTATCTTTAGTATAAAGGTTTCCGATAGATGCCACCCATAAAGTATCTTTGTGTGTAGGATGCAAAACAATTCTACTAATATGCTGCGTTTTCTCTAAACCAGAAGGAGACCAAGTGATACCATTATCATTTGATTTAAATAGACCTGCACCAGCATAACTAGATCGACTAGAATTGTTTTCTCCCGTTCCAATCCATATTGTTGAAGTTTCGTCATTCCAATCAACAGCAATATCACCAATAGTCATTGCTGCCTCATTTTGAAATAATGGTTTAAAATCAATTCCATTAGAATTAGAATACCATAATCCACTAGAAGCATAAGCTACAAAAAACTCACTGGGGTTATTTGGATTACCTTCAATATCCGTAACTCTTCCACTCATTACGGTAGGACCGACATTACGGAATGGAATATTTTTAAATAATGATGTGGAGTCTAAATTCTGATGTTGGTTGAAATCCAGAATTCTTGAACTTTGTTTAGCACTTTTTGATTTTTTCTTACTTTTCTTCTGTGCATATGTTGGAAGTAAAGTGGCAAATAGGAGTAATATAATAATTGACTTGAACATTGGATTCATTAAGTTTAATAATCTACTGATTAAAAATAATGAAATAGTTTAAGTACTTATAATGAATAGTAAATATTTAAAGAAATTACATTTGCGTTCTATCCTTAAAGTGATAGGTGATTCCAAATATTAAGTTTAATTGTAAATAACTCGTTTCTGTATTTGTATTAAAATCATTTAATTCAGAATAAGGTCGGGCAGTAAGATTAACTAACTGAGGATTGTTTTCGGAAAAGCCAAAATCGGCTACTATACCTGCAATAATATTAAAGTTTGATCCAAACCATTCCACACCTGAAGAAAGGTGATATACATCCCAATAATTAAAAGAAAGAAAATTATCTTTTGTGAAATTAATGTCCTCTTGATTTATAAAATTAAAATCAGTCCTAAAACCCATCAATATATTCATGTCGTTTAGGATTCTATGTTTTACACCAGCAGCGTAATTTATAATCCTTTTATTTGATAATGTATACTGATTATAAGCTGGGTCTGGTGAAGGGTTAATAGTACTTTCAGTTTTTAATTGTAATAAATTATATTTGCCAACTTTACTAAAAAAGCCAACCCTGGCAGAGTACTGTGTAAGCTTTGTTGTATAACCTAAATTTAAATCAAAAGTAAATGGTAGAGAATAAGAAGTGTTTACTTTATCTTGATTAGAAGAGTATTTTTGTAAAACTCCATTATCATCTAAGGTTTCAGAAATTCTTCTAGAATAGGCCGTAGACAAAAATTTAATTCTAATATCAGGTGTTTCAAAGTTTAACCCTAAGTTAAGTTTTTCATTATAATGCCATGCAATCCCTAATTTCCATAAAAGTGATACATGAGAGTATTTTAAATTTTTGAAATCAGTGCTATAATTTGTAGCTAATTTGTTTGTATACCAACTTTCGTTTACGTTGGAAGTAATTTCTGTAGATTTGATGTCGACAAAATGAGTAATGCCAATACCAATATTATCAGTAAGTCTATATGTAGTTCCTATTGCAAACCTATCATTTCGTAGCGAATTTTTATAGTTATAGAACCCTTCGTAGACTTGATTGGAATTGCTAATTTGTGCCGTATTTTGAGCCGAATGTTCACTCTTTTCATTTAGCAGATTAAATATAGCGTAGGTTACTTTAAACCTATTATTTTTAGCTCCAAATGCAGTACCTGCTAGCATCTGAGGTTTAGTTGTTAATTGATTCCCTTTGATATCTATTCCTTCACCTGCTCCATTTTGTATATGTAAAAACGTATAGCTAATTAGGTCGGAAGTTAAAGACACATTTGGGGTTTCTGTAAATGCTAATGCACCGGGGTTATAAAAAATTGCACTGTTATCAGAAGCACCAGAAGCTAATGACCCACCTAATAAATTACCGTTTGGGCCTTGTTGTTGCGACCAATAATAATTATTCTGTGCATAGGCAGTAGTGGATATAAGTAGTAGGGAAAGATAGGTTAAATAGAAGCGTATCATGATTGAATATTATGAAGAAAAAAAGCCATCATTACTGATGGCTTTTCTTTATATTTTAAACAACAAATTATTTTGTTGGATAAGGTCTTGCTGGAGAACCAGTATAAATCTGACGAGGACGTGAGATTGGTTGATTCAAGTTTCTTGATTCTTTCCATTGAGCGATCCAACCAGGAAGACGACCAAGAGCAAAAAGAACTGTAAACATTTCTGTTGGGAAGCCCATTGCTTTGTAAATAATTCCAGAATAGAAATCCACATTTGGATATAATTTTCTTTTTTGGAAGTATTCGTCTTGAAGAGCTTTCTCTTCTAAACCTTTTGCGATCTCTAATAATGGATCTTCAATGCCTAATTTATCTAAAACTGCATCAGCATGCTTTTTGATGATTTTAGCACGAGGGTCAAAGTTTTTGTAAACTCTATGCCCGAATCCCATTAAACGGAAAGGATCGTTAGGATCTTTTGCTTTAGCAATATATTGATCAACATCTCCACCATTAGCGTGAATGTCTTCCAACATTTCAATTACAGCTTGGTTTGCACCACCGTGTAAAGGACCCCATAAAGCATTGATACCTGCTGCTATTGCAACATATAAAGATGCTTGAGATGAACCTACAACTCTTACAGTTGCAGCAGAACAGTTTTGCTCGTGATCTGCATGTAAGATTAATAATTTATCAAAAGCCTCTACTAAAACAGGATCGATTTTATATTCTTCTGTTGGTAATCCAAACATCATTTTCATGAAGTTTTCAACGTATCCTAATTTGTTTTCAGGATAGTTTAAAGGATGACCTAATTTTTTCTTAAATACCCAAGAAGCTAGAGTAGGTAACTTAGCAATCAAACGGTGGATTGTTAAATCAACCATTTTAGGATCTCTATTAGGATCTAATGATTCTGGGTGGAATGCAGTAAGTGAAGTAACCAATGAAGATAAAACTCCCATTGGATGAGCATCAGCAGGGAAACCATCAAAAATCTTTCTGATATTTTCGTGTACTAATGTATGGTGTGATATATCATCTTGGAATTTATCAAATTCTTCAGATGTTGGTAATTCACCATTAATTAAAAGGTAAGCAACTTCAGAGAAAGAAGAATGCTCACAAAGGTCTTCAATAGAATAACCTCTGTATCTTAAAATACCTTTCTCTCCATCTAAAAACGTAACGTCACTTGTCGTTGAACCCGTGTTCTTGAATCCTACATCTAGTGTAATCAATCCACTTTGACCACGAAGTTTACTAATGTCAACTCCGATTTCTTCTTCTGACCCTTTAATTACAGGGAGTTCGTAAGATTTACCGGCATACGATAATTGCGCTGTTTCTTCACTCATGTCTTTGTCTGAATTTGTTTGAGGTTTGTTGTGGTTAAGTTCTACTTCTTGCATAATCTTGTGATAGATAATTAATTTTTCGCACGTGTATTAATAAAAACCATATAGAAAATTTTACCCATTATGTATTTGAGTGCCTAAATATATTTTAAGATTTACTTTAATGCAAAAAAAACATAGTAAATAACAGCCCTATTGATCTAAAACGGTTAAAAATCAGTGGTAATAGTTTTTTCCGTTATTAAATGACTATTATCATGTAATTTTGAAATTAAAGTTACTTTTAGGAATGATTTGAATAAATTTTTAATAAAAATGTGATTTTTTTTGGAAGTGTACTGTTATTTATAATAAGTTGTTTCGCGCGGGAGTTATACCACAAATTAATTACCCTAAAATCTGAACAAAGGATAGATATATATATAAATGACTAAGAACTTATTAATTGTCGAGTCACCTGCAAAGGCAAAGACTATCGAAAAGTACCTAGGTGAGGGCTACACCGTAAGATCAAGTTATGGCCATGTACGTGACCTAAAGAAAGGGAACGATGCAATTGATGTTGACCACGATTTCATTCCCCACTACGAAGTCTCTCCTGATAAAAAGGATGTTATTAGAGAGTTGAAGAAATTATCAAAGGATGCTGAAATGGTATGGTTAGCAACCGATGATGACCGCGAAGGAGAAGCTATATCTTGGCATCTTAAGGAGACATTAAAATTAAAAGATAACGATACAAAAAGAATTGTTTTTAGAGAGATTACTAAATCTGCAATTCAATCTGCAATCAAGCATCCTAGAACTATTGATTATGATCTAGTAAATGCACAACAAGCAAGACGTATCTTAGATAGATTAGTTGGTTTTGAACTTTCGCCAGTTTTATGGAAGAAAATTCAAAGAGGACTTTCTGCTGGTCGTGTGCAAAGTGTAGCAGCAAGGTTAGTAGTTGAAAGAGAAAGAGAAGTTGAGGCATTTAATGCTAAAGACTTCTTTAAAGTAATAGCAACGTTTGAACTTGATAATAATAAATTCTTAGAAGCAGAATTAAGTACTAAGTTTAAAACAAAAGAAGAAGCAAATTCATTCTTAAATGATTGTCTTGGAGCTGACTTCTCTATTTCTGATATTAAAACAAGGCCTGGTAAGAAAACTCCAGCACCTCCTTTTACTACTTCTACACTTCAACAAGAAGCAAGTAGAAAATTAGGCTATTCGGTTGCTTCTACGATGTCAATTGCTCAGAAATTATACGAAGCGGGCCATATTACATATATGCGTACCGATTCATTAAATCTATCAAATGATGCAATTCAATCGGCTACAGAAGAAATCTCTAGAGTCTATGGGAAAGAGTTTGCACACGAAAGACATTTTAAAACAACAAATAAAGGAGCACAAGAAGCTCACGAGGCTATCCGACCTACCAACTTTAAAAATCATAAATTAGAGTTGTCTGATAATCGTGAAGCACGCTTGTACGATCTGATATGGAAAAGAGCAGTAGCCTCTCAAATGGCTGATGCTAAATTAGAAAGAACTACTGCAGAGATTACAACTCAAAAGAGAGCTGAAAAATTTGTAGCAAAAGGAGAGGTAATTATCTTCGAAGGTTTCTTGAAAGCATATATTGAATCTAATGATGATGAAATAGATGAAGACGAGGACACTAAAGGAATGCTACCACCATTGTCAATTGGTCAAGGTATGCCTTTAGATCAAATGAATGCAACTCAACGTTTTTCTAGACCTCCAGCGCGTTACACAGAAGCTAGTTTAGTGAAGACTTTGGAAGAAAAGGGTATTGGTAGACCATCTACATATGCACCAACAATTTCTACAATACAACGTAGAGAGTATGTAATTAAGGAAGCTAGAGATGGTAAGGAAAGAAATTACGTGAAAATTGTTCTAAAGGATAATGAGGTTAGCGAAAGACAGTTGACCGAAACATATGGAGCAGAGAAAAGTAAATTATTCCCTACAAACATGGGAATGGTTGTAAATGACTTTCTTGTAAAACACTTTCCAAATGTTGTCGATTATTCTTTTACTGCAAATGTAGAAGAACAATTTGATGAAATCGCACATGGTAATTTAGAATGGCAGAAAATGCTTGGTGGTTTTTATAAACCATTCCATGATACTGTTGTTGATACAGAAGAAAATGCAGATAGAGCGGAAGCTCATGCAGAAAGAGAACTAGGAATTGACCCTACAACTGGTAAAAAAGTAATTACACGTTTAGGTAGATTTGGCCCTATTGCACAAATTGGAGACCAAGAAGACGAAGAAAAGAAATTCGCTTCCTTACGTAAGGGACAATATTTAGAAACAATTACGTTAGAGGATGCTCTTGAACTATTCAAGCTTCCAAGAACAATTGGAACATATGAAGACAAAGTTGTAGTAGCAGCAATTGGTCGTTTTGGACCTTATATTAGACATGATGGAAAGTTTGTCTCTCTTGGCAAAGAATACGCTCCAGAAACAGTCGAATTAGATGTGGCTATTGAATTAATTGAAGCAAAACGAAAAGCGGATGCTGAAAAATTAATCAAGACTTTCGAAGAAGAAGAAAATTTACAACTTCTAAACGGTAGGTGGGGACCTTATATTTCTTACAATAAAGCTAATATTAAGATCCCAAAAGAGCTTAAAGAAAAAGCAAAAGAACTTACTTACGAAGAAGTTAAGAAAATAATTGAAGAGGCTCCTGAGCCAAAAACAAGAGGTAAAAAAGCCGCGGCAACTAAAAAGGAACCTGCTAAAAAGAAAGCAGCGACTAAGAAACCTGCAGCAAAAAAAGCTCCTGTAAAGAAAAAAGCCACTACAAGAAAAACGGCAACTAAAAAATAATTAATAAGGGACTATTCTAAATTTAGAGTAGTTCTTTTTTATTAAACCAAAAGAGAGATGTTGGTTAGTATATTGAATAACAGATTTTTACACTCGTTTTTGAGTGTTATTTATCATATAAATCAACTATTTTTCTAAGAATTAATTTTAAAATAAAATAAAAAAATATCGAGTATTCGCATAAGCAAATTTGATGTTTGTTTTATTTTATTTAGAATTGTATTATTAAACATAAGTGATCTCGGTCATTTTATGTTTTTATTATAGTAGCAATACACAAAACAAACTTGTGCACCCAACGGGTCAATACACATGAACATTCACGAATACCAAGCAAAAAGTATCTTAAAAGAGTACGGGGTTAAAGTACCTGCTGGATACGTAGCAGACACTCCAGAAGAAGCTGTAGAGGTTGCTAAGAAACTGAACAAAGAAACTGGAACTAAGTTCTGGGTAGTAAAAGCCCAAATTCACGCAGGTGGCCGTGGTAAAGGTGGTGGAGTTAAAGTTGCAAAAAGTATCGAAGATGTAAAATCATTGTCAAATGATATCATCGGTATGCAATTAATTACTCCTCAAACTGGAGCCGAAGGTAAGAAGGTATTAAAGGTGATGGTTCAAGAGGATGTATATTATCCTGGTGAATCTGAAATCAAAGAATATTACATGTCAGTACTTTTAAACCGTGCGACAGGTAAAAATATGATTATGTATTCTACTGAAGGTGGTATGGATATCGAGGAAGTAGCGGAGAAAACTCCTGAGCTAATTTTCCAAGAAGAAATCGATCCATCAGTAGGTATCCAAGGTTTCCAAGCTAGACGCGTAGCATTTAACTTAGGGACTTCTGGTAAAGCATTTAAAGAAATGGTGAAATTTGTAGTTTCATTATATAATGCATACGTAGGTACTGACTCTGAAATGTTTGAAATCAACCCTGTTTTCAAAACTTCAGATGATCAAGTTATGGCAGTAGATGCTAAAGTAAGTTTAGATGAAAGTGCTTTGTATCGCCATAAAGACATTGCTGCTATGCGTGATGTTACCGAAGAAGATCCAACAGAAGTAGAAGCAAGTGCAGCTGGTTTAAACTATGTAAAACTTGACGGAAACGTTGGTTGTATGGTTAACGGTGCTGGATTAGCAATGGCTACAATGGATATGATAAAATTATCTGGTGGCGATCCTGCTAACTTCCTAGATGTTGGGGGTGGAGCAAATGCTACTACTGTAGAAGCTGGTTTTAGAATCATCTTAAAAGATCCTAACGTAAAAGCAATTTTAATTAACGTATTTGGTGGTATCGTTCGTTGTGACCGTGTTGCCAATGGTGTTGTTGAAGCTTACAAAAACATTGGAGATATCAAAATTCCAATTATTGTACGTTTACAAGGAACAAATGCTGAAGAAGGAGCTAAAATCATTGACGAGTCAGGATTAAAAGTAACTTCTGCAATTACATTGAAAGAAGCTGCAGAGAAGGTGAAAATCGCTCTTGCATAACAAGAATAGAATTATTCTTATATATTTAGCCCATCAGATTGTTCTGATGGGCTTTTTTTATATTATTTTTGTGTATGAATTTTTTACTATATCCCTTGTCTGCTGTCTATGACGCAATAACTTCTATTAGAAACAATAAATATGATACGAAAAGAAGAAGACCTGTTAGATTCGATTTAAAGGTTATCTCTGTTGGTAATCTATCGGTTGGTGGTACTGGTAAAACTCCTTTTGTAGAATTCTTGATTGATAGAATTCAGAATATAAGAGAGGTAGGTGTTTTAAGTAGAGGGTATGGAAGGAAAACGTCTGGACCAATAAAAGCTGATATCGAAGCTACAGCAAGAACTATTGGAGACGAACCAATGCAATACTATTCAAAATATAAAAACCTTGAAGTTGTTGTTTCTGAACAAAGGGTATTTGGTGTTCCATTTTTTGAAAAAGCAGAAGTAGTAATTCTTGATGATGCGTATCAGCATAGAGCTATTCATCGTGATTTAAATATAATGCTCTCCGATTTTAATAAACCATTTTTTAAAGATGAAGTATTACCACTTGGTAGATTAAGAGAAAACAGAAAAGGAGCAAAAAGAGCAGATATAATTATTTTCACAAAAGTATTAGGTGATTATTCTCCTGAACTTTTTGATTCCTATATCTCAAAAACAAAGCAATATGCAAGGGAAGATTGTAAAATATTATTTTCTGAGATAGGCTATGGTGAAACTTATAATTTAAGAGACTCATCAAAAGTTTCAATGCCTAATTTCGTTTTTTTACTTACCAGTATTGCCAATCCAGATCCATTAGTATCTTATATTGAGGAGCAAGGAATCAATATCAATAAACATTTTAAATTTAGAGATCATTATTCATTTACTGAAAAGACAATCTCTAGAATTGAAAATGAAATGGGTGCTAATCAAACTGTAATAATAACAGAAAAAGATGCAGCAAAATTAAAACCTTTGGTTTCAAAAAGTAGTTTAAAATTCTTGGTTATGCCGATTGTCCCCAAAATAATGTTTGATCAAGAAGAACAGCTTTTAGAAATAATCAATAATACTATTTAATAAGACTAGACCACTTTTTACTTTCCCATTGGTAACTTTGTACTGCACTAAATTTCTTTTTATAATCATAAAAAGAGCTTACGTCGTAACAGTACCCATGATAATAGTAAAGTAGGTCTTGACTCTTAGCAAACTCAATTTCAATAAACATTGTAAAAAGGCCTAAGCTGTATTTGCTATAGTCCGTATCAAACATACCATATATACTCGAAATACTGTTCTCGCCAATAGCGAAATAACTAATAGCAATCAGTTTTTCATTGTCAAAAACACGAACTTCTTTTATAGCAGTAGGTACGTTACTCACATTTTTACTAGATAAAAAGTCATAAATTGATGTTGGCGTATTATCAATAAACTTCTTTTTGTGTTTTTCAAATAGAGTATGAGTTGTAGAATCGATGCAAACGTTATCAATAGAAATAGTAAAACTATCGCATTTCTTTTGAATTTTTTTTTGTGATTTTGAATAAATAAACTCTGGGAGTTTAACCCTTAGAGGAATAACATTACAAATAGCATCATTATGCATATTTATATTATACCTAAAGAAATTATCCCCAAAATGTCTCCAGCCATGCGCTAATAGATAATCGTATTCTGATGGGGAAACCCATGATTTTGTGAAGTCTTCAACAATAATATTCATGTACAATAAACGGGTTGCAATAATAATAAGTAAAGTTAGTTGATTAATACTTCACATCTCAATACATTCAGATAAATTAAATTTTCAGAAACAATTCATCAAATAGAAAGTATATAGTTATAGAAATTACTAACTTTACAATGAATTATCAAAAGATTTGCGAATGAGTAAAAAATTAGGAGCAAATAATACATACTTCGGAAATATCAAAGAAGCTATACAAACTTCAAAACATGGATTAAAATTAACTATAGATCATCTTAAGGATGCATTAGTTAATGATAGAAGAGATCCGATATCTCCCAACGATAGTAATTATTTTGAAAAACAGAATTCAATTGTCACTTTAAAATATCCACAAGAGGTTTTACCAGTTCCGGATACAGGAAGGTATAAATTAGACTTGGAGATAGATGATTGTATTGTATGCGATAAATGTGCAAAAGTTTGCCCTGTAGATTGTATTGAAATTGAACCAATAAAATCTACAGAAGTAATAGGGGAAACCTCTGATGGAACACCTAAACGTATCTATGCCGCCAAATTTGACATAGATATGGCAAAGTGTTGCTTTTGTGGTCTTTGTACTTATGTTTGTCCAACGGAATGTCTAACAATGACTAAATCTTATGATTTTAGTGAGTTGGATATGCGAAATCTTACATATGGTTTTGCTGATATGTCTGAACAGGAAGTAAAACAAAAACAGAAGATTTTTGATCTTGAACAAGAAAAAAAGCGACAAGCAAAAATGGCAACAACTCAACCAACTGTATCGGTAACTACTGAAAAAGAAATTGAGACTGAATCATCAAAAGATAAACCGAAGCCAAAATTTCGTCCAAGAGTAATTAAGAAATAATGATAGAGATAGTATTTTATTTTTTAATGCTAGTGATTTTTATATCATCTATAGCATTATTTAGTTCTAAAAATGTTATTCATAATGCAGCTTATTTATTATTTACTTTATTAAGTGTAGCGGGACTTTTTGTACTCTCAGGTAGCGACTTTTTAGCAATTACACAAGTAATGATCTATATAGGTGGTGTACTTGTTCTCTTATTGTTTGGTGTTATGTATACCAAAAATACAGAAAAACATGGTGTCCAATTAGGGTCAGCTAGAATTTTAACAGGTATCTTTTTAGGGTTGACTTCATTTGGAATTTTATCTTATGGTATTCTACAAGAAAACGTTGATAAAAGCTATGAAGTTAAACAAGGTGGTGTAACAGAGATATTGGGTACACATTTTATGACTAATCAAATTCTAGCCTTTGAATTAACGGCAGTATTATTATTAGTTGTACTAATAGGAGCTGTATTTGTGGCAGGTTTAAAGAAATCTTCTAATTAGGTTTCAATTATTTAAAAATAAATAACAATATAAAATTCAATTAAAAATAAATTTTCAATTTTTTGTAGTTAGTTTTATATTTGTAATCCTATTAGAGAAAAATATAAACGATCTGATAACCTTGGATCGTTTTTCATTTATAAAAGAAATATATAATGTCTAAGTCAACATATTATACAGGTGAAGGTCTTCAAAGATTGGCTGATGAACTCAAAGATCTTAAAACTAGAGGTAGAGCTGATATTGCAAAACAAATTGCTGAAGCTACTGATAAAGGTGATTTAAGTGAAAATGCAGAATACGATGCAGCAAAAGATGCTCAAGGGCATTTAGAGGCTAAAATTGCAAATCTTGCTAATTTAATTGCGAATGCAAGAATAATTGATGAATCTAAATTGGATGCTTCTAAAGTTGGTATTCTTAGTAAGATAAAAATGAAAGTACCTACTGGTGCTATAATGGAATATATGTTAGTTTCTGCAAAAGAAGCTAATGTAAGAGAAAATAAAATTTCTATTGATTCTCCTATTGCTCAAGGTTTATTGGGTAAAAGAGTAGGTGATGTTGCAGAAATTAAAACTCCTCGTGGAATGATTAAGTTTGAAATTCTTGAAATTTCACTTTAATCAAATTTCTGTTTAAAAAAGGGCTGCAATTCTAAATTGCAGCCCTTTTTTAATTAATCAAAAATGATTGTCTTATTCTTATAAGCCATTAGCTTTCTATTGACATGCTGGTAAATTGCTCTTGAGAGTACAATTTTCTCAAGGTCTTTACCTTTTCTTATTAATTCTTTCACTGTGTCTTTATGACTAACCTTTGCAACGTCTTGCTCAATGATAGGACCTGCGTCTAGATCAGTTGTTACATAATGTGATGTTGCACCAATAATTTTAACTCCACGCTCATGAGCTGCATGATATGGCTTTGCTCCAACAAAAGCAGGAAGGAAAGAGTGGTGTATATTGATTATTTTATTTGGGTAGCTTTCAATAAAATCAGAAGAAATAATTTGCATATATCTAGCTAAAACAACAAAATTAATATTATGCTTTTTCATTAATTCTAGTTGTGCCTTCTCTTGTTCAACTTTATTCTCTTTATTCATTTCAAAATGATAAAAAGGAATATTAAACTTATCAGCAACTTTCTTCAAGTGAAGATGATTACTAATAATCATTGGAATTTCAACCTTTAATTCACCAGAATCTGTTCTTGACAAAATATCGTATAAACAATGCGACATCTTTGTTACAAATAATGCCATTTTTGGCTTTCTATCGTTGAAATACAAATTGAATGTCATTGTGTATTTCTTAGCCAGTAACGTTTCGAAATAATCGTATATCTTTTCTTCTGGAATATTAAATTGATCTATTTCGAATTCTACACGCATATAGAATCTCTTTTCAACTCTATCAACATATTGATCTAGATAAATAATATTACCTTGATTCTCATGAATAAATAAAGTGATATGTGAAATGATACCCTTTTGATCCGGGCAGTGCATTAATAAAATTGCGGTTTTTGATGTTGTTGCTGTCGCCTGATCCATCATATTATTTTAAATTTATATTGAAGATAGGAGTGATTCTAAATATTCTCTATGATTAGCTAATCTAGGAACTTTATTTTGCCCACCTAACTTTCCTCTTTTTTTCATCCAATTATAGAATGATCTAGGTTCTAAGAAATGAACTACAGGAGTGATTATAGCGATATCTTTATAACGTTTAGCATCATAATCAGAATTCACTTTGCGTAAAGTCTCATCTAATGTTTGTATAAAAAGATCTTTGTTATTTGGTGTATGTTTAAATTCAATAGCCCATTCATGCCCACCTTTTTTACCTCCTTGTTCTAAATAAACAGGAGCAGCTGTAAAATTACGTACTTCAGCATTTGTTATCGCACATGCTGCTTTAATTGCTGCTTCAGCATTTTCGATTACAACCTCTTCACCAAATGCATTGATAAAATGCTTTGTTCTTCCTGATATCTTAATTCTATAGGGAAATTTGGAAGTAAATCGAATTGTATCACCAATTTGATATCTCCATAACCCTGCATTAGTTGTAATTAGTAGTGCATAATTTTTACCAATTTCTACATCTGCTAATTGAATAACTTCTGCTTTTTCTTTATCAAATTCATCCATTGGAATGAACTCATAATAAACACCATAATCTAATAACAATAAAAACTCATCATCATTAGTAGTATCTTGAATACCAAAAAAACCTTCTGAAGCATTATAGACATCAGTAAAGTTGATATCATCTTTACCAATTAATTTTTTAAACGTCTTTCTGTAGGGGCCAAAAGCTACAGCTCCATGCCAGAACACCTCTAAATTAGGCCAAACCTCAATTAAGGTTTTCTTACCGGTCATTTCTAAAATACGTTCAATTAATATTAATGTCCAAGTAGGTACTCCGGCAATACTTGTAATATTTTTATCAATTGTAGTACCAGCAATTAGTTCTATTTTACTTTCCCACTCATCCATAAGAGCTACCTTAATTTCAGGAGCTCTCATAAATTCAGCCCAGAAGGGTAAATTTTTCATTATAATCGCAGATACATCACCTAAAATACTCTCGTTATTTAGATCATTTTTTTGATATGTACCTCCAATTCCTAGACTTTTCCCAAACATTATTTTGGTATTTGGATGGTTATCTAAGTAAATAGAAATAAGGTCTTTACCAGCTTTATAATGGCAATCCTCTAAGGCTTCTTTTGATACTGGTATAAATTTGCTTCTTTGGTTGGTTGTTCCTGACGATTTAGAAAATTCTGAAATTTTTGATGACCATAATATGTTTTGTTCACCTTTCATCATTCTCTCTATATAAGGACTTAAATCCTCATAAGTAGAAATTGGTACTCTATCAGCAAATTGCTCAATATTATTAATAGATTGATAGTCGTATTTTTTTCCCCACTCCGTATTTTTTGCACTAGAGATTAAATCCTTAAAAAGATTTTGTTGTACATCTATAGGGTGAGTCATAAAATGTTCTATCTGATGCATTCTACGTTTTGAAAACCAATTAAAAGCAGTAGATAAAATTTCCATGTTTTAATCAATAATATAGTTTTAAGTTGTACAGTGATCGTCAAGTTTGGGCGTAAAAAAAGGACACTCTTGTGAGTATCCTTAGTATATTTTTGATTTTCTACTCAGAAAAATCTTTTTTCTTATATTCAGCATATTCACCGAAGTAAGCTTTTCGTACTTCAGTATCATTTATTAGCTGATCTGGTGTTCCATCTCTAAATACAACACCACTTTGTAGAATATAAACTCTATCTGTAATAGATAACGTTTCGGTCACATTGTGATCTGTAATTAAAATACCAATATTTTTCTTCTTCAAGTTATAAACTATTCTTTGAATTTCTTCAACAGCAATAGGGTCTACACCTGCAAAAGGTTCGTCAAGTAAAACAAAACTTGGATTAGTAGATAGAGTTCTAGCAATTTCAGTTCTTCTTCTTTCACCACCAGATAGAGACATACCTAAGTTATCTCTTACGTGCGTTAAAGAAAATTCATTTAGTAACTTTTCTACTCTTTGATTCTTTTCCTCTTTAGAAATTTTTTCCATTTCTAGAGGTAACATAATATTTTCTTCTACAGTTAATCCTCTGAATACAGAAGGTTCCTGTGCAAGGTAACCAACACCTTTCTGAGCACGTTTATACATCGGTAATTTTGTGATGTTTTCAGTGTCAAGGTGTATCTCTCCATTGTTTGGTTTAATTAAACCAACAATCATATAGAAACAAGTAGTTTTACCAGCACCGTTTGGTCCTAACAATCCTACAATCTCTCCTTGTTCTACTTTTATTGAAACATCATTAACTACTGTACGTTTTCCGTAGTGCTTTATTAGATTATCCGCTTTTAGTATCATTATGTAACTATAATTTCTTCTAAATTTTGTTTGACGAAAGATAATAGGTCTTTATCAATTTCTTTGTCAAAAATAATATATTTTTTGTGGGGTTGACTAACCTTATCGTTAGCTAACTTTTTTTAACACTCATTTTTGGGGTAAAATCTCTGAAAATGCAATTTCAGCTTCAATTTTTCCTTGATAAGCTACAAATTTATTTGTGTCTATTTGCTCAATACAGATATATAACAAACGGGAATCGTCAAAATAATCCCATTTTTTAAATCTGTTTTCTATCGTATTAGATTTAAAAGAATGAATACTACCCTTGCTTTCTTCGTCTCTGTAGTAATTAGTTCCTTTATAAGTGATGACAGATTTAGGTCTTTGTTTTAATAGGATTTCAGTATCTAAATTTTCATCAATTGAAAAGATATTTATCTTTTGCGTTGAACGAATAAATGGATTATTTACATTGTATTTTTTGAATATATAACGTTCATCTATTCCGGTAATTAAGACAAGTTTTTCTTCACAATTTGTGTCTTCTGTAACATACTGAAAATGTTCGACAACTTTATATGTTTGCAAATTGTAATCTAACAAGAAACCTATTTGAAGATCTTCTACATTAATTTTAGAAGGGTCGTAGTTGAAATCTCTTTCTAGTATATTTTTGTTATCTTTTTTAGTATACGGAATTTGTATATCTAATTTATTGAATATTTTTTCTGGAAGTCTTGAAGCTTTTTTACTAATCAAAAATAGATATCCTAGAGATCCAACAACTAGAAAAGGCAAGATTTCCCAATTGTAGACAAACCCAACAATATTTACTGCAATTAACCCTTTTCGGGTATAAACAATTCCTTTTATCTGTTTTTGTAACTCCATAAAAAAAGAATTTTTTTGTGGAGATGAAAGTGATTCTACTCTAACATTACTATTCAGCATAATTGTATTCGATGTTAGTGTAGGCCAAAAATATTTTTTTATCACTTTTCTAATATTTTTCAACATAAAAAAATTTTATATTATTTGAATAATTTACATATTTACAACAATAATAAGTTACATAGATAATTTCTTTGTTATTTTTTATTCAATAATTATGGTGGTATGATTTTTTCTATATCATAATTGTTAAATTTACATATAATCAATAAACTTATCCGATACTAATATGGCTGTTGAAAAATTACGATATTCCGCTGAAGATTTAAAAGAATTTGAAACACTTTTAAATGACAAGCTAGAAAAAACGATTAACGAATTAGAGCACTTAAATCATTCCATTAAAAAAGATACAAGTGGTCATGATTCTAACCATTCTGGAGGAAAAACTTTAGAAGATGGTGCAGATGCTTTTGAAAAGGAGCAACTTAATCAATTAGCTGCTCGATCAATGAAATATAAGCAACAACTTGAAAAAGCTCTTGTTAGAATTAAAACAGGAACTTATGGAGTTTGTATTGATACAGGCAACCTTATTTCAAAAGAAAGATTGATGGCAGTACCTCATACTCAGCACTCAATTGAGGCGAAATTGAAGAGAAACTAATTTTACTAAAAGATTTTTAAATTTGACACTTAACATATAAGTTAAGTGTCTTCTTTTTTTAATGGAAGATTTACAAAGACAATTAGAGGCAATGATTTTTGTTGCTGTTGAACCTATATCAATAGAAGAATTAGAGGCAACTCTAAACGAATTAGACGAAGAAAACACAATAGGGAAAAAAGAAATTGAGGAGAATATTGATAGCTTAATCAAGAAATATAAGTCTAAAAGTCATTCTTTTGAATTAGTAAAAAATGGTGAGGGCTATAATTTTCTGACAAAAAAGAAATATAGGGAAGTTGTAAATCTCATGTTGAAGAATCGTTCTAGAAGACGATTATCTAAATCGGCATTAGAAACATTATCTATTGTTGCTTATAGACAGCCAATTACAAAAGGCGAAATTGAAAAAATTAGAGGAGTAGGTAGCGATTATGCTATGAAGAAACTTCTACAACGCGAATTAGTAAAGATGAAAGGAAAATCTGATGCTATAGGTAGACCAATGTTGTACGGAACAACTGACAAGTTCTTAGAGTACTTTGGGATATCTTCTTTAAAAGACTTACCCTCTCCCAAAGAGTTTTCAGAAGAGGATTTAAGTGATGGGCCAGATGATTTTCCTCCAAATCCGGAAATAAAAAAAGCAGAAAATAGTTAAACTAATTTCTGCTTTTTCTATATATCTATTATTCTGAATTAACCTCTCTTAGAAATCTCATCTCTAATTTCAGCTGCCTTCATATAATCTTCATTATCTATTGCTTTTTTTAATAATGAATTTAATTGATCAACAGATAAAGTTGCTATCGAATCAGAATCTGATACAACAGGAGTAGTGTCTGCTACTTCCGCTTCGTCTTCCTCATCTTCAATCCCTTCAAAATCTTCAATTTCTAATTCATCATCATCTTCTTCCTCAAGCTCATCATCAATGTGATCCATTTCATCTTGTTCAAGTTCTTCAACTTGAATACCTGCTTCTTCCATGATATTTTCAAACACATAGATAGGAGCATTAAAACGGATGCCAATGGCTACAGCATCAGAAGGCCTAGAATCTAACACTATTTCTTCTCCTTCTGCAGTAATAATATGGATATCAGCAAAAAATACACCTTCTTTCAAATTTGAAATCTGAATGTGATTAATTGATGCACCTAATTTTAATGCAAAACTTTTGAATAAATCATGAGTCATAGGTCTGTTTGAAGAAATTTTTTCAATTTCTAAAGCAATTGCTTGTGCTTCAAACATACCAATAATAATGGGTAATCTTCTATTCCCGTGCTTTTCTCCTAATACCAAGGCAAATGAACCATGGGAAGTATGGCTTGCGGAAAGCCCTAATATTTCTAATCTTACTTTGTTCAAGACTGCTTCAATTAATTTTTCATCACAAAGCTAAACATAATACATTAAAATCTAAATCGAATTTTGCTGACTTAGTTGTTTTATTGCAATATCTAGCTCATCCATAGTATCTACTTCGCTTAAAGTATGCTCAGAGAGGGGTTCAATAAGTTTAATATTTACATCTTCAAGAACCTCTCTTAGAGAATTTTTACCAAAAGCTAATGCTTGTAATAATTTTAAATATGCTCTCGGTTCCCATATACCTAATAAAGGTTGAGGAGAACCTGTATCTTTTGCTTTATATAAAGTGGCTATTTTAGAAGGATCCCTTTGCTGAATCAAATGTAAGATTGTTTTATCATCTACAAATGGTAGATCAACAGCTACGGTCATCCATGCTGCATTGGGATTATGCCTAAAAGCCGTTAATAATGCCCCAAATGGTCCTAAACCTAAAAAAGTATCGGGTAGGAGATTCATTTGGTCAGAAAAGTCTTCTAGTTGCTGAGGTCTACAAGACATAAAAGTAGCGTTTGTATATTTCATCATCAATTCCTTCATGTGAAAACGCTGCTCTCTGCCGTGATAATTGATCTTAGCTTTATCTTTACCACCCATTCTTTTACTTTTCCCTCCAGCTAATAGTAAACCATTTATTTTAGGTACCGTTGCTGTTAAAACATTCTCAAAAAATTGAGCAATTCCATGAATCTTTTCTATCTCAAAAGAAGGTTTATGTAAAATGTTGGGTATTCTTTCTAAAAGAATTTCTGGTATATCTTCTTGAGATGTATTTTCAGCATAAATAATACAAAGAAGATTACTTAACCTATTTAATTTCCGATAAAGTTTTGTCGAATTTTCTTTATCAATAATTAATATCTGTTTTGATGCTTTAAAATGATTTCCATTTATAAGTGCAACATCAATATCGTTCAGTTCTACATGTCTATCGGTTACAGTAAGTGCCTTTCTGTAATCAATTCTCGAGAAGGTTATTTTATCAATTAATTCTATTCTTGCTTTATGATTTAACGCACTTCGAGAGTCAGCTCCTAATTCTTTTTCAAGTTCTGAATTCTGATGGTCACAATCAATATAGCCAATATTCCACTTTTGGGATAATATTTCTGAAAGCATAAAAGACAACTCTTTTATCTTTCCTGAAGTTGTTCCTAAAAAGGCGATCTCCGTTCTACAAAAACGACCTACTGTTGGTCGCGATAAATCACTCTCCTGCATAAGATCTATAGTAGTTAATTATTATATATATAAAGATAACAAAAAGTCTAGAGGTGCAAAATCATTTTTACATTGAAAAACCTCTGAGACAAAGTATTTGGAACTGCATATTGAGTTCCATCGTATGTAGAGACCCATGTATGCGATATAACATTATTATTACCCAGAACATTTAAAATTTCTAATCCAATTGATAAATTCTTCATAAATTCTTCATTTGGGTTTTCACTGTTCTTATTTAACGCTATAATTTTCAATAATCCTACATCTAACCTCATATAATCATTACCTCCGCTAAAAGAGTTTCTTAATTCTGGGTTATTAGGCGGACCGAAAGGTAAACCTGAACCATACATAAACCTTAAATTCATTCTCATACTCGGGTTATTTGGCAAATGATCTTGGAAGAACATCGCAAATGTTACTCTTTGGTCAGTAGGACGTCTAATATAGCCTCTAGGATCACCATCAATTTTTTCTTTAGTACTCATAACACTTAGTGAAACCCAAGATTGAGTACCAGGAATAAATTCTCCACTTAATCTAGTATCTATACCTGCTGCATAAGCAACCCCTTGATTTTCTCCAGAGTACCTAATTCTAATATTATCAACATCATAAGGTACAACATTCCAAAGTTGTTTGTAATAAACTTCTGATATCAATTTAAATGGGCGGCCCCATTGTTTAAAGTTATAATCAAATCCACCCATAAAATGAAGTGATCCTTGTGCCTTAAGATCCATATTTACAGTTCCGTCAGGTCTACGCATTTCTCTGTAGAATGGAGGTTGATAATAGACACCTGAAGCAAATGTGAACACAAAATCTTTTTCCCATTCAGGATTAAAAGAATATTGTACTCTTGGACTAATATTTAATTCTTGATTTATACTCCAAAAAGTACCTCTTAAACCCAGGGTAATTGCATGCTTATCATTTAAAGACCTATAGGTTGTTTGTGCGTAAGCAGAGTACCTTTGAGATTGTAGTGTATTTGTTGTTTTAATTTGATCTTCAACACTAAGAATATAATCAGCTGAGTCTAAAAAAGAGTATTCATTTAGGTTGTCATTTATATCTTCAAATTTTACTTGTACACCAAATTCAGTTTTGAAAAGATCATTATGAATTAGCTCATTTCTATTTTCAACAATAAATACTTTTCCTTTAAGTGTATTTCTCGAATATTGATATTCTCCACCTAAACCTTTCTCGGTAACACATCCATTAATTCCAGAATTAGTACCATCTAAATCACAAATTCTATAGCCACTTTCCAAGTTAGAGCGTTCTCTCTCTTGTGTAATCAT
Source organism: Flammeovirga pectinis (assembly GCF_003970675.1). Classification (GTDB taxonomy): domain Bacteria; phylum Bacteroidota; class Bacteroidia; order Cytophagales; family Flammeovirgaceae; genus Flammeovirga; species Flammeovirga pectinis. Next base: position 1,838,376 of record NZ_CP034562.1, read on the forward strand.
AGCAGAGGTGATTAAATTTGATGTGAAATTATCATTGAAGTTGTGAATCAATTTTAAACCACCTTGGAAGGTATCATAATCTAATTGTTCTTTCCCTTCAAATGCAATAGTTAAATTGCTAACACCTTCGCCTGTTTGAAAATTTGTACTTCTTGTACTTGGGAAGACAGAGTACCTATTTACACAATAAGATAGTATGGCATCTAAATACGTTTTTCCATATTTATTTTTACCGGATAAATCAAAACTAAAATAAGACTGAACATCGCCAAATTTTGGTTTATATTCTCCTTGAGTTTGTAATGTATTTAATAAATATTCAGTTGATTTATATCTAGCACCAACGATAGCTGTATGTTTCTTGTTTTTTGATGCACCTTCTAGTGTTAGTGAACCGCCTAATAAAGAAGCTTCCAAAGTACCTCCAAAATTAAGAGGTTTCTTATATTGAATATTTAATGAAGAAGATAATTTATCACCATATTTTGATTGCCATCCACCAGAAGAAAATTCTATTTCTTGAACCATATTTGTGTTCACAAAACTTAATCCTTCTTGCTGGCCAGCTCTGGCAATAAACGGGCGGTAAATTTCTATATTATTTACATATACTAAATTCTCGTCAAAGCTACCACCACGAACACTATAATCCGATGATAATTCATTATTAGATGCTATACCCAAAGCACCACTTGCTACAAGTTGTTGGGTAAATTCTCCATAACCAACAGGTATCTCTCGTAGGTCTTCACCTTTTACGTAAATAGTACCTGCTTCATCTCTTGTTTCAATTTCTCTAGAATCAACAATTTTAACTTCTGAAAGTTGGTATATCTGTTTAAATAACTTGGTATCTAAAGTCTTAATTTCATCCTTATAAAGGGCTATCTGAAAGGCTCTAGGTGAGAAGGAAGGGTGATTAAAAAAGATAGTAACTGTACTATCCGAAGGAATAGTAAGAATATACGCTCCCTTATCGTTGGTTAAATAAAAATTGTTATTTGTACTTCCTTCTTGCACGAGTGCTGATTTTATTGGATTTCCTAAAGAATCCATTACCACCCCCCTCAACGTTGCAGTCTGTGCTTTTAACTCATTAAAGACTGAAAAAAAAGAGACAAATATAAAAAATAGAAGTATAGATAACTTTAAGCTTTTAAGCATAATAGTTCAGATAGTTTAAAAAAATATGACTAACACTAAATTAGCACATCAGAATAATAGTACTAATTTAGTGATTTTAAAAACTTGTTTGCATCTTAGGGAAAAATATTTGTACGACTATATATTCTTTACCAGCTTTATTTTCTCTTTTTTATCGTTTTAAACTATCAATTATGTATAAAGTAAAAGACAGCAACAGCAAAATTATTGACAACGCAAAAGATTATTTTGGCGTAAACTTTCCAGACGATCAACCACTAGATCAAGCATATCTACACATTGGAATTTTCATAGGGTGGGCAATAGAAAAAGATTTTTTAGATGAAGAATTTAATGATGAATTTTTTAGTTTATTTATTCGCTTTAAAAACCGAGATATTACGTCAATAATCCTTGCAGAAACTTTAGATGGAGTAGTTGAAATTGACTTTTTCAACACTAAAGCACAAGATTTTGTGAGAAACTATTATTCAAGTGGAGAGTACGTTCATGATTATAAAAACATATTAGGGAAAAGTTTAGATTCTATTTTTCATGTAGAAGATTCTTGGAAGAATTATGATACAATGAAAGCAATAATAGAGAAGAAATATATGTTATGGCTAAAAAGCTAATCGATTAACATTTATAATTAAGAATTTCTTAAAATCAATCAGTATTTGTTTTTACCTTTAAAGAATATTTATTCTATCTAACTCATACAAGTGAAAACTTTTTCTATTCGATAATGAAAGGAACTTTCAAACGAATATTTTTTGCAATACTCTTATTATTCATAATTCTATTAAGTACTATTTATGGAATATTAAGGGTTCCTTATGTGCAAAATATTGCTGTAAATAAAATAACATCATACGTTTCAGAACTTACAAAAAGTGAGGTTAAAGTTGGCTATATAGCACTTGATTTTCCGAAAACTTTGGTGTTAGAAAATGTAGATTTACAAGAACCTAATGGAGATAATTTTCTTCATTTATCTAAACTTGAAGTCGATATAGACCTAGAAACAATTTCTTTAGAGAGAATTGTTATTAATGATATTGGTTTACATTCTTTACATACATCTATAAGAGTAAATAGAGCAGGTGATTTTAATTTTAATTATTTAATTAATGCATTTGTATCAGATTCTACAACAACTGAAGCTGTGGAAGAGGATACAACAAGTACAGCAATTCCTCCAATTATTATTAATAATATTCAATTAACAGATGTGCGTTTTCATTACTTGGATAGTGTAATGAACATTAAAACAGATGTGAAGGTAAATTCATTAACTACGCAGATACCTTTAATTGACATTAATACATCAACTTATACTATCAATTCAATAGATCTTTATGGTACTCAAATTGATCATTTGCAGTTTGATGAAGCAACTCTAGTTGAAGAAGAAACTAACACTGATTCAGAAGGAGAAACTAGTTTTATATTATCTCTTTTAACTGCAAACATTAATGATTTTTTAATTAATTATACAGATAATACCACAAAAGATAAAGCAACAATAAAGGTTCAGCAATTATCTATAAATAACCATTCTTTTGACCTTTTAGAACAAGATATAAAGTTTGAAAACTTATTTCTAGACAATACACTAATTAGTTATAGTACTAAAAGTGATACACTAAATACACAACCAGAAGAGCAAGTTACTAACCCTAAACTAGAATACTTAAAGTCATTAGACATTGGTTGGAAAGTAGCCATTACTAAATCATCTATAAATAATTTAAAATTAGTGTACGATGATAACCTTTACAAGCCAACAATGCAGGGTTTAGATCCAAATCATATCTACTTTAAGAAGATTGATTTAGATGTAAATAATTTAAATGTTTCTGATGATGAAATTAAGTTAGATGTACCATCATTAAAGGCATTTGAAAAGAATGGATTATCGCTTACAAATTTCTCTACAGAAATAAGTATTAAGCCTCAAGAACTACATGTAAAAGACTTATTGATAGAAATAAATAACAGTTTCTTATACAACGATCTTTATTTAAAATACCCTAACCTTTATACAATAGGGGATCATCTTGATAAACTTTATTTCCGAAATCATTTACTGAGATCACATATTAGCTTTAATGATGCTTTAATATTTGATCCTTCATTAAAAAATGATAGTTCTATTAGTCCATTTATAACACACAATATAGATGGCAAAATGAAGGTAGAAGGAACAACTTCAGATATGTCTATTTCTGATGGTGAAATACGAAGTAGTTTAGGTTTAAATACTGATTTTAATCTTCAATTAAATAACGTTCTTTCAGAAGATTCTTTAAAATATCAGGTTGCAGTAGATTCTTTAAACTTTTATACAAATACATTAGCCAGTCTCTTTTTAGATGATTCACTTAAAGAATCATTTTTAATTCCTCCACGTATTTTAGGTGATTTCAATTTAGCAGGTGATTTGAAAAATTTAAGAGCAAAATCAAATATTAGTTTATTGCAAACTGGTGCTTTTAATTTCAGATTTCAGCTTAAAAATGAAGATGAGTATAGCTTTGAAACAAATACCTATAATCTTAATGTTGGTCAGATACTTAAAGACACTACTATAGGGAAAGTTAGTACACACCTTACCTCTAATGGTAAAGGGTTTGATATTGACTCGCTATTATTATCAACTATTAAGTTTCAATTAAAGAAAGCAGAATATAACAATTACGATTACGGTGGATTAGATGTAGCCTTAGAAATTGATAGAAAAGCGATAGTTTGGAAAGCCAATACAGACCAAAAGGAATTATCAATTGATTTAACTGGTAATATAAATCTAAATGAGGAATTGCCAACAGCATCCATAATAGGTGATATTGGTAATGTTGATTTACGTGCTTTAAATTTCATGGAAGACTCTATAAGTTTTGGTATGAAAGTAAATTCTCAAACACATGGATTTGATATTTCTAATCTTAATACAACGCTAGACTTAAATGAAATTAAAATACAACAAGGTTTAAAAGAACAAGAAATATCATATCTAAAAACTCATATAGAAATTGATAGTACCCACATCCTTGGCAAGGTTGAATTAGAATCGATTAATGCTAATATATATTCTAATATCTCATTAGATAGTTTACCTATTGTGCTTGAACGATATTTCTCTCAGTATTTATCATCAAGAGCAATGATTGGTAGTTTGCCGCCATCAAAAGGAGTAATAACTGCAGAAATTAACATTGAGGATGGAGAATTACTTACTAAAGGAAATATAGATGACTTAGATACTTTAGAATTTAACCAATGTACTTTTAATTTTGACGCTGCTTCAAATAAATTAGATTTTGACCTCGATATCCCGAGGTTAACCTATTCTGATATTGATATAGATTCTTTATATGCAACAGTTGATGCTAATGGCACTGTATTGACATACAACTTTGGTTTAGGACTATTGGAGCTGATTGGATATGAAGATTATGCTATTCATAATTGGTCTATAAGTGGTAATGCTGAGCATAATAATTTAAGAGTCCAAATTGATGGTAAATCAGAAGATAATTTAAACGAATGGCTATATATAGGAGGAGATTTAACACTAGATTCTACTACTTATAAATATGTATTTGATGATAGAGTTAGAATTAATAATAATGACTGGAAAATAGATAAAGAGAATTACATTTTGTCTTATGGGGGCTTACCTTATGTAAATAAAGTACAGTTATCTAAAGATGATCAAAGTTTTGCTTTAAACTCCACTCAATTTGATGAGAAAGACACTGTCTACTCATTTACAATTCATGATTATTCATTAGATTCTACTACTTATAATATTGATACAGATACATCTGTATTAAATGGTTTAGTCAATGCTGATATTAAAATAGGTAATATCTATAAAGGAGGTGTATTAGACGGAACTATCGACATAGAACAATTTGGTCTATTTAATAGTATTATTGCTGATATAAAGAGTAATGCACGCAATACAGATAATATTGATATTTATGAAAATCAGACTTCTATAAATGGTATAATAGGTAATATTAATGTCCAAAGTGAATATAATATTGCAGATTCATTATCACCATTAGAAATGACAATAGCTATTGATAGTTTATTAATAAAGCCTTTCGAATACTTTGCAAAAGGTTACGCTTCTAATTTTAGTGGAGGTTTAAATGGTAATGTTGTCTACAAAGGTCTAGGAAATGATCCAATGATGGTAAAAGGTAAAGTCGATTTATTATCACCATCCTTCAATATTGATCTTTTTAATGTATATCTAACAGGTACTGACGGTAATATTGTATTCGATGAAAAAGGAATTCATTTTAATCAAGTAGGATTTAAAGATTCCGAAAATCGATTAGCAGCAATTGGCGGTGATATTTTCACTAAAGATTACGAAGAACTAGATTTTAAATTAAAGTTTTCTGCTGATGATATCACATTAATAAACTCAACACAAAAAGATAACCCAGAGTATTACGGTAAATTAATAGTAGGTAATTTGACTAAAATCACTGGTCCTTTTGATCACTTAATTATAAATTCTACTACTCGAATTAGTAGGGGGACTGACCTTACTTATGTGTATATGGATGGTGGTTTAGGGGAGATTGATACAGGAGATGATATTATTAATTTTGTAAATAAAGAAGATTCCCTAGTTGTTAAAAGCAAAGCTGATAATTACGAAATTAAAGCCACAATTAATATAGATGATAAATCTAAATTTAAAGTTGTAATTGATCCAAGAGCTGGCGATGCTTTAACTTTAGTTGGAGGAGGAACACTAAATCTTCGAATGGATGCAGGTGGTGATCTTGTAATGTCTGGGCAATATCAAATTACTAAAGGTGATTACTCAATGACTTTCTATCAGTTGATGAATAAAAAGTTATTGTTGCAAAAAGGTAGTTCTGTTTTATGGACAGGAGACCCTTATAATCCTCAAGCAAATATGACGGCTATTTATGAGGCCATGACTTCTCCATATCCTTTAGTTGTTAATCAAATAAATCAGTCTGAAGCAAACAAATATAAATCAAAACGTAGATTCAAAGTTTATATGAATATGCGTGGAGATGTAATTAATCCAGACCTATCATTCAAGTTAGAATACCCTGAAGGTAGTCAAGGGGGAGATAAAATTGAATCGTCTGTTGAATATTTAAATCAAGATGAATCTCAATTAAATAAACAAGTATTTTCACTTTTAATACTTGGTACATTCCTTAATGATTCCGGTGGAGGAGGTTCTAGTACAACTGACATGGTTACTGGTTCTGTAAGTTCAATTATTAGTCAGCAATTAAATAACGTTACAGACAATCTTACAAATGGTTTTGTGGATGTAGATTTTGATTTGGACTCCTATTCTCAGCAACAAGAGTCTGGAACATCTAATAGAACAGATTTAGGTGTTACCGTAAAAAAGACATTATTTAATGATAGATTAAGTGTATCTGTAGGTGGTAAAGTGGCTGTTAGTGGTAATCAGGCTGTAGATAATAATAGTAACAATACTTTTAATACAGACTTTTTATTAGAGTATAGTCTTATGGCTGATGGAACATTAAAAAACAGACTATTTAGACAAATTGATGCTCAATATTTCACACCAGATGTTTTTAAGACTGGAGTGTCAATAATGTTTACAAAGGACTATAATAAAGGTAAAGAGCTATTTATTAGAAACTTAGATAAGAAGAAAGATATCCGTAAAAGAATGGGTATGATTAAACGTTCTAATACTGGTGGTGGTATGATGCAGGCAACTGGAGATTCAACTGCTAAAGGGGGAACAGGAATGATGGCACCTGCAGATGAGACTGAGATAGAAAAAGATACTGTAAATACAGTATTGCCAGATTCAACAAAAACAAACCTACCTTCTGATGTACCAATTGAAACTGAAGAAGATTCTGAAAATGATCAAAGTAACATGGATATAAAACCTTTGATTACACCAGCTAATAACAAACAATCGTCAAGTCTTTTAGTACATCATGAAGAATAAATCATTAAGTCTTTTATTAATTCTTAGCGTCTCTTTATTTGGGTGTAGTATAACTAAATACCTAGAAGAAGATAGAAGCTTTTATACAGGAGCAGAAATAAAATTTAATCATCCCGATAGTATAAAAATATCAGATGACTTTAAATATGATATAGACGAAGTAATAACTACTGAACCTAATTCTAAGAGTGGTGCATGGTTTCATTTTAAAGGTGAAGGTGCTAAACATCCTAAGGGTTTTAGAAAATGGAAAGCAAAAACATTTGGTAGTAAACCTGTTTATTACGATAAATATATTACTGAAAAAACCACTGAATTAATTGATAATACTTTAGATAATGAAGGCTATTTTGGCTCAAAAGTTCATTATAAAGAAATCGTCGATAAAGCTAATAAAACAGTTAAGGTTGTCTATGAAATTGATATCAATGATGCACCTTATAAACTTAATTCTGTTGATTGGGAATACTCAACAGATGGTGTTTTTTCAGAAAAAATAAAATCAATTGAAGAGAAGAGTCTTTTAGTAGAAGGTGAACGATATAAGTTAGAAGATTTTAGAGAAGAACGAGTTAGGATAAATAACTCTTTAAAAGATAGTGGTTTCTATTTCTTTAGTTCTAACTATCTTATGTTTGATTTAGACAGTGCAAAAGGTAATAGAACAGTTGATGTTAAAGCCTACTTTAAAGAGATGCCAGATAAGGTAAAAAGGTTGTATACTATTGATACTGTTCTCTTACAACCAGATTTTGATTTAGACGGTTTAAATGTTAGTAAAAGAAATCATAAAACGGTTCAAATAGACTCAGGAATTATTTATAAAGGAGACCCTGTTAATTTGAAGCCATCAATTTTAGAAACAACTCTTCAATTTAGACAAGGAGATATTTACAGTCGTCATAAACACCAAGCAACCTTAAGACAGTTTTCTGGATTAGGTGTATTTAAGTATGTTGATATTGACTTTACACCAAAGCCTTCTGATAATCCTGATTATGGAACGATGAATGTGAATGCTAAAATGTCTCAAGTAACGCTTCATTCACTATCTACTGAACTAGCAGTCTCTACATGGTCTACAGGGTATACAGGTCCTGAATTAGATGTTACATGGAAAAACAGGAATACATTTGGTGGAGCAGAAAAATTATCTTTTACTGTATATACAGGTATTCAGAAACAGTTTGGTGGTAAAACAAATGGGGTAGATTTGATCTTCTGGTATGGTGTAGACGCTAAGTTATCAATTCCAAGAGTGGTAGCACCTTTTAATGTCAGACCTGGTGGCGATTTCTATATTCCTTACACAAATTTTGGCGTTGGATTTAAAAAGTATCACTTTTTCCCTTCGTACAGTCTAAACTATTTGACAACCTCTTATGGTTTTGATTGGAGAACAAATGAAGCTATAAAACATACGTTAGATCCAGTAGTAATAAGCTTTCAAGCAACAAGCGACACAACTAATATCTCTCAAGATATCCCATCACTTACAGAAGCATTTAGGAATCAGTTTATTCTAGGGTCTCAATACTCTTTTGAATATGCACCAAACTGGAATAAGAAAGTTAAAAATACGAGTTTCTATTATAAAGGTGATATTGCAATTTCTGGTAATATTTGGTATGCTGTTATGAATGGTTTAGGTGTACCTAAAAACCCAGAAACTGGTCAGTATGAAATCTTTGGCAATCCATATTCTCAATATGTAAGATTAACAAATGATTTCCGTTTCTATTTCAAAACATCGAAAAAAGGAGAAATGGCAACAAGGTTTGTTGTTGGTTATAGTAAGCCTTGGGGTAACTCTACAGCTTTACCGTTTATTCAACAGTATTTTGTAGGTGGACCAAACAGTATTCGCGCATTTAGGTCTAGAACTTTAGGACCTGGTTCTTTTGATCCTCCTGAAGCAAATGGAACATCAGAAAACTCAACTCAATCTTTTGGACAACAAGCAGGCGATATTAAAATAGAGGGTAGCTTTGAATATAGATACGATCTACATCAATATTTAAAATTAGCTGCTTTTGTTGATTATGGTAACGTGTGGTTAGCAAATGAAGACCCAGATAGACCTGGTGGTGAATTTAAGTTTGATAATGTTTTAAACGAGTTAGCACTAGGAGCTGGAGTGGGTTTAAGAATAGATTTACAATTCTTTGTAATGAGATTTGATTTTGCAATTCCATTAAGACTTCCTTATGTACCAGAAGATGGTGTGCAGTGGGTTATTAAAAAACCAAGTTTTAATCAATTAGTCTTTAACTTAGCAATAGGATACCCATTTTAAGACCATTTTTTATAAAAAACATTACTTTATTCTAAAGAATGTGACTTGAAGTAATTTTTACCCCTTAATTCTGTAATATTAAATTGTAGCATATAGATATTACAGTTATTTTTACATAGATTATGTCTGTATTTTTTATGCGAAAATTTAAACTATAATTTGGTTTGTGATTTTCACTATTATTTACACAGATATATATTTGTCATTTCAAGTACACATACCATATTAAATGCTTTTTTCAACCAAAGTAAAAAACTTTCAACGTATACAAGAGATCATAAAGATACTACTCAAGTATGGTTTTGAAGATGTTGTCTCTAATACATCTTTAAGCAGATTTGTGCCTATCGATGATTGGAAAAGAGACAACAAACCTGTCTTGAAGTTTAGTAGATCGGAAAGGATTCGAATGGTTATAGAAGAGTTAGGGCCTACGTTTGTGAAATTTGCACAGACTTTAAGTAATCGCCCTGATGTCTTACCTCAAGATTTAATAGAAGAGTTTCAAAAACTACAAGATAGCGTTGCACCATTTTCTGAAATTGAAGCAATGGCTATTGTTGAAAAAGAAACTGGTATGAACCTGAATGATTTTGTAACATTTTTTGATAATAAACCATTAGGTGCTGCAAGTATTGGTCAGGTACATAGAGCTCGTTTAAAAACAGGGCAAGATGTGGTTTTAAAAATCCAGCGTCCAGGTGCGAGAGAACAAGTAGAAACAGATCTTAGACTCTTACGAGAGTTTATAAAACATACAGGTAGCTTTATTAATAAGTATGGTATTCTTAATCCTGAAGAAATAATACAAACTTTTGAAGAAAGTATTATTAATGAATTAGATTATACCATTGAGGCTAAAAATATAGTCCAATTTAGAGTAGCAAATAAGAACAATCCCAAGTTACACATTCCTTACGCTCACTTAGAATATACAACAAAGAAGCTATTGGTTATGGAGTATGTTAGTGGTTGTAAAATTACTGATAAAAGAACAATTGAATCTTGGGGGTTAGATTTAAAACAAGTTGCGCTAGATGGCCTTCATTTATATTTGGATCAGATTTTTAATCAAGGTTATTTTCATGCTGACCCTCACCCTGGAAATGTACTTATACGCCCTGATGGCAAGATTATATTAATTGATTTTGGTATGATTGGCCGCTTAACTAAATATCAAAGATTTGGTTTAGCAAATTTCCTAACTTCTATGGGACAAGGCGATGCAAGAGGTATGGCTATGCATCTAAGACGAATAGCAAAAGAAACAGACATAGACGACCCAAGAAGGCTTGAACAAGACCTTAATGAGTTAGTAGATAAGTTTGTAGTCCATTCATCTAACGATGCCTCTATGGCAGATATAACAGGTACTCTTCAAGAGATTATTTATAGAAATAGATTAGCAGTACCGGGATCAATATTTATGATCTTAAGGGCTTTAGCTATTTTAGAAGGTATCTGTAATGTATTATGGCCAACTTTAGAAGTCTTACCAGAAATAGAGCCTTATGGAATACGTCTTTCTAAAGAACAATTTTCATTTAAAAATTTAAGCTCAGATTTTTATTATTCATTTTATCAGGTATCCTCTTTGTTCTATAATTTACCTATGGAGGTACGTTATATTTTAAAGAAAACAAGAACGGGTAAACTTGTTATAAATTTTGAGCACAAAGGCTTAGAGCCATTAATAAATCAATTTAAAGATGCTGCGTCTAACTTGAACATTGCTCTAGTTATTCTAGCACTTTTAATTAGCTCATCAATTGTTATGACTGCACCAATACCTTATACTATGAGAAATAGTTTAGGAATGCCAATGGTAAGTGCCATAGGCTATGGCTTGTCGGTTGTTTTGATGATTTATCTAACTTTCAAACCAAATAAGAAAAAATAAATTATGGCATCAATTTTCACAAAAATAATTAATGGTGAAATACCATCACATAAGGTTTTTGAAGACGATAATTACTATGCCTTTTTAGATATATCACCAGTTCAAAAAGGACATACATTGGTAGTTCCTAAAAAAGAAGTTGATGATATTTTTGACCTTGACGATGAAACTCTAGCAGGTCTGTATGTGTTTGCAAAAAAAGTAGCCAAAGGTATTAAGGCTGTTTTTCCGTGTAATAGAATAGGTCATGCAGTTATTGGCTTAGAAGTACCACATGCACACATGCATTTAATACCAATTAGTGGTATGAATGATATGAACTTTAAAAATAAAATTGATCTTACACAAGAAGAATTGGCTGAAATTGCTAATAAGATCAACAAACAAATCAACTAGTATAAATAGTTTATTGCTTAATATTTATGACTTTAGAAAAAGCTAAGGAACGTGTTGATATATTATCAACAAAACTTCACGATTTAAATAAAAGATATTATGTAGATGGTGTTCAGGATATTTCAGATCAAGAATTTGATTTGATGATGCATGAACTTCAAGAATTAGAAGTGGAATTCCCCACACTTTTAAAAACAACATCTCCAACACAAAGAGTAGGTGGCGAACCAACAAAAAACTTTAAAACAGTTGCACATGAGTCCCCAATGTTATCCTTATCAAATACTTATAATAAAGAGGACTTGATAGAGTTTAATGATAGAATATTAAAAGACCTTAATACACAAGTAGATTATGTTTGTGAATTAAAATATGATGGTGTGGCTATCAGTTTAATTTATGAACATGGAGCACTAATTCAAGCCGTTACAAGAGGTGATGGTATACAAGGTGATGATGTTACTGTAAACGCTAGAACAATTCGATCTCTACCTTTACAATTAGTAGGTGATTATCCTGAAAGGTTCGAAGTTCGTGGAGAAGTTTTTATGAGTAAACAATCGTTTGAAGAAAATAATAAACGAATTGAGCTCGAAAATATAGATCGAATTGCTAATAATAAAAAAGCTCAAATTTTATTGGCAAACCCAAGGAATGCTTGTGCAGGTGCGTTAAAACAACAAGACCCTAAAAAGGTAGCAGAAAGGAAATTAGATGTGTATATCTACGGGATAGTAGGTCAAGTAGAAACTATTACGACTCATTTTGATGGACTTAATAGATTAAAAGAATGGGGTTTTAACCTCCCAAATACTTTTGAGAAAGTAACATCAATAGATGAGGTATGGACATTTATTGAAAAATGGGGTAAAAATCGACATGACTTACCATTAGAAACCGATGGTGTAGTAATAAAAGTGGATAGTGAAGAATTCCACAAGAAATTAGGTGCTACTGCTAAAAGTCCTCGATGGGCTATTGCGTATAAATACAAAGCAGAGGCAGCAAAAACCTTATTAAAGTCTGTGACTTATCAAGTGGGTAGAACAGGTGCTATAACACCAGTAGCGAACCTAGAGGCGGTACAATTGGCTGGCACTACAGTTAGAAGAGCTTCCCTTCATAATGCTAACGAAATAGCACGATTAGACTTACATATTAATGATAAAGTGTATGTTGAGAAGGGAGGGGAGATCATTCCTAAAATTACAGGAGTAGATGTTAGTGATAGAGAAAAAGATGCACAACCTTTAGAATTTATAACGAACTGCCCTGCATGTAATTCTGTTTTAGAAAGACAGGAAGGAGAAGCACAACACTATTGCTTAAATATAACAAGTTGTCCTCCACAAGTAAAAGGTAGAATACAACATTTTGTAGCCAGAAAAGCTATGAATATTGACTCTATTGGTGGAGAAACAATAGACCAGTTAATAGAAAAAGGACTTATTGCCAATGTTGCTGATTTTTATGATTTAACAGCAGAAGCTTTAAGTGATAAAATGGAACGTTTTAAAGACAAATCAATTGAAAATCTACTAAACGGTGTAATTGCTTCTAAAAACATTCCTTATGAGAGAGTATTATTTGCTTTAGGAATTAGACACGTTGGAAGTACTATAGCAGAAAAATTATCAGAAGTATTTAAAAATATTGATGCTTTGTTATCAGCTACCGAAGAGCAGATTGCCGAAGTTTATGAAGTAGGAGGTCAAATAGCTAAAAGTATAATCAATTTTAAAGAGGCTCCAGAAAACCTATTTTTAATAGATAGACTTAAAGCCGCTGGCTTACAATTTGAGGTAGTTGAGAAAGAAACAGTTGGTACACTAGAAGACAAACTTTTTGTATGTACTGGAACATTCGAAATCTTTAGTAGAAACGAAATGCATGATCTTATTAAAGAACATGGTGGAAAGGTTAGAACATCTATCTCTGCTAAAATAGATTATCTCGTAGCTGGAGAAAAAGCGGGTTCAAAACTTAAAAAAGCAGAAAAGCTTGGAGTAACTGTTTTAACAGAAGAAGAATTTAAAAACTTAATTGAAGGATAATATGTTAGACTTATTTAAAAACAAGCTGTTAAATTATAAGCTTAACAAAGTTGATAAGAGTAATAATATTATCCATAATAATAAGTTACCTCTTAAGGATTCTTCATCCGTTGGTCTACTTCTTTACATAAAAGATGCAGAAAGACTACAAAGTATTTTAAATGAGATGAGAATTATCGATAAAATTTTACCTAAAAATGTGAAAAATATTGATATTATATTTATTTCAGAAACTTCAAAAAATCAATTTGATATTCCGTTCAATTGTAAAGTAATTCCTTTATCTAAAATTGATTGGAATAAGAATGATATTCAAAGTGATATACAAAGGTTCATTAATAATAAATTTGATTACCTTTTCACATTTTCATTTAATATCTCAAAGATTTTAGATCGTTTTGCTCAGCAATCTTACGCTACTTGTAGAGTGGCACTAGGGGAGCATCAAGATGTAGAATCTTATGAAATGAAATTGATGTACGATCAAATTTCTTTTACTGAAAGGATAAGGGCAGCAGTCGAAATATTAAATAGGATGTAAAAAAAAGGGATAAGTTGTAAAACTTATCCCTTTTTTTAGATTAAAAAGAATTAATCTTGGTTTTTGATATCTTGGATTTCAAGACGGATATCTTGAGCAAGTTTTTTGATGTCTTGCATGTTCTTTCTTACTCGAGTTCCAGCCGCAGCAACTTTGCTGTTGTAGAATTTCTGTGCGTCTTCTTCAGTTTGCTGAATAAGCTCCTTAAGTTCTGTGAATTTGTCCATTTTTTTAATATTAATTTCTAACGATGAATTAAATTAAGTGTATAGCAATTTATATAATTCTTATTAAAATGCACAATAAAAAGACATAAAAAAAGGGCGAAAACACGTTTTTTTTACGTTTTTTCGCCCTTTTATATTTTATCTAAAATCTTTCTCGATTAAGAGAAGATCTGAGGTTCTGCATTTGCATACTCACCAGATTCCAATTTATGTTTTACAGCTTTGAATGCAGTGATTGTAACTGCAACATGCTCTAAAGTATGAGATGAAGTAGGAATCAATCTTAACATAATAACACCTTTAGGAACTACAGGATATACAACTACTGAACAGAAAATATTATAATTTTCTCTTAAGTCCATAATCATATTCACTGCTTCATTCTGTCCACCTTGTAAGAATACAGGAGTAACAGGTGTATCAGTTTTACCAATATCAAAACCATTTGCCTTTAAACCATCTTGCAAATTAGTAGCAACTTCCCATAGCTTATCTTTCAGCTCAGGCATTGTACGAAGCAATTCTAAACGCTTCAAGTTACCTTTAACTAATGGCATTGGTAAAGTTTTCGCAAAAATCTGAGAACGTGTATTATATCTAAGATATTCAATTACTTGTTCATCAGAAGAGATAAATGCACCAACTGAGGCCATTGATTTAGCAAATGTAGAGAAGTAAATATCAATTTCGTCTTGACATCCCTGCTCTTCACCAGCACCAGCACCAGTTTTACCTAAAGTACCAAATCCGTGTGCGTCATCAACTAACATACGGAAACTGTATTTACCTTTTAGGTCTGCAATTTCTTTTAATCTACCTTGATCACCTAACATACCGAATACACCTTCAGTAATTACTAGGATAGCTCCACCAGTTTCTTCAACTAATTTTGTAGCTCTTTGTAATTGCTTTTCACAGCTAGTAATATCATTATGAGGGAATACAAATCTTTTACCGACATGCATTCTTAATCCATCAATAATACAAGCGTGACATTCAGAATCGTAAACAACAACATCCTTTCTATCAAGTAAAGCATCAATTACAGACATAATACCTTGGTAACCGAAGTTTAAAACCATTGTATCTTCTTTGCCTACAAATGAACTAATTTCTTGTTCGAACTCCTCTATTAGGTTTGAATTACCTGACATCATACGAGCTCCCATTGGGTAAGCTAAACCGTATTCAGCAGCAGCATCAGCATCAGCTTTTCTAACTTCAGGATGATTTGCTAATCCTAAATAGTTATTTAAACTCCATGTTAATACTTCCTTGCCTCTAAATGTCATGGTTGGAGCAATTTCTCCTTCAAGTTTAGGGAATGCATAGTATCCATGTGCCATTTTAGAGTGAGACCCTAATGGTCCTCTATCTTGAAGAAGTTTTTCAAATAAATCCACGATATAGTCTTATTTTAATGCTTGAAACATTATCTATTTTACAATCATAACACAATAGAAATATGCTTAATATTTGACCACGATAAGGGTAATTAAATTCATTATTTCTAATTGCAGGTACAAAAATCGTTTAATTAGCCTTAATTCATACTATTTTTAAGTGCCATTTAAGAAATCTTAACAAAATTACACACTTTATTTTAAAGTTAAGCCCAATCCTGTAGAAATTAGATGGTATTCTGAATAGCTATAATCCCCATTTATGAATACCAAGCCAAACTTAAGCATAATTCCACCGCCAAATTTCCATGCTTTTAACTCATATTCTTCTGTAACTCCATTAGGAGGGATATTAAGTGATTCTTCCTTATTATATAGTAAAGTATAATCACCTACTAACTGAAGATTGTTTTTACTATATGCAAACCCTGAAGAGATATAAAAAGTAACTAAAGGGAATGTTTTAGATAGTATAGCTTCAAAGTCTCCACCGCGTGTAGTAAAGAGCATATTTCCAGGGTTTGTAACTGGAGCAACCATACTTTGTTCTAAAGGATACAATCCATCAGCTTGCGTATAACCTGCAAAAACACTTAAATCAAAAGGAGATTTTTCTCTATAAAACCATTGTATAATGTTGTGCTTTATACCTACACCCCACATTTTTATTTCCATACCATTGTATTCCAGCTTCGGAAAGATACGTCCCATTAGTTCTGTGTTCTTAAAAACACCTAGTCCAAATTTAAAAAATGGGAGAGGGGCTGCAGATAAATTAACTCCTCTAGTTGCAGGAATTATTGATTCTGTACCATCATCATTTTTAACTCCAATTACTGAAGAAGCAGTATTAGACCCAAAAAATGTAGGCACCTGAGGGTTACCTGAAATAATTCGTACACCGTCTATTCCATCTACTGAATACGTTAATTTATTGTCTGGTATTAATACAGCAGCAGTACCGATACTAATATCAAAACCAATTGGTCTGTGAGGTCGAGCAGTATGATTCCAACCCATACTGATTGCCCATGAGTAACTTTCAGCTAAAGGGTTTGTATACCTTTTGAACAATTCTAAACTAGATTGTTGTGCATTGGGCCCTTTAGTTGCAAAAATTGATAATATATCTTGTGCCGAACAAAAGTTGGCAACAAGTAAAAAGAGTATTGAAGTATATACGTATTTCAATGAATAGGATTTTAAGTTCACTTATCAAATATACCATTATAGATGAAATTGACAGTATTATTATTGTATATATTGTATATTAGTTGCAATTTGCAACTATGAAAATTAACCAATTAGAACAAATAGAATTAGAATTTGAGATTTTAATCCAAAAGGATAGAAGAAACTGGCTAAGAGTTGCTAAGCTTCTTGATCAAATTGAAAGTACACAACTTTATAAATTACGTTCAAGGTCTTTTACAGAGTATGTAAAAGGATTAGCAGATAAAAATAGAATAAATATATCAACACTGTGGAGAGCTAGATCTGGAGCTAAATTATATCTTGAGATATTAGGTATGCAACAGTTATCAGAATTAGACGAGTCTGTTGTTAAAACAACACCTGAGCAATTAGAAACCTTTAGTAAGGTTAGAACTATAGCACCAACAAAAATTGTAGAAGAGGTAAAGACAAAGATGCTTGAAGGTGAAAATATGCGTCATGAATTAAAGGAATTATGGCATATCTATAGACCTTTAAAAGGAGGAAAAACAGAGCGTGGAAGAAAAAAAGAAGGTTCTTATGTAATAGAAGATAAAAAAGATAAAACACAGTTTGTTGTACCATATAACCTTAAAAACTCAATAGAAAATGAACATGTAGAAGATAATTCTATTGATAGGTATTGGGAAGATTTAAAGAAAATGGAGAAGTATCAACTCTCTAGTGAAAATTTGGCTAGAGCAAATATTCTGAATGCTTTAAGATCTGATCAATGGTTGGCGAGAACTTTAAATGTTGATTTTTGTTCTAAGCACGAACATCTTATTGCTTTTAATTTAGCAGCATTTACTTCAATTGATATTCTAAGTCTTTGTAAGGCTAAAAAGGAAGATACATTAAGGCCTGTAGTTATTGGTGCACATATTCTCACAGAAATTAATGATTTAAATAAGGAGCGACAAAAGATTATAAAGGAATTCGGTTTCTGTGATTATTTCTATTTAGCTATACCTTTAAATAACGAGTACATTATTAAAGTAGAAGAATTTATAAAAAAATACCCAAGTATTGGAATTATATGCGTTGGCGATACTGTAGGAGAAGACACTAAACATATTTGTAAAATATATAAATTAGCAGAACCTAATGTTATCAGTTCACAGAATGAATATATAATTATGCAAAAATGTATGGAAAGATTACTTGGTTGGGCATAATTTAATATTTATACATATAATTAATGTTATGTTAAATAGATGTTTTGATTTAATATATTTCACTATATTTATTTATCCATAATCCCCTATGTATTCTATGTTACTAGATATAAAATCTGATATTCATGAAATATCTTATGATACTGATAAAAGTTTAATGATTAACCGTTGGCTTGATCATCATGTTATTACATTTAACAACGAACGCTATAAAAATGAAGTGATAAGCTGGGTTAAAGCATTTCATGAATTTTCACCTAAACTCTGTCTTTCTGATTTAAGTAACTTTCAATATAAATTATCAGAAGAAATTCAGGAATGGTCTGCGACATATTCACGAAAAAATTTAGGTAAGTTACATCTTCAAAAATACGCTGTAGTAGTAAGTCAAGATTTCATGACACATATAGCTATAGAAAATATTCTAGATGAATATAATGTTAGTTATGAGTATCAATATTTTCTTACTATTGACGATGCCATGTTTTGGTTATTAAATAATTAACCCCCTACTCTATAAACAAAAAAACACTCATCATTTTTTAAAACGATGAGTGTTTTTTATTTATGGAAATATCTTGAAATTATTTCAATTCTAATGCTACAACATTTTCCACATGATACGTTTGTGGGAACATATCAACAGGCATTACTCTTGTAACTTTATATTTAGGATCTAAAAGAGCTAAGTCTCTTGCTTGTGTAGCTGGGTTACAACTTACATAGACAATTTTCTTAGGTTCAACTTCAAGAATCTGATTAATCACTGATTCATGCATTCCTGCTCTTGGAGGATCAGTAATTATAACATCAGGTTCGCCATGTTTTTGAATAAAGTTCTTTGTTAAGATGTCTTTCATATCTCCAGCAAAGAATTTACAATTATCAATACTATTTAATTCAGAATTAATTTTAGCATCTTTAATTGCATCTTCAACGTACTCGATGCCAATTACTTCTTTAGCTTTACTAGAAACAAACTGTGCAATTGTACCTGTACCAGTATATAAATCATATACTCTTTCTTCTCCAGTTAAATCGGCAAATTCACGAGCAACCTTATAAAGATTATATGCTTGTTCAGAATTTGTTTGATAAAATGATTTAGGACCTACACGGAACTTTAAACCTTCCATTTCTTCTTCGATATAAGGTAGACCACTGTATACCTTAAAATCTAAATCATGGTAGCTATCATTTTTCTTCTGATTAATTACATATAGTAAAGATGTGATTTGAGGAAATTTTACTTTCAAATTTTCCATGAATAAATCAATCTGTTCTTGATTATTATCATGGAACTGAACCATTACCATTAAATCTTTTGTAGAAGATGTTCTGATAATTAAGTTTCTTAATAGGCCATTTTCATCATAATGATTAAAAGCAGCTAAATCATTATCTAAAACAAATTGATACGCTTCTTTACGAATCTCATCTGAAGGCTTATTTTGTAAATAGCAATCATTTAAATGAAGAACTTTATTCCACATTCCTGGTAAATGTAAACCTAAACCTCTCTTTTCTATAGAAGGGTCTTCATTTTCCATCTGTTCTTTAGTTAGCCATCTATTTGATGTAAACGTAAAGTCCATTTTATTTCTATACTCTCTTGTTTGATCAGAACCTAAAATACTTTCAATTTCAGGCAGTTCAATCTTACCAATACGAGTTAACTGATCTACTACTTGCTTTTGTTTGTAATGCAATTGCCATTTATAATCTAGCATTTGCCATTTACATCCGCCACATACACCAAAATGCTCACAGAAAGGTTCCGCTCTTTTATCAGAATATTCATAAAACTTGATAGGACGAGCTTCCATATATGTTTTTCTCTTCTTTGTTACTTGAAGATCACATACATCTCCGGTTACTGCACCTGTAACAAAAACAGTCATATTATCTTCCGTTTTAGCAATCGCTTTGCCTTCACTTCCAACATCTATGATCGTTACTTTCTCTAACACAATGTTTTTCCTTTTTCTTGCCATTATATCTTTACTTACTATGTAGTAATTATTTCTTATTTAATAGATGCTTCTACCATTAACTTTTTTACTGGTAATGGATCATCACACTGCAAAAGTAAATCACTGCAGGATTGATTTAAAATTGGATGAATAAAGTTTGGTAAAATTTCTGTTAATGGTTCTAATGTAAATCTACGTTTATGTAACCACGGGTGTGGAACATTCAGATTATCAGTAGAAATTATTTCATTTGAATAAAAAAGTATATCAATATCAATAATTCTAGCTCCCCATTTTTCCTTACGGACCCTACCTAATTTATTTTCTATTTCTTGAGTAAGAAGTATTAAATCCTTACTCGATAAATTTGATTTACAAACCACTACTTGATTATAATAAGAAGGTTGATCTTCCTTTCCCCACGCAGCTGTCTCATAAATTTTAGAGCTTTTTACAATTTCACCAACACTATCATGAATCTCTCGTACAGCATTATTTAGTGTAGCTAATTTGTCTCCTAAATTAGCTCCTAATAAAAGCACTATTTGATTTGTCATCCTTCTATATATTTTTGAATCGCAAAAATAGCGAATTAGAATGGATACCCGATGCCTATATTAAATTCTGTTGTGCCTTTTCCTAAAAAATTATATCCTGCAACAAATCTATCCCCTTCTTTTCTTGCTGGATCATATATTTTTGTACCAATATCAAAACGGACAAGTAAAAATGAAAAGTCCATTCGAGCACCTATTCCAGCTCCAACACCAAATTCTTTCCAAAAACGATTAAATTCAAAATTCCCTCCTGGTCGTGTATTATCCTCTTCTATTAACCAAACATTAGAAGCATCAATAAATAATGCCCATTGGAATAATCTTGATATTTTGTAACGCCACTCAGCATTTAATTCTATAATAATATCACCTGGTTGTTCGTAGCTATAATCAAATGTTCCATTAGAATTCTGAGGTGGTGTATAAGATCCAGGCCCTAAACGCCTAGGTCTCCATGCTCTATTACTGTTACCTCCACCAGAAAAGAAATATTTTTCATATGGTAATGCATCTACCTCACCATAAGATTTAGCAATTCCTACATGAGCTCTAGAGGCAAAGAAGTGTTTTTTCTTTTCTCCTATCGGAATAATACGTCTTAAATCAGAATAAATTTTAAAGAACTTATAATATCTAAGCCCATAGATAGAACCCGGCTCACTTCCGGTCATAGAATTGACAACATCTAGTGCATTTCCTCCTAATTCACCAAAAAGTTTTACATAAGTAGATTTAGAAGAACTTGTAATATAATCTCCTCTCATTCTAGAAACACTTAGATGCATACTAGAAACAAAAGAATTGTCAAAAGAGTAATGTAATGTATTTCCTTGTTCCGCTAATTGTTGTAACCTTACTCTAAAACTATTACTTAAATATGGAGTGTTCACAATGTTTAAATCCGCTACAGAAAGTTCGAATAAATCTTCTTTTCTATTCCTCCATTCATAACCAAAAAGTCCTTTTACATTAAAACGTGTATATTCTGGTCTACTTACATAAGCAATATCAGATAGTATTTTTGTTTTAGCTGTTCTAACATAAAATGTCTTATCTAATTTATTAGCAAAAGGGATTAAAGGTCGAGGTATTTTTAAGATTGTACTAAAGCCATACTCTGTACCATTATATAATTCGTTTGTTGTTTCTGTAACACTTGCTTGTGCTTCTAAAGAAAATCGACCTCTAAATTCTAAAGATTCAGCGCCTCTAAATATATTTCTAGATTTAAGAGATAAACTCGCAAAAGGTCCGGGTAATGATCTACTTACATTTAAACCAGTTTCGAATGCATATTGGTATTTATTGAATGAACTAGCATAAATCATTGCATTTAGTGAGTCACCTCCTGCTTTTAGGTATTCAATGTTTACGAATTTAAAAGCATCCATCTGACTTAAAAACTGTCTAGTGTCAGTGCTTAAAGCTTCTTTATAAGGTTCACCTTCTGCAATAGATATTTTACCATCAAGAATCTTTGGTTTATAATGTTTTCCGTGTTGGTAATACTGTACTTTTTTATATTCCAATGAATCCGTTTCATCCTTTTTATTGTTAGGATCCGTTTCTACCGTAATATCTTTTACAAAGTATTTCGTATGCTTATCTCCTGTGTTGGGTGGATCTAGAAATACCAAAACATCTACTTTTCCATGTACTTTATTTGTATCAACTTCGAAATGGATATATGAAGATGAAAAATCAAAATAACCTGAGTTCTTAAGGAGTTTAGTTATTCTAGTACGCTCATTCTGAATTTTAATTTCAGAATATTTGGTGTGTTTCTTTAGTTTATTTTTTTTATTATTTGATAAAATTACATTGTAAACCTCACGATCAGATACTTTGTATTTTACATCATTTATTTTCCATTGTATACCCTCATCAACCTTGTAAACCTCTCTAATAAAAGGGTATTTCAGATCATTGATCGTATCATATTCAAAAGTAGTTGTCGCATTTAAAAAACCTTTGGTAATTAATGCCCTTTGAATAATCTGACTTGTGCTTTTTGTATCTGTTGAATCAAAATAAGAAGGTGCTTCACCTGCAGAACGCATTAACCAATTACCTTTTTCTACTCTTAATTGTAGTTTTTCCGTTTTAGTAATTGATTTAGATTTAATCTTTCTCAGTTTTCTAATACCAGACAATGAATCTCTAATACTTCTTTTTTCTAACTTATGAATCGCTTTGTAAGAAGTATAAATATCCTTTTTATACAATGAATCTAATATTTCATTGTTTTCATCAATTTGTTCTTGAAGTTCATTTTCTCTAACAGTAATTAGTGTTTCGTAATACTCTGTGAGATCGTAATATTTTAAACTATCTTTTTGATAATTTTTAATATATATCTTCTCTCCTTTCTGATAAAAATACAGTGGGAGTTTAACTCTTGAGCCAAGAAAAGTTCGATTTGGTTTTTGACGAATATAGGATTCAATCGTAGATCTATCACTGTATCTAACACCTTCTAGTCTTTGCTTAACTAATAAACTTCTGTCTTCTTCTAGGTCTTTATAAGAAACACAACCTGCAAGAAACAAAGTTAATAACAACAGTATGTAGCGTTGCTGTTTAATCAAAAGTTTTAATATGAAAATGAAAGATAATTTAATTGAAAATTGATCTTCTCTAAAAAAATAATGATAGAAAAAATGTCAACAAATATACTATTGTAGAAACCGTAATACAAAGATTATACTTTGATATAACTGAAATGATTTGAATAAAATAGTTTTAGTAAAAAATAGTTTATTAAATTGATAAATATTTATAACATAATTCCAATTTTCTAGCAATGACTTCTAAAGAATTAAAACTAAAAAAAGTTCACTTTACTGATATCAACTCAAGTACTTGGGAACATCCTGCCGACAAACTAGCATTAAAAACTGTAAAAAGCCTTAAGGGGTTTGATACAATCCTTAAGTTTATCTTTAGCAAAACAACAGAGAAATCTCTTAGATTAATGACTCTAGCTTCTGCTGTAAGGGTAAATGAAAATCAGTTTCCAAAAGTGTACGAACTTTTAAAAGAAACTTGCCAAATTTTTGATATTGAAGAATTACCAGAATTATATATATCTCAAAATCCAATCCTTAATGCGGGTGTAATTGGTGTTGACAAACCTTTTATTGTTCTTAATTCTAGTACACTAGATGCATTTAATGATGACGAACTGCAATCTGTTATAGCACACGAAATTGGTCATATTTTAAGTGGGCATTCTTTGTATAGGACACTCCTTCAAATTCTATTAAAAATATCTATTTTTGATTTTGGTGTTCCTCTTGGAGGAGCTGCAATTATGGGTATTATTATGGCCTTAAAAGAATGGGAAAGAAAAAGTGAATTATCTGCAGATAGAGCAGGTTTACTTGCTGTTCAAGATCCAGAAAAATGTATTCATACTTTAATGAAGATAGCTGGAGGTAGCCAAATTGATCAAATGCAATTAGGTGAATTCATTAAACAAGCTGAAGAATACCACGAAATATCTGGTGTGATAGATACAACGCACAAGTTCTTAAATACCATTCTTCAAACTCACCCCTTTCCTGTAACTAGAGTACAAGAATTATTAAAATGGGTACAAAGCGGTGAATATGATACCATTATAAACGGAGAGCATATCACAAATAAAGCATTGACAAATGATCCGTATTTTACAAAAGAATATAAAGATGATTTTAAAAAAGTAACAGAGCCAATTGTGGAAACTGCAAAAGATGCTACTGATTATGTTAAAGAGTTTTTGAATAATCTCTAATATTTCTTCAAAATCAAAAAAGGCTACTTCTATTACTGAAGTAGCCTTTTTTGATATTAAAATGGAGGATCTGAAGGAGGTGGCGGTGGAGGATTATCATCTCTATTCAATTTAGAAGGAAGAGTTTGATATTCTTGTCCATCATCTTGTCCTTGATTATCAGTTGGAGGAAGATCAAAATCTGGAGGCATGGATATTGCATTTCCTTGATCAAAACCTACTTCTCCACTAGGTGGCATACCAATAGGTTGAGGTGGTACACCTGCAAAACCTCCGCCCATGTCCATACCACTCATCATATCGTCATGGCCCATAAAAGAACCTTCGTCCCAATCTGTAAATTTGGTAAACTGACCAATAAATCTTAGACGAACATTTTCTAAACCACCACTACGGTTTTTAGAAATAATAACTTCACCCATTCCTTTGGTAGAATTACCTTCTTCATCTTCATCTAATCCGTAATATTCCGGACGATATAAGAACATAACCATATCAGCATCTTGCTCAATAGATCCAGATTCACGAAGATCGGATAATTGAGGTCGTTTATCTCCACCACGTGTTTCTACAGCACGGCTTAACTGAGATAATGCAATAACTGGTACATTTAATTCCTTTGCAATTTGTTTTAATGATCTAGAAATAAAGGCAATTTCTTGTTCACGATTACCCTTAGATTTACTATCGCCACCACTCATTAATTGGAGGTAGTCAATTACAATCATTTGAATATCATGTTGTGCCTTTAGTCTTCTACATTTTGCTCTTAATTCTAGAACAGTTAATGCAGGAGTATCATCTATATAAATTGGAGCAGAAGAAAGCTGACCAGTTTTGTCAACTAGTTTTCTCCATTCTTGCTCTGTAAGATTACCTTTCTTTAATTTTTCACTTTCTAATTCAGCCTCAGCAGAAACTAAACGTTTTACCAATTGAGCCGCTGACATCTCTAGAGAAAATATTGCTGTTGGTTTACCGAAACCTACAGATGCATTTCTACAAGCAGAAAGAATAAATGCCGTTTTACCCATTGCAGGACGTGCGGCAATAATAATAAGATCTGATGGTTGCCATCCTGATGTCACTCTATCTAAGTTTGTAAAACCAGAAGGTACACCAGTAAAATCGTTATCGTTATCTCTAAGTTCTTCTAACTCATGAAAAACTTCTTTCACTACCTCGTTCATGCCCATATAATTCTTACGAACATTCTCTTCAGATACTTCAAATAAAGACGTTTCCATCTTATCTAAAAGATCAAAAACATCTGTAGTATCATCATAAGCTTTTAATTGAATCTCATTAGATACATTTATTAGCTTACGCTTAATTGCATATTCTTGAAGAATACGAGCATAGTGAAGAACGTTCGCAGATGAAGTGACATTTTGAGTAAGTTTAGCGATGTATCCTACACCTCCAACTTTCTCTAATTCACCAGATTTACGAAGTTCCGTTACAATTGTCATGGCATCAACAGGTTCACTCCTATTAAAAATACCTACAATTGCGTTATATATATATTGATGTGCTTCTCTATCAAAAGTCTCTGTCTTCAGTACCTCGATAACTTCATTTAGTGCTTCTTTTTCTAAGATTAAAGCACCAAGTGTCACTCTTTCTAAGTTGTGATCACATGGTCTTTTCTTCGCATTCACTAAATCAAGTCCCAGTGCTTCAGGTGTATTTTGACTGTAAGCAGATTGAATTAAACTACTTCTGCTACTATTAGACTTATCCATAAATACAAAATTACGGAGTTTTCTAGAACTTTCTAACTACTTACAGAAAGACTTGATACATTTTTGAAGTTATTCAAGGTTATTGTCAATGAATGAGTGTTTTAAAATGATAAGAGATCTAAAAATTGCTCAATTAGTTGCCAAAAGAGAGAAAATTATCTCAAAATAAATCGAAATGATCTCTATTTTTTTAACTAAATACTGCAATTTATCTTACTTTTGTTGTTCTGAAGAAAACGATTACGTAATAGAAATACTATATATAAATACATGAGAGTTCATTTTATAGCGATTGGCGGCAGCATTATGCATAACCTTGCAATTACTTTGCAGCAGAAAGGATATAATGTATCAGGATCTGACGATCACATTTATGAGCCTGCATCATCAAATCTAAAGAAGTTTGATTTACTTCCAGAAGAGTTTGGATGGCATCCAGAAAAAATTACTAAAGATATTAATGCAGTAATTTTAGGTATGCATGCTCGTAAAGACAACCCTGAGCTATTAAAAGCGAAACAATTGGGTCTGAAAATTTACTCATTCCCAGAGTACGTATATTCTCAAACAAAAAATAAACAAAGAATTGTAGTTGCAGGAAGCCATGGTAAAACAACGGTTTCTTCTATGATAATCCATGTACTTAGCTACTGGAACATTGAATGCGATTATTTAGTTGGTGCAGCTTTAAAAGGCATTGAAAGACCTGTTAAACTTACAGAGTCTGCTCCTGTTGTAATTCTTGAAGGAGATGAGTATATGTCTTCTCCGTTAGATTTAAGACCAAAGTTCTTAAACTATCATCATCATATTGGAGTAATTACAGGCATTGCGTGGGATCACGTTAATGTATACCCTAAATACGAAGACTACGAAAAGCAGTTTGAGTTATTTATTGAGGAGTCTCCAAAAGCAGGTGTTTTAATTTATTCTACGGATGATAAAGTCCTTAAAAAGTTAGTGAAGAAATCTACAATCTCTGGAGATGTAGATGTTATTCCTTACGAAAAAATGAAGTCTAAATTAAAAGATGGAACAACTTTCTTAACAGGTGGGTCTGTAAATACAGCTACAAAAGTATTTGGTGAGCACAACTTACAAAATATGACCGCAGCAATGGAAGTTTGTAAGCGTCTAAATGTCAGCAAAGACGAATTTATTGAAGCAATCGCTACATTCGAAGGTGCAGCTTTAAGAATGCAATTAGTTAAAGATTTAGGTACCACTAAGGTATTTAGAGATTTTGCTCACGCTCCTTCAAAAGTAAAAGCAACAGTAAATGCTTTAGCGAAACAATATGAGAAGAAAGATGTAGTTGCATGTTTAGAGTTACACACATTTAGTAGTTTAACATCAACTTTCCTTTCGGAATACGCTAAAACTTTAAAAGAAGCTGATATTCCATTGGTTTACTTTAACCCTAAGGTTGTAGAGAATAAAGGTTTAGAAAAAATTACAGCTGATGATATTTATAAAGCATTTGATCAGAAAAACGTAGAAGTTTTTACAGATGAAAAAGCTTTATACCAACGTTTAAAAGAAATTGATTGGGAAAACAAGAACTTATTATTAATGTCTTCAGGACAGTTTAATAAAATGCCAATTGATGAATTAGTTGAGTTTATCGCATCAAAATAATATAACCTACTATCCATGCTTATTCTAAGAATAAGCATGGATATTTTTTAACGCGTCATGATTGAAACAAACAAATCTTTATTACCCTATCATACTTTTGGAGCTAAAGTGAATGCAAAATACTTCACTATAGCGAAATCCTCTGATGAATTATCTCAAATTATTTCAGAAAATCTTACTAATCAGTTTATGGTTATTGGTGGAGGAAGTAACGTTCTTTTCACTAAAGATTATGAAGGGCTTATCATTAAAAATGAAATTAAAGGTTTTGAAGTCATTGATGAAACGGACTCTACAGTTACTCTAAAAATTGGAGCAGGTGAAAACTGGCATGATACAGTAATGAAAACTGTAGAACACGGTTGGCAAGGTATAGAAAACCTAGCACTCATCCCTGGTACTGTTGGAGCCTCTCCTATACAGAATATCGGTGCTTATGGTGTTGAGGTTAAAGATGTAATTCAAGAAGTTGAAGTTTTAGATTATTCTAACTTTACGATTAAAACATATTCGACTTCTCAATGCCAATTTGGTTATAGAAACAGTATTTTTAAAAACGAGTTAAAAGGTAAAGTATCCGTATTATCAATCACTATAAAATTAAATAAAGATTGGTCTTTTAATACTAGTTATGGAGCTATTAACGACGAACTTTCTAAAAATCCTGAATTAGATATAACTCCTCTACGAGTTGCTAATGTAATAATTGACATTCGTAACGCTAAATTACCAGACCCAAAAGAGATTGGTAACTGCGGTAGTTTCTTTAAGAATCCAGTTTTATCCAATGAGATTGCTAATCGCATCTTAGAAGAATATCCTAATGCACCTCACTATCCAGTTGGAGAATTAACTACTAAAATCCCTGCGGGTTGGTTAATAGAAACAACAGGATGGAAAGGGAGATCAAAAGGCAATGTTGGTACCTATCCTAAACAAGCATTAGTATTGGTAAATAATGGAGGTGCTACTGGAGAAGAAGCTTGGGATTTAGCTATGACTATCCAAAAAGATGTCTACAATAAATTCTCAATTAAAATAGAGCCAGAGGTAAATATTGTATAAATGAGAGCATTATTAGCCAAAGTACTTCCTGCTTTTGGAGTGATTTTCTTTATCATGATTATTGGCACTGTTGGTTTCATGGCAACTTCTAGTTACCCTGTAGAACCAATGGATGCTTTTTTTATGACAGCCATTACTATTACTACTATTGGTTATGGTGAGGTTATCCCCCTTGATAATAACCCCGTAGGTAGAGTATTTGCTATTTTTATTGCATTCTCTGGTATTGGAACATTTACTTATATCGCCACCTCTCTTTCTGCCTTCTTTTTAGAAGGGCACATACAAGAAGAATTTTTTAAACGAAGAACATTACGTATGATCAATACATTAAATAACCATTTTGTTATATGTGGTTTAGGCCGTGTTGGTCTGCGCATTGCTGAAGAACTTGATAAAGCTGATAAGCACTTTGTCTTTATAGAAAAAGATGAAGAGATATATAGACAATACAGGAGAGAATACAAACATGCTTACGGTATTGTAGGTGATTGTACAATGGATGAAACGTTAATATCAGCAGGAATTAAACAAGCCTCAGGTATTTTTATTTGTACAAATGATGATAACTTAAACCTAGTGACAACTTTAACCGCTCGACAACTTAATGCTGACTTTAGAATTGTTTCAGCCAATAAAAAGCCTGCATTTAGAGATAAATTAATTTCTGTAGGTGCAAATGAAGTCGTATCTCCTCATTCTATTGGTGGTAGAAGAATGGCAATGGAAATGATCCGTCCAAATATTACTACTTTTTTAGATGTTGTTAGAAGAGATAAAACAGAGCTTTTTAAATTAGAAGAAATAAGTATTCCAGAGAACTGTCATGGTAAATCATTAAAAGATTTAAAAATACATGAACTTCCTTCAACATTGGTATTAGCAATTAGAGAAGGGCAAGAATGGTATTTTAAACCATCGATTGATCAGCATTTTACTTCAAAATCAGTTCTTCTAATCATGACAAATGAAGAAGAAAAAGCGTATATTAAAGAACGCTTATCAATTATATAATGAGTTTTAAACAAAAAATCGCACTATTCTTTTTTATTATTTCACTGTACTCTGGTATTGTGCATTTTAGTTATGCCCAAGAAACAGAAGATAAAGAAAATGCAGAAATGCATACTGATGAAAAAGAACATTTTTTATTTCAAACTAGTAAAGGACAATGGAATATTGGTTTTGGATACGGTCTTGGTATTGCTTATCAAAACCAAACTCTAAATTTTACTAATAGCGAGGTTCTAATAGATGCTTTTGGTGGAATAAATGCTGGATATTTTATTTTTGATAAACTATTACTTATTGGGTTCCTTCATGGTGGAATAAGAACTGTATCCTTTAGTTATAGTAATAAGAACTCTGAATATTTTTTAGGTGGGGGTCCTAAAATTCGAAAATACCTAAAGAATGGTATTTTTGGAGAAGCGTCGTATACTAGAAGTAAAACTGAACTTTCTTATGTAGTAAACGAAAGTGTTTCTAAATTTGATGGTTTTGCAAATGTCTATGGAGTAGGTCTTGGTTTTGGTAATTTTTGGATGAAAAGGATATCTTTAGAAGTAATTTTAAATTATTATTATCTAGAAAGTAATTATCAGAATTCCCTTATTGATTTAACAAAAACTTCTAGTAATTTTAGTATTACAGCAAGCATAAGTTTTACAGGAGGTAAAACTAAAACAGAATAGAAAATGAAGCCAAAATTTGGACTCTGTATATATAGCACTTTAGCAGTAAGAGGAAAAGCTGCACACTCATCAGAAATGATATCACAATTACTCTATGGTGAATTGTATCAAATCTTATCATTTAATAGAGCAAAAGAGTGGATAAAAATTAAAATGATTAAAGATAATTATGAAGGTTGGATTACGTACGGACAGCATTCTGATGTCTCTAATGAATATGCCCAAAGGTATTTAGCAGAAGAACATCCTATAGTTACACGCCTTATTTATCCAATTTTTGATAATCAAAAAACAATACATCTTTCTGTTGGTTCTACTCTCCCATTTCACTACGATAAATGTGACGAGATGCAACTAAAATATGCCAAATTACATAGTGTCTCACCTTCTAAAAATACAGAAAATCCTGTAGATACAGCAAGTAAATACTTAGGTGTACCTTATTTATGGGGTGGAAGATCAATTTTCGGAATTGATTGCTCTGGGCTATCTCAAGCAGTTATGGGAGCACATGGTATACAATTACCGAGAGATGCTTATCAACAAGCTGAAATTGGCAAAAAAGTTACTTTAGCAAAATCTAAAGCTGGTGACCTAGCCTTTTTTAATAATGATAAGGGTAAAATAACTCATGTGGGAATCCTATCTGGCAAAGGAAAAATTATTCATGCTTCTCATTTTGTGAGAGAGGATAGTCTTACTAAAGAAGGTGTTTTTAGTAATAGAGAAGGAAAACTCACTCATACACTGAGTCATATCCAGAGGATATCTTCAAAATTTGAATAACAAAAAAGGATGAAAGTTAGTTGTAACTTTCATCCTTTTTTGTTAAGCTTTTATATGTTTTTCTAAAAGTTGTTCTTCTAGTTTTATATTTTGATTTCCCTCCTTATCAGGAATTAGAGACATCGCATATTCACTTAATGATGTAATCGTTAAGCTTGGATTTACACCTAAATTACAAGGTATTATAGACCCATCTAAAACATACATATTTGGGTAATTATGTACTTCAAAATTATTATTGACTACACCCTCTTCTGCTGTATCTCCCATCTTACAACCTCCCAATATATGTGCTGTCATTGGAGTATTAAGAAGTATTTCTGACCCTGCATTCAATGGGACACCCTTTACTTTTTCTGCATACCTATGTAATACTTTTTGTCCAATATCTATATAAGCAGGAACAGCATTACTTTCTTTAGGATCAAAACGAATTGAGCCACCAAATAACCCTTTTTTCCATTCTAATTTTAAACTCTCTTCTAAAGATTGCATTACTAAAAGGATAATAGAGTTTTTACCCCAATTTCTAATTTTAAAGGTACTTCTGATAAAATCAAAGGGCTTTGTTAGAATATTACCTATCAGTTTAACAGCTCTAACACCTGTTTTTGCAGGCCCTGTTGCTAATGTTGCCATTCTACCCATTGCACCTGAGTTAGTGTTGTATTTAACGACTTCTATATGTGTATTCTCATCAGCATTAAAATAAGAACTAATAGCTACAGAATTATTTAATGTTCTATCAGCATTCGTGATACCACACAACATTTCTGAATTTGTTCTTATAGCATTACCTAGTTGATTAGATAAATTAGGTAAATTTTTACTATGAAACTTTTCTTTTAGTAGCAATTTCATAGTACCGATAACACCAGCACTAACAATGAGTCCTTTTGCTTTTATTGTTCTTTTTTTCTTATTCAACCATGAAGTACTTGATTGAACATCGATCAAATATTCTTCGTTTTTATAATGTATTCCTTTTGCTATTGTCTCAGGAAGTATTTCTGTTCCAAATTTTTCAGCAAAAAAGAGGTAGTTTTTATCTAATGTATTTTTTGCATTGTATCTACAGCCTAACATACAGCCTGCACATTTTATACATCCCTTTCTTTTTGGTCCTAAACCATTAAAATAAGGATCTATTTCTTTATTCTCATCTCCATAATAAACACCCACATTAACACCTCCAAAAGATTCCTCTTTTCCCATTTCTGTAGCAATTTCTTTTAGAATCAGATCTTCTGTGTGGAGATCTGTAAAAGGAATTGTTCCAAGCATAAATTTAGCTTTATCATAGAATGGTAAAAGTGTTTTCTTCCAATCAGTATTTAAATGAGACCATGCTTTATTGTTGAAAAATTTATCGGATGGAAACATATGTGTATTTCCATAAACATTACTTCCCCCACCAACGCCTACCCCTCCAAGAATAAATACTTCTTTGAAGAATGTAAGGCTTTGCGGACCAAAACATTTTAAGAAAGGAGCCCATAAAAATTTCGGAATATTCCAATCAGTTTTGGGTACATTTTCTGCATTTAATCTTTTCCCTTTTTCTATAACCAAAACCTTGTACCCTTTTTCTGAAAGACGCATTGCAGATACAGACCCTCCAAAGCCAGAGCCAATAATTACATAGTCATATTCTGTACTAATTTCCATGGTGTTTTTTGTAAGTTGAGTGTACTATTTAATATAATTCATAACACACTACATATTAAGTGATTGAATAATTACTCACTAATATTTAAATATATTTAAATTTAATGAGCATCAAAAACATATTGTGAAATTTCGAGATTGTTGTACGATTTTAGGATTAATCAACAACTTTTAAAAATGACAGAAAATTAGTCGTTAATTAAGATTATTCTTATTTGAAAACTTTATGGAAACTATGCTTGATTTTCATTAACCAACATATACTTCTATTCTATTAATAAGATTTAAGTTTTCAATTAAAAAGTAATTAAACAAGTACTATTGTATATGATAGTAGTTTGTCTGTATATAAAATAATGAAAAATAAAGATAATAAAGTTGGACTTATTGGACTAATAGCAATTGTTTTTGGTTCTATGGTTGGTAGTGGGGTATTTAATATTCCTCAGAATATAGCACATGGAGCAGCATTAGGAGCTGTTATTATATCATGGATAATTTCTGGAATCGGTATTTGGTTTTTGATACGCTCTTTTGCAATTCTATCTGATCAAAGGCAGGATATTAAATCTGATATATATGCTTATGCTGAAGAAGGGTTTGGGAAATATGTTGGCTTTAATGCTGCTTGGGGTTATTGGCTTTGTGCTGCATTCGGTAATGTAGCTTTTGCTGTTATGCTTAATGATGCATTTGGTTCCTTCTTCCCTATTTTACTCGAACACGGTAAGGAAATGATAATTGTAGGTTCTGTATTTATATGGCTAATGAATTATCTCTCTATGTATGGAACCAGTAACACTGCATTTCTCAATACCGTTTCTACAATTGCTAAGTTCATTGGTTTAATTGCAATTATAGGCTTAATGCTTATCTACACTCAAATAGATAATCTTAGTTTTGACATTTGGGGTACTAACTTAAACTTAGGTGGATTAGGTAGTCAGATAAAAAGTACTATGATGGTAACATTATGGTGTTTTATTGGTATTGAAGGTGCTGTAGTTATTTCTACAAAGGCTAAAAAAAGAGCAGATGTGTCTAAAGCTACAGCTATTGGTTTTTTCGCAGCTTTAATTATATATGTCCTAATATCTGTTTTATCATTTGGATTGATGAAACAAACAGAGCTTGCTCAATTATTAACACCATCTACTGGTGGAGTTATTGCTAGTGCAGTTGGTAATTGGGGTGTTCTTTTTGTAAATATATGCGTGATCATTTCAATTTTAGGAGCTTGGATAGCATGGACTATTTTAGTTGCTGAAGTACCCTCTCAAGCAGCAAAAAACGGTGTTATGCCAAAGTTTTTTGATTTAGACAACAAGCATGGTGCACCAAAAAACTCATTAATTATATCAAGTATAGTGATTCAAATAACATTGTTGTGTGTCGTTTTTGCACAGCATGTATATTTGGCTGCTATTAATATAGCTGGGGTAATGATTTTACCTACTTACTTTTTAAGTTCTCTGTTTTTGGTAAAAGAGGCTTACAACAGAAATATTTATAAGCAAGACATTAAAAAAAGAAGAAAAGCATTTTTAATTGGTTTATTCTCGTCAATATATTGTGCTTGGTTAATGTATGCTGCAGGTTTAAACTATATCTTAATGTCTTCTATTTTTTATGCAATAGGTTTTGGTTTTTATTATCAAATGCATAAAAAAGACACTTTTGTGTTATCCTTTAAAGAACGGATACTTGCTGCAATATTTATTTTTATAGCTTTAGTAGAATTATATCTATTAATCAGTGGAAAGGTATCAGCATAAATGATAAAGTAGTATTCAACAATACTTCGGTAATTTTTTCAAAATCCCTATAAAACATAAAAAGCTGTAATTTTGAAGTCCTACCAACAAAAAACAGCTAATTATGGAAAGCAGAGCTTTCATAGGACCAATATTATCAAAAATGTCTGACTTAAGAAAAAGTAAAGTCAACTTTTTAACAGAATGTTTTATACTCTTCTTGAGTATCAAGGGGAAAATTAATTTTCTTCAGTTATCAAGGTATGGTTCATATAGTGAAAAAACTTACCGAAATAATTTCGAATCAGGTTTTTCTTTTTCAGAATTTAATCATCATTTGATCAATGAACATTGTGGTGATGAAAAAATAATAGCTTTCGATCCTGTTTACCTCAGTAAAAGTGGTAAGAAAACCTATGGTTTAGGGAAATATTGGTCCGGATGTGCTGGTAAAGCTCAAAAAGGATTGGATTTATCAGGTATTGGAATTGTTGATGTAGAAAGTCGTAATGCCTTTCATTATGATGCAATCCAAACGCCTTCAATTACAGAATTAAAGGAGAAAGGCATGAGTTTAGTTGACCATTATGCATCCACTTTGCTTACACATAAAGAGCAATTATTGACGCATTCTAAGTATGTTGTAGCTGATGCTTATTTTGCAAAAGAAAAGTTTGTTCGACCATTAGATGAGGCTGGCTTTACTGTACTTAGTCGATTTAGAGGTGATATGAATGCAAGGTATTTATTTGAAGGACCAAAAACAGGAAAACGCGGTAGACCTAAAAAATTCAACGGAAAAGTAGACTGGAAAAATATTGATCTCGATATTTTTCAGTTAGAAGATGATACAGACTTATATTATTTGTACTCTGCAAAAATTTATAGCGTTGCTTTAAAAAGAGAAGTAATGATTGCACTTGTTCAATTTAAAAATCAAAAGCTCAAGCAAAAAATATTCTTTTCAACAGATCTAAATCAAGAGGCCTTCCAAATTTTCAATTATTACAGATTACGTTTTCACATAGAATTTCTTTTTCGAGATGCAAAACAGCATACAAGTCTTACAGGTTGTCAAGGAATAAGTAAAAATAAAATTCATTTTCATACTAATATGGCACTTACTTCTGTCTCAATTGCTAAGGCTTTTCATTGGATCAATCAAGAAAAAAAGGAAAGAGGCCCCTTTTCAATGGCTAACATAAAAACACTCTATTTCAATGAGTTAATACTAAAAAAGATTTTTAGTGTATTTCGAATTGATGTAGATGTTGAAA
The DNA here is from genome assembly GCF_003970675.1 of Flammeovirga pectinis. Taxonomy (GTDB): domain Bacteria; phylum Bacteroidota; class Bacteroidia; order Cytophagales; family Flammeovirgaceae; genus Flammeovirga; species Flammeovirga pectinis. The sequence continues at coordinate 1,874,671 of NZ_CP034562.1, forward strand.
AAAATAAACAGCAATTTGAGATGATTCGAAAATTAGGTCAAATTGCTGCTTGAAAAATATATTATTTTACCGAAGTATTGATTCAAAAAACTCCAATTATAAATATAGTTGGAGTTTTTTTTGTTTTGAGTTAGAAACAACTAGTAACTTAGCTCTATGGATTCGACTTTTACTATTAATGACTTTTTCTTATATATTTCAATACCTCTAATAAGTGGTTTTGTAGGATGGTTTACAAACTTTGCAGCAATCAAAATGATGTTCTATCCTATTCATTTTTTTGGAATAAGACCATTTGGATGGCAAGGAATTATTCCTGCTAAATCAACAAAAATTGCTTCTAAATCAGTTGATCTTCTTACTGCAAAACTTTTAAAAATAGAGGATCAATTCGCATTACTAGATCCCGATATTGTTTCTCATGAAATGGAAGAATCATTGTCTAAAGTGACGAGAAAAACAGTCGATCTAATTATGCAATCAGAAATACCTTATCTGTGGGAAAACTCTCCTACTTCTGTTAAGGTATCCATTTATGAAACTATAGAACAAAAAATTCCAGGAGTAACTGAAAAGATACTTTACGACATTGGTAGTAACATTCGAGAAATGTTAGACCTTAAAAAACTAACATTAGATACTGTTCTTGAAAAGCCTGGACTTTTGAATGAGATCTTTATGAAGTGTGGTGAAAAAGAATTTAAATTTATAGAGATTTCTGGTTTGTATTTTGGTTTCTTATTTGGCCTAGTTCAAATGGTGATTGCTTATTTTTACAACCCTTGGTGGTTATTACCTCTATTCGGAATAATTGTAGGGTATGCTACAAATTGGTTGGCTTTAAAATTAATTTTTGAACCTAAAGAACCTATTTATTTCTTAGGAATGAGGTTTCAAGGTTTATTTTTGCAAAGACAAATTACTGTTGCAGAAGTTTATTCAAAAATTATTACTCAAGAAGTTTTAACTACAGAACGTATTTTTAGATATACACTCCAAAATACAGGTAAGAAGAAATTATCTCAAATTTTTAATATTAGAATAAGTGAATTAGTAGATGATACTTATGACGACATTAAAGATGTTATTCAAAAATTTGTAGACGAAGATTTCGCTCAAAAACATTTACAGATTGTGAAAAATATTGCTCACTTCACTTTTATGGCAGAGTTTCATATTTGTTTAAGAGACGCTTTCCCGTATGCTGATCAAGTCTTTGATTTAAAAAATAACATTCAAAAGAAAATCGAAAACTTACCTTATGATGATTTTGAAGGACTACTAAGACCTGCTTTTAAAGAAGATGAATGGATTCTAATTATTGTAGGTGCTATTCTTGGTGGATGTGCAGGAGTGCTACAGTTTGTATTATTATTTCAATAAATAACTGATTATCTGATATAAATAGAACTTTAATAAGAACTAATAATACTTAACAGGTTGACCTATTGATTGATTTTATATGTCATATTTGTAGTATCAAGGTAAAATCTACAGTATGTTTAAACAAACTTATATTCTTATATCATTAATACTTTTTTCTTTCATAACAACAGCTCAAACTTGTGTTGAAGGTGATTGTGAAAATGGAAAAGGCAAAATGATCTATAAGAACCAAGATTCTTATAAAGGAGAATGGGTCAAAGGCTATCCTAATGGAACAGGTGTATTTTCTTTTAATGGAAATGAATATTCGGGTGAATTTTCAAATGGTAATTTTGAAGGAGAAGGCACTTTAAAATGGGCTGATGGCTCTGTTTATAAAGGACACTTTAAGGATAATAAATTTAATGGCCATGGTATTTTCCTTTGGTCTGATGGCAATAGGTACGAAGGTAATTTTGTTGATGATATAATTCAGGGTAAAGGTGATTTCTCATACAAAAATGGAGATCATTATATTGGAGAATTTTTTGATTCTAGACCTCATGGAAATGGCATCTATACTTATAATGATAAAAGACAGTATACTGGATCTTTTAAGAAAGGAAAGAAGAAAGGTTATGGTGTTTTGATTCTCGCAAATGGTGATGTTTATAAAGGAGAATTCCGAAAAGATTTACAAAATGGCAAAGGTGTATTATCAACAAGTTCTGGTATTACAAAAGGATATTGGGTAAATGGAAAATTGAATAAAATCTTTAATGAGAGCCCTCCTAATAAAGAACAGCAAAAAACTGATGAGATCATCATGAAATAAAAATACAATATTAAGAGGTCGATAATTATAGTGATTATCGACTTTTTATTTTCATATAGTATGCCAATAGTTCTATCATATTTGATATGATCAAAAATGATACTTTAAGCACACCCTAATACTTGTTAAAAAAACATTTTCATTACTTTAAAAATTTGATACTCCTTAAGTAATTAACACATTGCAATACAATTCAATAAGTACTAAGTTTTAACTCAAAGTAAATGATTAATAAGCGTAACCTACACTTATCAATTAAGTTTTTATTACTCTCTTGTATCACAACAACTTTCGCTCAAGAAAAAGCGGAAAAGTGGAATGTAAATAAGCCACAAAGAGAGACTTCCAAAATTAATTTCACTACAGATGAAGGTACATGGCTAAATTTAGATGTTAGCCCAGACGGTAAATCAATAGTATTTGATTTATTAGGTGACATATATGTTATGCCAATAACTGGTGGAAAAGCAACGCTACTTAAAGGTGGTTTAGCTTGGGAAGTTCAACCAAAATATTCTCCAAACGGAAAATATATAGCCTTTACTTCTGACGCTGGTGGCGGAGATAATATCTGGTTTATGAAAACAGATGGATCTGATCCTAAACAAGTAACAAGTGAGAAATTTAGATTATTAAATAATCCTACTTGGACAGAAGACAGCCAGTATTTAGTTGCAAGAAAGCACTATACTTTTACAAGGTCTTTAGGAGCAGGTGCTTTATGGATGTATCATATTTCTGGAGGTGATGGCATTGAGCTCGTTAAAAGAAAAAATGAGCAACAAGATATTAATGAACCTAGTGTATCAAAAGATGGTAAATATATCTATTTTTCTGAAGATGTATACCCTGGTGGGTTTTTCCAATACAACAAAGATCCTAATAACCAGATTTATGTAATTAAATCTTACGATAGACAAACTGGAGAAACTAAAACTGTTGTTAGTGGTCCTGGAGGAGCAATTGGTCCGAAACCCTCTAATGATGGTAAAAAGCTATCATTTATTAGAAGAGTAAGAACAAAATCTGTTTTGTATATACACGATTTTGAAAATAATACACAAACTCCTCTATTTGATCAACTAGAAAAAGATCAACAAGAAGCTTGGGCTATTTTTGGACCTGCTACAAAATATGCATGGACACCAGATGATAAACATATTATTATTTGGGGTAAAGGTGGTAAAATATGGAAAGTTAACTCAACTACTGGCAAAGGAGAAATTATTCCTTTTTCTGTAGATGTTGATCAAGAAGTCTCTAAATCACTTCGATTTAAACATGAAGTTGCACCAGATAAATTTACAGCAAAGGCAATTAGAAATGTTGTAACCTCTAAAGATGGAAAAACAATTTATTTTCATGCTGCTGGTTATTTGTACAGCAAAAAATTACCTAATGGAAAACCAAAGAGACTAACCAATCAAAATCTTGCTTTTGAATATGAACCTAGTATTTCTTTAGATGGTAATAAATTGGTTTATACGTCATGGTCAGATCAAGAAAAAGGAAAAATTCATGTCATTAATCTAAAAGATAATTCAACTTCTACCCTAGCTCTACCAAAAGGAATATATAGAAGACCACAATTTTCATCAGATAATAAAACTTTAGTTTTTGTAAAAGAAACTGGTAATAATCAACAAGGTTATGCATTTACAAAAAATCCTGGAATTTACACAGTTGCAATTTCAGACTTAACTACATTAAAGAGAGTGATTGAAAGTGGTGATTTCCCTAAATTTAATGCAAAAGGCGATCGTGTTTTTTATCAAACAGGTGGATTCTTCTTCGGGAGTCTTAAAAAAGCATTCAAGAGTGTAAATTTAAATGGAGAAGATGTAAAAGTACATTTCACAACAAAATACACAAACCAATTTGTGCCTTCACCTGATAACAAATGGATTGCATTTACAGAGTTATTTAAAGTTTATATTGCTCCTATGCCAAAGACTGGAAAACCTATTGATCTGTCCTCTTCTACTAAAGCAATACCTGTTGCCCAAGTTGCCAAAGATGCAGGTTATAATATCCATTGGTCTAATGATAATACTCAGTTGCATTGGTCTTTAGGAAATGAATATTTTTCTACTGACTTAAAAGATGTTTTCTCTTTTGTAGAGGGTGCTCCAAAAGAATTACCTGAGATGAAGTCAGAAGGTGTGGAAATTAATTTAGAGCTTGCTTCGGCAAAACCAACTACTGTGTATGCTTTAACAAATGCTAGAATTATTACAGTAGATAATCAAAATAAGGTGATTGAAAATGGTACTATAATTATTAAAGAAAATAGAATTCAAGCTATTGGAAGTGATATCAAAATACCATCTAATGCTAAGGTAATTGATTGTGAAAATAAAACTATTATGCCTGGTATTGTAGATGCACACGCGCATTTGGGTGCATTTAGATTAGGGCTTAGTGCTCAACAAAATTGGCCATATTATACCAATCTTGCGTATGGTGTAACCACTACTCATGATCCTTCTGCTAATTCAGAAATGGTATTTAACCAGTCTGAAATGGTTAGAACTGGAGCAATGGTTGGCCCTCGTATTTATTCTACAGGAGTAATTCTTTATGGTGCTGATGGTGATTTTAAAGCTAATATTAATAGTCTGGAAGACGCAAGATCTGCCATAAGAAGAACAAAAGCTTGGGGAGCTATCTCGGTTAAAAGTTATAATCAACCAAGAAGAGAACAACGTCAGCAAGTTATAAAAGCTGCAGAAGAAGAAGAAATAATGGTTGTTCCTGAGGGTGGTTCAACATTCTACCATAACATGTCTATGATTGTTGATGGACATACAGGTATTGAGCATAACATTCCTGTTACTCCTGTTTTTAATGATGTCCAAAACCTTTGGGCTAAAACAGAAGTTGGCTACACTCCTACATTAATTGTAAACTACGGTGGCATTAATGGGGAATACTATTGGTACCAACATACAAATGTTTGGGAAAAAGAACGTCTTTTAAAGTTTACACCTAGAGCAATTATTGATAGTCGTTCTAGACATAGAACTATGGTTCCTGAAAAGGAATATGAAATTGGACATATTGCCACTTCTAAATCTGCAAAAATGTTGTCTGATAAAGGAGTAAAAGTGAATCTAGGTGCTCATGGTCAGATACAAGGAATTGGAGCACATTGGGAATTATGGATGTTAGCACAAGGCGGAATGTCACCTATGGAGGCCATCCGATCTGCAACTTATAATGGAGCCCATTATCTTGGCTTAGATGATGACATTGGTTCTCTAGAAAAAGGTAAATTAGCCGATCTAATTATTCTTGAGAAAAATCCTTTAGAAGATATTTATAACAGTGAATCAATAGAAAAAGTAATGATTAACGGAGTTCTCTACGATGCTGAAAATATGGATCAGATTGATGGAGAAAAACGCAAAAAATTCTATTGGGAAGAAGATGGTTATAATGAATCATTTGAATGGCATGAACAAACAAATGGTTTTACAATTCCTAAATGTGGATGTAGTCTTCATTAATATATAGTTTTTTGAAATTAAGAGGTGGATTGATAGATAATCAGTTCACCTCTTTTTTGTGACCTATCAATTTTGTAATTTCTATTGCTGATATAAATTTAAATCTCTCTTAATAATTATGATAAGAATCTACTCATTACTCTACTTTATTACTTTCTCTTTCACAGTAGTAGGTCAAGAAAAAGTTGGAACAGAAATCGGGTTATGGGCCATCAAAAATGGAGAAATAATTCTAAATAATAATGAATCTGATGTTATTGGTATAGAGTATTGGTCTTTTATTACAAATACTCTACCCCATGAGCCAATAAAACAATATATCACATCATTTAGACTTTATACAGATGGAATTCAAGAAGATCTTGGCGGAATGAATAGTTTAAATGAGAATAACTCAGAATGGCAAATTGAGTTAGATGTGAAAGATACCGATCTTTCATCACATGATGAAAAAGTTATTATTGATTATCAGCATACTTTAATCCATGAATTTGGGCATGTGCTAACACTAAATGCAAGTCAAATTGAGCCAACAGATGATCAATACCAAGATAATGAGAAAGGTTATTTAACATCTGAAGGGTATGCTAAAAAAGGTAGTTACCTAGATCAATATATTAAAAATTTCTGGAAAGATGACCTTCTATTCCGTTGGGATGAAATTGATAAAATAAGAAATGAGAGAAGGAAATTAAAGAAACTATATGATTTCTATTTGTTAAATATTGATCAATTTGTAACTGATTATGCTGCTGAAACACCTGAAGAAGACATTGCTGAAGCTTGGACATTTTTTGTACTTGATACGATCAATAAATCAAATTCTATTAAAGAAGATAAAATAATGTTCTTCTCAAAATTTCCTGATTTGGTAAGTTATAGAGAGTATATCAGAAAGAACTTAAAAATTATTCCTTCTGATTATTTAAATAATTTTGATACAGAATAATCAAAAAGCCCATTTGAAATACTTTCCAAATGGGCATAAATTTTTACTTTTCTTCTAATTTACCATCTGCATGTAATGCAAACCTTCCTTTATTCTTAGCATGTACCATTTCTTGTTTATCCCATGGCCAACCACCAAATTGAGTATTTTGAAAATCATTAAATGCCTGTTGTAATTCTGCTCTTGTATTCATAACAAAAGGTCCGTGTTTAGCAACAGATTCACCAATTGGGTCTCCTTGTAGTACCAAAATATAAGTATCTGAGTCCCCTGCCTTTATTTTTAATTCAGCCTCTGGATTAACATGAAACATGACATTTTCTTCTATAGTTGTTGAATCTACAGAAATGCTATCACCTTTATAAAAATATATTGCTCTATTAGATGTTTTAGCAGTTGCAGGAAGCGACCATTCTGCATTTGCGTCTAAATGAACTCTCCATATTCCTACATTATGATTTTTATCTGCAGCCCAAGAGTTTGGTGTAGATGCTAATGGATTTGTATTTTTATATGTCCCTGCAATTACTTTAATTTCTATAGCGTTACCGTTAACATCTTTCTCGTTTACAAGAGGTATATCTTCATGCCATAACATCTTATAACTTGGTTCTACCATTTTATCCTTTTTAGGAAGGTTTAACCAAATTTGAAATAATTCGACTGGGTTTTTTTCTTTTGTATTTAATAATGGGAACATTTCTGAATGTTGAACTCCGGCACCTGCTGTCATCCATTGCACATCTCCTTCCCCAAATCTACCTGCAGATCCTAAAGAATCAGAATGGTCTGCTAACCCTTCTTCAACAATGGTTACAGTTTCAAAACCTCTATGAGGGTGGTACGGAAAACCTGGTATTTTTCGGCCATGATACATGCTCCATCCGTCTTTTGATGAAAAATCTGAACCAATATTTCTACCTGTTAAAGATTCACTGATTGTCATATCCTCATTTCCCTTTGGGTAAACTTCTTTATGATGTGCAGTAAATAAAAAAGGATCTAAAGTTGGCCACTGTGCTCCTATTTGTTGAATTGAATATATTTTATCGTTTTTCATGTATTTATTTGTCTATACATTATTTGTTTAAACAAATATAGTAATAAATTTTTTTATTCCAAAATTGAAACAAAAAAAAAGAGGCAGTAAATAAACTGCCTCAAGCTAAATCTAAATTAAGGTGAATTATCTACTTTGTAGATTGACATGTAGATAGATTCCTTATCACCTTTTTCTAATAGAGTTGTTTGGAGTGTTTTCACAAATTCTTCATGTGTTTTTTCTCTCTCTATTGTTTTGTTTTCCTTTGGTTTATCTAAAGACTTTTTGTCGAATAAGATAAAAGGTAAAACTACTATTAGTACTGTTCCTAATAGGTATAATGCGGTTTGCATAAGTGCAACAAAATGTTCACTCATGTAGAAATAGCTTCCCAACAAACTGAGGACTACTATACAAGATAGTTTAAATAAATTTTTCATTTTGATTTTTTTCTAAGTATTAAATTGAACTCGTTTCTTCTGAAACTTTGGACGAGCTAAAAATTGATTCCATAAACTGCGATAGCCTATTGAGGCCTCTTGTTTTTTGATAAAAGACATTGCTTTTAAAGTTTAAAATGTGAAACAAAAAAAAGGTCCGAATACATTGAGTATCCGGACCTTTCACTATATAAATATATAATCTATCCAAACACTCTCATAAGAGTTACACCTTCTCTGCTTACGCTAAGAATTAATTGTGGTGTATCTATATTTTTGTGTATGAACAACATATTATTTTTTTTTAATTTTGATATGCACAAATGTATTTAACATTTTTTTTAGAATGAATATAAATAAACAATATAGTTTTTCAATTTATTAAATAGTTGTACCTCTTATTATATCAGTTGATTAAACTAATTAACGTTTATCGAACAATACAGTAAAACTTTATGAAATAAATATTCGTTACAAAACTACATATGGTTTAAATTCTAACATAAAAAAGTGGATGAGTTAATAATTACATTAGTAGCACTTTACATATTTGAGATTAGGCCTTGGTTAAAAAAGAAAATAGAACACAAAATTTAAAGGCATGGGAGAAATACTAATATTAATCATGATGTTTTATTTTCTAATCTATAAACAAAAAGACCAAGGCAAGAAGTCTGTAAAAAAGAAGGAACAAAAAAAAACCTCTTAATGATAATCATCAAGAGGTTTTTTATATTTAGATCAATATTAAGCTTCTATCTGACTTACTTTTTTAGCAACCCAATTTTTAGCATTAACAAAAGCTTCAATCCAAGGAGATACTTCATCAGTGCCTTTTCTATCTTCTGGGTAATGCGCCCAGTTCCAAGGGAAAATAGCACGTTCTAAGTGAGGCATCATAACTAAATGTCTACCATCATCAGAAGCTAAAGCTGAAGTATTATAAGCTGAACCGTTCGGGTTTGCAGGATAAGATTCATATCCATACTTACCAACAATGTTATATTTTTCTTCTCCGTAAGGAAGATCAAATTTACCTTCACCATGTGCAATCCACACACCTAAACGAGTATTTGATAAAGAACTTAACATCACTGTTTCGTTTTGTGGAATTTCCATATTCACGAAACCAGATTCAAATTTATGAGATTCGTTATGTAACATCTTAGGTTTTTGATCATGACCTTTAGTCACTAAACCTAGTTCAATCATTAATTGACAACCGTTACATACACCTAAACTCAATGTATCTTCTCTAGCATAGAAGTTATCTAAAGCTTGTTTTGCTTTCTCATTGTAAAGGAATGCCCCTGCCCAGCCCTTAGCTGAACCTAAAACATCTGAATTTGAGAAACCACCAACAAAAACAATAAGATTAACGTCTGAAAGATCTTCACGACCAGCAATTAAATCTGTCATGTGAACATCTTTTACATCAAAACCAGCTAAGTGCATTGAATAAGCCATCTCACGATCGCCATTTACACCTTTCTCACGAATAATTGCTGCTTTAACACCTGTACGTTCTTTTCTATCAGCATCTATCTTATAATTAGCTAACTTACCTTCAAACCCTTTAGGGAATGTATAGTGAAGCGGTGCATTTTTGTAAGAATCATAACGTTCCTTAGCTAAATCACTTCCACTTTGTTGTCTATCTAATAAATAAGAAGTCTTATACCATACATCACGTAAAGCTGCAACATCAAATGATAAGTTAGTACCATTGAATGCAACTGTTGTATTTGCACCTTCTACTGCTTCACCAATTACAGAATACTTAACATTAGCAGCATCTAAAGTTTTAGTTGCTACAGCTTCGTCTTCTACTTGGAATATTACTGATGCAGTTTCTGAGAACAATACATTTGTAAGACTATCAGAATTTAAATCTGATAAATCTACATTGTATGCTATATTTTGTTCTGGGAAAGTCATTTCTAAGATCGCAGTTATTAAACCACCAGCAGAAACATCATGACCCGATACAATTTGTCCTTCTTTAATTAATGCTTGAATTGTTTCGAAAGCAGTAGAGAAGTATTTTGCATCTTGAACAGAAGATACCTTAGTACCTACTTTATTTAATACCTGAGCAAGTGTAGAACCACCTAATTCATAACCACCTTGAGCTAAATCGATATAGATTAATTTCTTACCAACTTTTGCTACAGGTTCAACTACTTTCTTAAGATCGTCAACTTCACCAACAGTAGATATAATTACTGTACCAGGAGAATACACTTTTTCATCACCATACTTTTGAGTCATAGAAAGTGAATCCTTCCCTGTAGGAATATTAACTCCCAACTCAATCGCAAATTCTGAACAAGCTTCTACAGCTTTGTATAAACGAGCATCTTCACCTTCGTTTTTACAAGGCCACATCCAGTTAGCTGAAAGTGATATACTTGTTAAACCATGAGCAAGCGGTGCCCAAACAAGGTTAGTTAAAGATTCTGCAATAGCAATTTTAGAACCCGCTGCAGGGTCTATCATTGCTGCTACAGGAGCATGCCCTATTGTAGTTGCAATACCAGATTTTCCTCTAAAATCACATGCCATAACAGACACATTATTTAAAGGCAACTGTAATGAACCAGCAGTTTGTTGTTTTGCTACTCTACCTGTTACAGAACGGTCTACTTTATTTGTTAACCAATCTTTTGATGCAACAGACTCAAGTTGTAAAACATCATTTAGATACTCATGTACTTTTGTAGCCTCTACTTCTATTTCAGAGAAGTTAGGTGCAATACTAGTATCTTTCATGATTGTTTTAGGAGCTTTACCAAACATATACTCTAAAGGCATATCTATTGGAGCTTCTCCTGTTTTAGAATCTTTAAAAGTGAATTGCATATCACCAGTTGTCTCACCTACTACGTAGAATGGTGCACGCTCACGATCTGATACACGATGTAAAGTTTCAATATCTTTTTCATTAATAACTAATCCCATTCTTTCTTGAGATTCGTTACCAACTATTTCTTTTCCAGATAATGTCGGATCACCTACAGGTAATTTATCAACATCAATTCTAGCACCTGTTTCTTCAACTAACTCAGATAAACAATTTAGATGTCCACCAGCACCGTGATCATGAATTAATACGATAGGGTTTTCATCAGCTTCTGCCATAGCACGTACTGCATTGTACACACGCTTTTGCATTTCCGGATTCGAACGTTGAATTGCATTAAGCTCAATAGAGTTAGAGAATTCACCTGTTGCAACAGAAGATACGGCGCCACCGCCCATACCAATACGGTAGTTGTCACCACCCATTACAACAACTTTATCACCTTTCTCTGGAGTATCTTTTAAGGCATCTCTGTTCTTAGCATACCCAATACCACCGGCCATCATAATTACTTTATCAAAACCGTGCTTTTTGTCGGCTTCTTCATGTTCAAAAGTAAGTACTGAACCTGTAATTAAAGGCATTCCAAATTTGTTACCAAAATCAGATGCTCCGTTTGATGCTTTTATAAGAATTTCCATAGGTGTTTGATACAACCATGGTCTTTCTTCCATTCCTTGTTCCCATTGACGTTTGTTCTCTTCTAAACGAGAGTAAGACGTCATGTAAACAGCTGTACCTGCTAAAGGCATAGAACCCTTACCACCTGCAACTCTATCTCTGATTTCACCACCAGATCCAGTAGCAGCACCATTAAATGGCTCTACAGTTGTTGGAAAGTTATGTGTTTCTGCTTTTAAAGAGATAACCGATTCGAAATCCTTTGTTTCAAAGAAGTCGGGTTTATCTTGCGTTACAGGAGCAAATTGTTCTGAAACAGGTCCTTTTATAAAGGCTACGTTATCAGAATACGCTGATACTATGTTATCAGGTGCTTCTTTCGAAGTCTTTTTAATTAATTGGAAAAGTGATGTTGGCTTTTCTTCACCATCAATCACAAATATTCCATTAAAAATTTTGTGTCTACAATGCTCAGAGTTTACTTGAGCAAACCCATACACCTCAGAATCAGTTAAAGGACGCTTAAGTTTTCCACTTACTTCTTGTAAGTAGCTTACTTCGTCGTCACTTAGTGCTAATCCCTCCTCTTTATTGTAAGATTTAATATCTTCAATATGTCGGATAGGTTCTGGTTCAACATCAATTGTGTAGATAGAACTATCTAGTCCTTCATACAATGCTTGTAACATAGGATCAAAATCAGCAGATTTTTCAGATTCCACATGAAGAAATTCTTCGATGCGGATTAATCCTTCTATTCCCATGTTTTGTGTGATCTCTACTGCATTTGTACTCCAAGGAGTCAACATTTCTTTACGGGGTCCTGTAAACCAGCCGTCTAAAGAATTTTCTTCGCACAACGTTGCGTTGCCGAATAACCAAGAAAGTTTTTCTAAATTTTCTTTTGGAAGCGCCTGTTCGGCGTATACTGCGAATACGTTGTTTGTATTGCCTCGAAAAAAGAGTACCATTTTTGCGTAATTGATTTCAACTGCCCAATAATGCCTTCAAAAGTAACGGTTAATTTGCTTATTCAACACATTTACTTCAAAATCTCATCAAAATAATAGGTTTATGTAGACTTTTACATCCATTTAACACAAAAATGGGTGCAATTTTTTATAAAAATGATACAATTATTGACAATTAGGCTTAATGTTTAACAGTAAACTAATCAATTACAATATGAACTTTTGCAATTGCAATTGCTTTTTCAGACTCTAAAAATCTGATCAATTTAAACTTATCATTTATAGGGTCTTTGATATCATTTAAGTACTGTGGAGTAAAATGCTCTGAATGAACAATATTACCTTCAATATCTTTCCACCTTACAGATACACCTGCATTGTTTTTTTCGGAAAATTTACCTTGCAGAACTAATGCTGCTTTTCTTTCAAATACTTTAATCACATTTTCAGTGAGATAGAAATAACTATTTTCATGATCTATGCTTGCATTCTGATACTCTACATCTGGTGTAAATTCATTTGTTTTTAAATCTACAGATGCACTTGCTGTTTCAAAAGGCAAAGAACTTGTCATAACCGTATTCGAAAAAGATAAATAGGCTAAGGCTGTGAATATAATTGCACCAAATGTGCAAGCTACTACTAATGTTTTTATAGATTCTCTTTCAATTATCTTTCTTTGTCGAGCTTCTTTTTTTAATGAACTCAATAACTGTAATGCTTTTTGATCAAGCGGATTAACCTCTAGTGTTTTGTTGGCAAATAAGATCGATTTTTCTCTGTCGTCTCGTTCCTCTCCTTCGTAATATCTATTTGCATAGCAAGAAGACATTAGAAATAATGTTTTTTCATCGAATGGGTTGATGGTTAAAGCTTGATCTAACTCGCTTATTGCATCTTCCCAATTTTTATACTTGTGATAACTCATCGCTCTTGTAAAGTGCGAAGTAAATAGGTCTTGCATTTGATCCCACTCAAAATCAGTTAACCCCATCTCTAATGCAGTTGCTTTTAATTCAGATTGGGATATCTGGTTATTGTGACTCTCCTTTATTTCATAAATGCGTTCTATAAACCGAGTTAGGTGATCAGAATATGAGAAAGTATTTTTCATATTAGTATAATGGGTATCAGTAAAGAAATTATCTAATAACAATATAACAACAGATATATCGTTATGAAAAGTTTTACTATAAGTTGTATTTTCAATGAATGTTATTCTTGAAAAAGTATAAATTTTACTAGCTACCCTAATAACAAAGGATTCATAAAATTCATTCCATATACGCTATAAAATAGAGAATCTAGTGATTGTTATTTTTCAGAAAGAACAAAATTATCTCACTTACTTGGTTTATTATAATTTAATTGTTTGCTGATAGCTCTGTTTACTAAATACTTTCAAGATGTTTTAATCTCTTCTACTTATTAAATAAATTATATTATCGTTAATTATTGATACTTCTAATTCTAAATCAAGCATTAATAAGATAATACATGTAATTTTACAGCAAATCATTATTAATTATGGATATATCACCTTTATTAAACTTACCAGAAAAAGGACAATCAATATTTAATGCATGGCAAAAAAATGCGAAGGAACACTTTCCTACTACAGATATATATATTGACGACCTAAAACATGATATTCTTCAAGCATTAGAACAATCATTAAAAGATATTCAAAGAAAAGGCTACGAGAAGCATAGAACAAAAAAAACTTGGGTTGTTGGCGTGTTTATGGAGATTCTTGCAAAGAATTTAAATAGCTATTGGTACAATGTTATCATCATTAGTGATAATCAAGACTTCACTGGTTTATTGTGGTTTAAAGCAATGCTTAATCATTTAAGTCAAGATACTAAAGCTGTTATCGAGGTAAATAGAATTTATAAATTATTACTTGATAAGCACTACCCTTTCGATGCTATGTCACCAATTGAATCAGAAGAAAAAGAACAAAATAATTTATTAGCTGATTTAAGTTTTCAAAGTAATTGGGATATAACAGAACCCTACCTGAACAGTATGCTAAAAGACAGGCTTGCTGTTACTATTGATAATAGAGGTCCTCGACTAATTACTTCGGAAAAGCTTTTTGATATTTTTACTGTAGAAGAGATCTATCAATTTATTGATTTAAACCTACATATCCTGTAAAACAAAAACAGCCACAAATTAATTAATAATCTGTGGCTGTTTTATATGTATTTGATATGAATTCAATTATGGTCTTTCAAAACCTTCAATTTCTTCATAATAAGGTATTGTTGCTTGAACACCTTGTAAAGATTGCATCCAATTTGAAAGCTTATCCATTTTAATTGAGTAATCTCCAAGTACTGCTTGTTTTACTCTTGACTGAACTTCCATATCCATTCCTTTAAGGATTTCTTGGAAGAAGTCTACTTCACCTGGTAAGTACTTCACCTTATAGTCACCTTCTTCTAAACCTGCAAGGTCTGCAGCAATCTTAATTGCTTCGTTGTAACCACCTAGTTCATCTACTAAACCTACTTTTTTAGCTTGAATACCAGTCCAAACTCTACCTTGAGCAACAGCTAATAAATCGTCTATTTTCATATGACGACCTTCTGCTGCCTTAGAAGTAAATACTTTATATCCTTTCTCTACAGATTTTTGAATAATATCGAAATCTTCATCAGAGAAATCATCTAACATAGATTGGAAATTAGAAAACTCACCTGTACTAACAGCATAGCTTTTAATAC